>JAZKBC010000111.1:0-2372 GCA_040388825.1 Acidobacteriota bacterium | reverse complement strand
GGTCGATGACGTAGCCGGTGGTTTGCGTGGGCGCGGTGCGGGATTGGGCGGTGAGAAAGCCGGGGCCGTTAGAGTGAAGCTCGACATGGTCGAAGACGGCAGTGGCGTTGCCGAAGATGAAGTCGACGCCGCCTTCGATGTAGGAGTCGACGTAGTACTGGCGGCCGAAGTCGGCGAAGAGGGTGTCCTGATCGGAGAGGAAGCGGCAGTGTTTGAAGACGGCGCGATCGCTGCGGACGACGGCGGCGACGGCCTGGCCGGTGGGGCCGGCGGTGTTGGCGAAGGTGATGTTGTCGGCTTCGAAGTCGTCGGCGTTGATCTGGGCGGTTTCGGTGAAGTAGGTTCCGCCGGCGGTTTTGGCGTTGAGGGAGTTGGTGATGACGACGTCGGAAGGCGATTTGCCGAGGCCGATGAGCGTGAGGCGCGGGCGGAGGCGGGTGACGTTGATGCGCTCGTGGTAGGTGCCGGGGACGATCTCGATATAGATGCGGCCGTGTGGCGCTTGCGGGGCGTGGTCGAGAGCGTTCTGGATGGTGGGGAAGTTGTCGGCGCTGGCGATGGAGCCGCCGCCGTTGGGGTCGACCTTGACGTGGACGTCTTGCGCGTCCACGTTGGAGGCGAAGAGCGAGGTGGTGGTGGCGAGAGTGAGAAGAAGCAGCGCGCGCATGGGAATGAGGGTACTCGTGCGGTGGAGGTGGGGCAACGGCTATGCTGGGGGAATGTCTGGAGCGGTGGAAGCAGAGTACGAACGGCGGCTGGCGGCGGCGAATGCAGCGTATGCGCGGGCTCAGGGGCGCGGCAGCGGGTTCCGATTTGCGGCACTGGCGGCGGGTGCGGCGTTGGTGCTGGTGTTGAAAGAAGCAGCCGGGATTGCGCATGTGGATGCGCTGGCGATCGCGGTGGTGGTGTCGGGGTTGGCGATGCTCGCGCTGATGATGCGGGCGGGGGAGCAGGCGTTTCGGGCTTCGCGGGTGGCGTCGTTTTATCGTGCGAGCCTGGCGCGGGTTCGGGGCGAGTCGTTGAGCACGGGGCTGCTGGGCGAGCGGTTTGCGGCGGACGGGCACTTGTATGCGCACGACCTGAATGTGGTGGGGAAGGATTCGCTGTTCGACCGGCTGGCGACGACGCGGACCGCGGTGGGGCAGCGCGGGCTGGCTCGATTGCTGCTGGAGCCTGCTTCGGCGGCGGTCGCGCGGGCGAGGCAGGAGGCGGTGCGGGAGCTGACGCCGAACATGGACCTGCAGGAGCGAGTGGCGCTGCTGGGGCGGTTCAAGTTTGAGGATGTTCCGGCGGAGAAGTATGAGAAGTGGCTCGACCTGGAGCGGAGTGATCTGCCGAGGTGGATGCATGGTGTGCTGCTGCTGACCACGGTGGCGTGGGTTGCGGTGATCGTGGCGGGACTGGTGTTGAAGATGGATTCGACGCTGGTTTGGCAGAACGTGGGGCTGGTGTTCCTGGTGCAGGGACTGGTGTGTTTGCGGCTGCGAAAGAAGGTGCTGGCGGAGCTGGAAGCGGCGAAGAAGCTGCTGGGGCAGACGGCGATCCTGCGCGAGGGCTTGAAGGTGATGCGGGCGCAGGGGTTTGCCGCCGGGCGGTTGAAGGAGTTGCAGGTTGCGGCCGAGGGTGAGGACCTGGCGCTGAAGCGGCTGGAGCGGCACCTGGCCGTGGTGGAGCAGAGGCCGAAGGAGTGGTTCTTCGCGTTCTCGCTGGCGTTTGCGTTGGGGACGCACGCGGCGATTGCGCTCGATGCTTGGAAGCGGGAGTTCGATGAGCCGATGCGGCGATGGCTGGCGGCGTGGGGAGAGTTTGAGGCGCTGGTGGCTTTGGCGACGTATGCGGCGGAGCATGAGGAGTGCTGCTGGCCGGAGATTCTGGATGAGGGAGCGGCGGTGGCGGTGTTTGAGGCTGAAGGGTTGTGGCATCCACTGCTGGCGGCGAAGGATGCTGTGGCGAACGATGTTGCGCTGGGTGAGGGTGTGCGGTTTCTGCTGGTGAGCGGGTCGAATATGGCGGGGAAGTCGACGCTGCTAAGGGCGATGGGAGCTGCGGTGGTGATGGCGTTGGCGGGAGCTCCGGTGGCGGCGAAGAAGGTGAGGATGAGCGCGCTGCGGGTGGGGGCGTCGCTGGCGATTGTGGATGCGCTGGGTGAAGGCAAGTCGAAGTTCCTCGCTGAGGTGGAGCGGTTGAAGGCGATGGTGGATTTGGCTCGTGGCTCACGAGGGCTGGAGTTGTTTCTGATCGACGAGATTTTTAGCGGGACGAACTCGGTGGATCGTCGGGCTGCGGCGGAGAGCGTGCTGCGGTCGTTGGTGGAGGCTGGAGCGGTTGGAGCGATTTCGACGCATGATTTGGCGCTGGCTTCGATTGCGGAT
>JAZKBC010000110.1:0-1566 GCA_040388825.1 Acidobacteriota bacterium | reverse complement strand
TCCGTCGCGTCTTCCGTCGCCGGACGGGTTTTGCTCTCCACCCTCCGGTGGAGCATGGTTCGCCATTCTTCCCAAGGTGCAAGAAAAAGGCGCCCTCTCTGAGAGGAGCGCCGTAAGCATTTCCAGGAGATATCACTTGCGTACGCATCATCCCCTATCTTTCTCCTATTTACAAGAACGATTTTGTAGGGGTTTAATGCACCCTCATCCGGCTCTTCCATCCTCGCGGTGACCGGAATACGACGTCTCCAGGACAACCGATTGCATGCGGCATCTCCGCGTCAGCACCCGTCATTCCCGAATTGGAATGGCCCACCTCGCCAGTCAGAGAAATCTGCCATTTCACCTATGCTGCTGCGCTACACTTGAATAGGCAGCAAGAAAAGCGCATGCCACCGCCACGACCATCGTCGTGGCTTTTTTGCGTCTGGATTTTTCCCGCCACGGCGATTGCCCAAAGGCAGCGGCAGTACACGGCACGATAAGTTATTTGTTTGGACGAATTTAGCTGTAAATCTTTTAGAGTGACGAATTTAGCCCTCGGGAGAGAGGGTATCCCACTGCAGTGAAAGGAGTTACAAGCCAACCTCCCGCACCGGAGGGGGGAGGGGTTCCTTACACCGTCCCATCCTGAGCGGCTTCCATTTGAGTCTCGCCCTCGACCGGTACAGAGTCGCCCTCGCCCGGCGCCAGGAACCGGTTCGCGTCAAGCCCATGCTGCCGCGTGTACAGGTCATGGTAGCGGCCACCCAGCGCGAACAGGGTCTCATGGGTCCCGTGCTCCACGATCTGCCCCGCCTCTACCACCAGAATCTGGTCGGCACGCCGGATGGTCGAGAGGCGGTGCGCAATCACAAACGTGGTGCGCCCCCGCATCAGGAAGTCCAGGCCCTCTTGGATCATCGCCTCGCTCTCCGAATCGAGCGACGAAGTTGCTTCGTCCAGGATCAGGATGCGCGGCTCCGCCAGAATTGCCCTCGCGATGGACAGCCGCTGCCGCTGGCCGCCGGAGAGCTTCACCCCGCGCTCACCCACGATGGTGTCGTAGCCCTCCGGGAAACGCTCGGCGAACTCATCCACGCGCGCGATGGCGCAGGCACGCAGCAGTTGCTCCTCGGTCGCATCGGGACGCGAGAACATCACGTTGTCCCGGATGGACCCGTCGAACAGGAACGACTCCTGCAGCACCACGCCTAGCTGGCTGCGATAGCTGTCCAGTTTCACCGTCGACAGATCGACGCCATCCACCAGGATCGAGCCCGAGTCCGGTGCATGAAAGGCACAGACCAGGCTGATGATCGTAGATTTGCCTGAACCTGAAGACCCCACCAGCGCCGTCACCGTCCCCCGCTCGGCATGGAACGAGATGCCGTGCAGCACCGGCTTGTCCCGCTCGTAGGCGAAGCGCACCTCGTTGAATCGCACATCGCCCGCAACCGGGGGCAGGTCGACAACGCGGCCCGGCTCGTCATACTCCTGCTGCTCGCTCAGAATCTCGCCGGTGCGGTCCAGACCTGCAATCGCCTCAGTAAGCTGCGTGCCGACATTCACCACCTGGAAGATAGG
>JAZKBC010000109.1:398-1518 GCA_040388825.1 Acidobacteriota bacterium | reverse complement strand
TGGCAGCGTGGAGCGTGTCCACCAGTTCACCCGTCATGGTGTTGCTGGCAGGCACCGCTTTGGAAGCTGTTAATCCCGCCTCAAGTGAGGTCGGAAGAAGGGGCTCGACGGCTGGTTTGTCGGATTCATCCGCGACATCGACCGTGGTGACTTCAGCCGACTTGGCGGCGTTTTCGGGAGTCAGTGGATGCTGTTCGGGTTCCGCAGCAGCAGGAAGCGCTTCCGTTTTGCCAAAGACAGAATGTGTCATCGCGGCACTCGGAGTGGCCGTGATGTCCGCAGTCAGCGGGGTGGTGCATGGGATCATCAAGACCACCTGATCCGCCGAAGCGGTCGGTGGCGGCGGGGGGGAGGCCATGTCCACCACAGGCTGTGGCAGGTCCACCGGCGCTCCCGAAAGCAGGATGCGCGGTTCCATCATCTCCAGTACAAAATCACCACCCGCATGCCGAGGGGCACGGGCGGTGGATTTGGACTGAGGAAGAAGCATGGAAATGATGAATGGGCTGACCGGAAAATCTGGCACAGAGAGCAGCGACATTTTTTGAATCAGCCGCCTGCACCAATGTATCCACAAGATTACGGTCTAAGTGTTACCGTGAAATTTGTACTATCTGCATGAACCCTGGTGAAAACCGATCACCGGCGTATCTCCTCCTTACTCACTATAATACCCCGGCAACGGCGCCCAGCCTGACGGCGGAGTGCTGACAGGGTCCAGCGGAGCCGTCCGCAGCCTAGAATTTGGGCCGGCCAAGGGACCGAGAATGAGCGCCTCCACACTCGAAGATCCTCCCTCCGGCGTTACCGTTTCAGCACCTCAACCTTCACACTATTATAAGAGATCACCCTGCCGGGCTGCTCGACCGAACAGCTGACAACCCACACCAAAAGCTTCTCGTTGACCTCCGTGGCCACCCCATTCACCCCTCCCAAATTCGCCACGCCCGTCCCCCATTCGGATGTCCGTGCCGCGCCAGTGGCGATGATGATTTGTCTCTCCTAGTCGGCCTGGGAAACGATCGCGGCCGACCCTCGGTGACGCCGCGCATCAAACACCTGGCCGCCGGGCAGGCCGTGATTGTGGAGCAGGTCAGCGATGATTTCAATGCTCTCCAGC
>JAZKBC010000109.1:0-388 GCA_040388825.1 Acidobacteriota bacterium | reverse complement strand
TGAAAAAGGGGAGCCCACCTGCATGACGAATCTTGATCTTATGGAGCAGCGCCACGGCGCTCGATTGCCTGACTGTAGGTTGATGGCGGGTCCCTTCAGCGACAGAAATGCTGGTGATACCTTCACGCAGGGAAGCGCTCAGAATGACCGCACGAAAAGGCTTGGCGACTCCTTCACGCCAGTCGGGCGCGGTGTTCTGCGCCCTCCCCGCAGTGACCATGAACAGACAGGCCGAGGCGAGGCAAGCGCAGGCAGAAATTACCCGCGCATGACAGGCTGCGGATTGCAGGCACCCATGTTATGGACCTTCACGGTTGCTGCGGCCAAAGAATTTGCTGATTCGATCGCCCAGCGTGGTTTTCTTGGCCGGAACCGTGGTTTTTTTCAT
>JAZKBC010000108.1:16482-19320 GCA_040388825.1 Acidobacteriota bacterium | reverse complement strand
CGTGATGGTGATGGCGCCTGTGGCGACATTGCCAGCCTTGTCGGTGGCGCTGCAGTGGATCGTGTTGACGCCTTCGGGGAGAGTGGCGGGCGACGAAGGCGTGCAGGTGACGGGAAGAGTTCCGTCGGCGGTATCCGTTGCGGTGCCGCCGAAGGAGACTTGTGCTCCGCTGGGGCTGATTGCTTCCGCTGTAAAGTCGCCGGAGAGTGTGAGGACGGGTGGTGTGGTGTCGCGCACCGTGATGGTGATGGCGCCTGTGGCGACATTGCCGGCCTTGTCGGTGGCGCTGCAGTTGATGGTGTTGACGCCCTGGGGAAGGGTCGCGGGCGATGCAGGCGTGCAGGTGACGGGATCGGTGCCATCGACGATATCGGTTGCGGTGCCGCCGAAGGAAACTTGTGCGCCGCTGGGGCTGGTTGCTTCCGCCGCAAAGTTGCCGGACAAGTTGAGGACGGGCGGTGTGGTGTCGCGCACCGTGATGGTGAATGAGCCGGTCGTTGTGTTGCCGGCCTTGTCTGTGGCGCTGCAGTTGACCGGCGTCGCGGCGATCGGGAAGGTGCTACCCGAGGTAGGCGTGCAGGTGACGGGGACGGTTCCGTCGGTTGGATCGGTTGCCGTGGCGGTGAAAGCGACGATGGCACCGCTGGAGCTGGTTGCTTCCACGACGATGTTCGACGGCAAGGTGAGGACCGGAGCGTTCGAATTGCCGGTTACGACTGCAGCCTGGACATCCGAGGTGCTGGGGGCGTAGTTGAGGTCACCGCTGTAGACGGCGGTGATGTTGTGAGAGCCGACGCTGAGCGTGGTGATGGGCAGCTCGGCGATGGCATAGGTACCGATGAGGTTGGCGACGCCAAGCAGCGTGCTGCCTTCGTAGTAGGAGACAGTGCCGCTGGGCGGGAGACCGTCGACGGCGATGGAGGCGACGAGGTCGATTTCAGCGCCGGGGGCTGCGGGGCTGTTGTAAACCTGCAGCGCGGTGGCGGAGGGAGAGGGGTTGGCGTTGACGTGGACGATGGTGGTCTGCGGAGAGAGCAGAGCGTCGTCGTTGAAGACGATGGAGCCGCTGGTTCCGACGTCGGTGCGCTGGACGTTGATGGTGCAGGTTGTGCCGGCGCCGAGAGGCTGGGTGAAGTCGCAGGCGTTGTTGGTGGGGGCGACGAGAGTGAAGTCGCCAGTGATGGTGTAGGGCGTCGCGGAGAAGTGCAGCGGAGCGTTGCCGTTGTTGGAGAGGGTGAGCGGAGCGGAGGCGTTGACGGTGTTGGCGAGGAGCAGAGCGCCGTTGGGACCGACTTTGAAGACGGTTTCGTCGTAGGTGGAAGAGACGTAGAGCGAACCGGCGTTGTCGATGGCGATGCCGTAGGGGCTTTCGAGCGGCGTGTTGTTGGAAGGAGTGCCGTTGGGCGCGAGGTAGTTGCCGCCCTGGTAGCCGTTCTCGAAGCCAGCGACGGCGGTGATGATGCCGGTGAGGGCGTCGATGCGGCGGACGGTGTCGTGGCCGGCGTCACCGACGTAGAGGTTGTCGGCGGCGTCGACGACGAGCTGGTCGGGGTACTGGAGGATGGCGTCGGTGGCGAGGCCGCCGTCACCTTGCGGCCCGGCGATGCCGGTGCCGTTGCCGGTGTAGACGGTGATGTATTGGTTGACGGCGTCGACCTTGAATATGACCTGGAACTGCTCGTCGGTGATGTAGAGGTTGCCCTTGCTGTCGAGGGCGACACCGCGGGGACGGCCGAGAGCGAAGTTGGTGGCAAGCTCGTTTGCAGTGGGGAGAGCGTAGGGAGAGCCGTAGTACACACCGGCGACCGTGGTGACGTTGCCGGAGGAGTCCATCTTGCGGACACGGCGGGAGCCGTACTCCGCCCAGTAGACATTGCCGAGCTTGTCTACAGCTACGCCGATGGGGCCGTTCAGCTGAAGGGTGGTCCCGGGGCCATCGCCCAATGCGCCGCTCTGGCCGGGGCGGCCTGCGACGGTGGTGATGACGTGGGAGGCGCCGTCGATGCGGTAGATGGCGCCGTTGCTGTAGTCGGCGAGATACATGTTGTTGGCGGCGTCAAAGGCCATGCCGGCGGGGTTGCAGAAGTTGGCGTTGCCGGCGTCGTAGCCTTCGCCGCCGGAGTTGCAGTAGTAGATGGTCTGCTGGTGCTCGTAGCCGGCGAACTGAGACATCTGGCCGGTGGTGGGATCGACTTTGCGGATGACGTCGTTGCCCTGGTCGGAGACGTAGACGTTGCCGAAGTTATCGACGGCAAGGTTGGAGGGGAAGTGCATCTGGGTTTGCGTGGCGGGGAAGGTGCCGTAGGACTGGCCCCAATGGTTGTCGTCACCGGGGATTCCGGCGAAGAGATAAGTCTGCCGGGGGTTGAACTCGAGGATGGGAGCAGAGGGCACGGTGACGGGCGCGGAGGTGCTGGTGCTGAGGTAGGTGCTATCACCGGAGTACTTTGCGACCACGCTAGAGGCGCCGAGCTTGGTGGGGTTGAAGGTGGCGGACGCTGCACCGTTGGCGATGGTCTGCGTTGCCACGGTGATGCCGTTCATGCTGAAAGTGATGGTGCCGGTCGGCGGCGCTGCGCCGTTGCCGGTGATGGTGACGGAGGCGTTGATCTGCTGACCGGGGTTGACGGTGGCGGGCAGGGCCTGGAGATTGAGGGTGGCGGAGGGCTGGTCGACGGTCAGGATTTCGCCGTCGCTGTTGCTGCCCTGATAGTTGGAGTCGCCGGGATATTGGGCCATGGCGTAGACGTTGCCGGAGTAAGTGGGCGTGATGGTCGTGGAGCCCTGGCCGTTGACCAGGGTGATGATGACAAAACCGCCGTTGATCCAAACTGCGAA
>JAZKBC010000108.1:14761-16472 GCA_040388825.1 Acidobacteriota bacterium | reverse complement strand
GGGCCGGTGCCGGAGGAGGGAGCAACGGTAACGGCGATGGTGGAGGACTGGCCGAGGAGGATTTCGCCGGGGGTGAAGGTGAGTGTCGTGGTGGTGGCGGGGAGCTGGGCGTTGCCGGTGAGGGCGATGGTTTGTTGGCTACCACTGGCGTCATCGTTCAGGACGAGCGAGCCGCTGTAGTCTCCGGAGCTTGTGGGGGAGAAGGTGATGACTTCGTCGCAACTGGCGCCGGGGGCGAGAGGTTGGGAGAAGTCGCAGCCGTGAGTGGATGCGGGAGCGGCAGTGAAGCCGGCTCCGCTGAGGATGGGCGAACCGGAGAAATGAAGGGCAGCGGCACCGGCATTGGAGACGGTGAGGGTTTGCGAGGCGGTGTAGGGAAGTGGGTTGCTGCCGAAGTCGATGGTGGAGGCGGGGCCGACGACGTAGACGGCGCCGTTGTTGTTGGAGGTGATGTAGAGGTTGCCGGCGGCGTCGAGAGCGACAGCGTTGGGCGAGCCGATGTCCGCGCCGAGAGCGCCGGAGCGGTTGGGAGCGTCGGCGTTGTTGCCGGCGACGGTGTGGATGATGCCGTTCGAGTCGATCTTGCGGACGACGCGGTTGGCGTAGTCGGCGATGTAGAGGCTGCCGGCGGCGTCGAGGGCGAGTTGGGCGGGAACGGCGATGCCGGCTGCTGTAGCGAGGCCGCCGTCGCCGGAGTAGACGCCGCGATGGTTGCCGGCGATGGTGTGGATGATGCCGTTGGTGTCGACTTTGCGGATGACGTCGTTGGAGCTATCGGCGATGAAGATGTTGCCCGCCGGATCGAGGATGACGCCGCGGGGCTGATTGAAGGTGGCGGAGGTGGCGGGGCCACCGTCGCCGGTGTAATCGAAGTCCTGAGAGGTGCCGGCGACGGTGGTGATGATGCCGGTGACGGTGTCGACTTTCCGGATGACGCTGTTGTAGGAGTCGGCGATGTAGAGATTGCCGGCGGCGTCGAGCGCGATCTGCATGGGACCGCTGAGTTGGGCGAGAGTGGCGGCGCTGCCGTCGCCGGAGAAGCCGGAGTTGTATTCGAGGCCGGCGACGATGGAGAGCTTGCCGGTGGTGTCGACCTTGTAGACGGCGGCGTTGTAGAAGTCAGAGAAGTAGACGTTGCCAGAGGCGTCGACCGCGACGCCCTGGGGCTCGTCGAGGCCATACCCCACGGCCTGGGTGCCCGGGGCGAGAGCGGCGTGGGCCTTGAGCGTGGGGCTGACGGAGGGCGTGATGGCTACTTTGCCGTGCAGCGACTGGATGCCGGACTGGGCGGCGGCCGGCTTGATTTCGCCTCCGCCGCTGCAGCAGCTGTGGGGGATGGTGCCGGCGATGGTGTCGATGGTGCCGTTGCTGGCGTTGACGCGGCGGACGGTGGCGGTGTCGCGGTCGGCGAAGTAGACGTTGCCGTGGGTGTCGACGGTGATGCCGGTTGGCGTGTAGACCCGGGCATCGGTGGCAGGACCGCCTTCGTTGTACTGGAAGCCGTCGCCGGCGAAGGTGTCGATGGACGAGGGAGCGAGCTGCAGGATGGGGCCGGAGGTGAAGGCGATGGTGACGAGGTTCGAGGTGGCGGGGTTGTAGGTGGCGTCGCCGAGATAGGAGGCGACGACTGCGGTCGTGGAGTTGCCAACGGCAGCGAAACTGAGGTTCGCGGTGCCGCCGCTGAGCGTGGCGGTGCCGACGGTGGTGCCCG
>JAZKBC010000108.1:0-14751 GCA_040388825.1 Acidobacteriota bacterium | reverse complement strand
CCCGCCATGCGGAAGAGCACGGTGCCGGTGGGCGTGGTGGATGCGGTGAGCGTGACGCTGGCGTTGATGGTGGCGCCGGGGGTGACGGTTCCGGGAGTTGCGGTGAGGACGATGGAGGTGATGGGTGTGCCGAGAGCGCTGACGGTTTGCTCGGCGGACTGGCTGTTGTTGTATTGGGAATCGCCGGGATAGGAGGCGTAGAAGCGATGGGTTCCGGCGGAGAGCGAGGTGGCGGTGAAGGAGGCGTTGTCGCTGCCGTCGAGTTTGGCGTTGGCGATGAGGACCTGGCCGGTGGGCTGGTCGTCGAAGAAGCTAACTGAGCCGGTGGGGTTGCCACTGCCGAAGCCGCTGACGCTGGCGGAGAGCAGAACTGAGCCTCCGGCGCTGATGCTGGAGTGGTCGACGGAAAGCGTGGTGGTGGAGGCGGGTTTGAGAACGACAGCGTTGAGGTTGATGACCTGCGTGGACGTGGCGGCGTTGTCGGAGAAGGTGAGGGAACCAGCGTCGACGCCGTAGCTGTTGATGGTGAGGGAGACGACGAGGTCGCATTGCGCGCCGGGAGCGAGAGTGAGGGTGGAGGAGAAGTCGCAGCCATTGGTGGAGGCGGGCTGGATGGTGTAGCCGACACCGGCGACGACGGGAGCGCCGGAAAATTGGATTGGCGAGGAGCCGACGTTCGAGAGAGTGAGGGTTTGCTGGGCGGAGTCGCCGAAGGAGAGAGTGCCAAAATCGAGGATGGTGGTGGATCCGGCGCGGACGACGTAGTTGATGGTGCCGGCGCCGATGTCGATGGCGCCGTTGGATTCGACGGCGACGGCGTTGAGGTTGCCGAGGTCGAACGCGGTGGCGAGGCCCGGGGCGCCGGCGTAGGTATTGGCGCTGGGGTTGCCGGCGACGGTGTGGATGTTGCCGGCTGAGTCGATCTTGCGGATGACGTTGTTCTCGTAGTCAGCGATGTAGAGGCTTCCGGCGGCGTCCAGGGCGAGGTTGCCGGGGCTGTTGAAGGCAGCAGAGGTGGCGGGTCCGCCGTCTCCGAAGTAGTCCGCGCCTCCCGTGCCGGCGATGGTGGAGATGTTGCCGGACGTATCGATTTTGCGGATGAAGTTGGCGTCGCCGTCGGCGATGAAGATGTTGCCGATTGAGTCGACGGCGAGGCCGTCAGGGAACACGAGTCCGGCTGCGGTGGCGGGTCCGCCGTCACCGGTGGTGTTGGTCTGGAGCGGAAGGCCGGCGATGGTGGAGATGTTGCCGGAGACTTTGTCGATTTTGCGGACGATGTCGTTGCCGGAGTCGGCGATGAGGAGGTTGCCGGCGTTGTCGAAGGCGAGGGCTTCGGGGGAGTTGAGTTCGGCTGCAGTGGCCAGGCCGCCGTCGCCGCTGTAGTTGCCGACGTAGGGCTGGCCGGCGACGATGGTGACGTTGTTGCCGGCGATCTCATAGACGACCTGAGCGAAGTCGTCGGCGACGAAGATGTTGCCAGAGGCGTCGATGGCGAGGGCGACGGGATCGTCGAAGTGGAAGGCCGAGGCGGAGACCGCCTGGCTGCGCGCCATGGATTTCAGGCCGTTATGGGAGGCCTGTGTGAGGGCAGCAACACGGGCTTTTATGAGCTCCCGGCGTGAAAAGCGCCCGCCAGAAGGGAGAGAGGACTGGGTGGACTGATTGAAGGAGCTGAGGGCCTGGATGCGCGCCAGGTTGTCGGCGGCGGGGACTCCGGCGATGGTGGTGACGGTGCCGTCGGCGGCGCTGATGCGGCGCAGCGTTTCGTGTTGAACGTCAACGTAGACGATGTTGCCGGAGGCGTCGACCTTGACATCGTAAGCTGAACCGGCGTTTACCGCGGAGCCGACACCGCCTTCGTTATAGGTGGCGGCGCCGCCTGCGAGCGGTGTGAGCATGGCGGGGGCGAATTGAAGCGCAGCACCGCTGGGAGCCAGGCTGGAGTGCGGGCGAACGGATTGCGCGGCGTGCGGAGCAGGAGCAATGGGAGCAGAGGGTGACGGTTCGTGGGCGGCTGAGACACCGAGCCCCAGCATGGTCACGCTGGCTGCAAGCAGCCCCAGAGCTGCGACTCGACGTGCAAACGAATTCCGTTCCGCTATGTTCATGTTGACGCTCCCTGCGCGCGGAGGAGCGAAGGCTTCGCCGCGGCACAAAACTTTGTTTTCTGCGAGGTTGTCGCGCGGGCTGGCGAAAATGGATGAAAATAATCGTGTCTAGATTTTTGGCGCTGTCGGCTGGACCAGTTAACTCAAGAGGGCGGGTCTGCATGTGGGGTTCGAGTCGGGTAGGCAGCGCTGGCGGGTCACGGCTCGCGGTGATGGTGGTTTTGGGGCTGGCGAGTGGAGTGGGATGGAGCCAGGGGACTGCGACAGTGTGTGCGCCGGTGGCGGATCGGCCGGGGGGACACTTTGTGCCTGCGTTCCCGGCAGGGACAATTCCGGAGACGCTGGCGGCATCACTGGCGACTGGATACAAGCAGTTTTATGAGTTGAAGCAGGTGGAAGCCGCGGCCAAGACCTTGATCGAGGCGCGCAAGGATGCGGTGGCGGCGCAGAATACGTGTGCCGAGGCGCTGGCGGTGGAAGCTCTGGGCGATGCGGCGGAGCAACGGCGGTTCAACGATGCAGAGGAGTTGTTTCGCACCGCGCTGAAGCTGTTCGAGGGACTGGGATCAAGCGCTGGAGCGGCGCGAGCGCATTATGGTTTGGCCCTGGGGTATTCGTACAAAGGGAATTACAAGGACGCCGCGACGGAGTTCTGGGCGGCGAACCGGTTTTTTGAGGCTTCCGGCGACCGCTACCAGGCGCTTTATACGAAGGTGGCCGCAAAGAGCGCGGAGAGAGATGTGGATTATGGGGCTCTGCTGGCGGAGGCTCGGGCGGATAACTACCCGTGCATCGGGGCGCGCATTGAAGAGGACTGGGCATCGCGTTTGCACCGGGTGAATCACTTTGACGAGGAGATGCCGCACCTGCAGCATGCGGACGCGCTGTACGCGGTTTGTCCGGAGCATGAGAATTCACGGGCCGGTGTGCAAACGGCGATGGGGAGGCTGGAGCGGCAACTGGGTCGTGCGCCGGAAGCGCTGAAGCATTACAAAGTGGCGCTGGCGTTGCAGATTAAGTCGGGTGATGTTTCGCTGGTTCCGCAAACCTACAACGCTATGGGCGTGGCTCACGACGCGATGCTGGACTTTGCGCACTCGATCCCGCTGTACAAGAAGGGGATCGAGTACGCGCGGCAGATCCACTCGCAGCCGTTTGTGGACTTCATCTCGGCAAACCTTGCTCACACTTATGTGAAGGCCGGACAGCCAGCGCTGGCGTTGCCGATTCTTGAAGCGATGGCGGCGAAGGCGAGCACACCTTTCGACCTCTGCGTTCGCCACTGGCAACTAGGCGATGCGTACATGAGGACCGGTGCCGAGGAGAAGGCGATCGCGGAGTCGAAGTTGACGATACCGTTGTGCCGTGCGGATAACCAGAGTTTGTATTTGATCGAAGCCCTCAACACGTCATCGGCGGCAAAGGTTTCTCTGCGGATGTATGACGATGCGCTGGCCGATTCCAAGGAAGCGCTAAGTCTGCTGGAAGAAGCTGAAATGCACATGATCCCGGAGGATGCCTACAAGCAGGGCTTCACGGATGAGCAGAGCGATACGTATGATACGACGATCAAGATTTTGACAGCTCAGAACAAGGCGTCCGAAGCGCTGGAGGTGGCGGAGGAGGCTCGGGCGCGGGGTTTCCTAGACCTGCTGGAGAGCCGGAAGATTGCGGAGAGCTCGAAGAAGCCGGCGGGACCGAAGCTGACGCCGGAGCAGGCGCGGAAGGATTTGATTGCGAGCCCGGAGCATCTGCCGCCGCTGACAGTGACGCAGATTCTGGAGTCGGCTGGGCGGCTGCACTCGACGGTGATCTCGTACTGGCTGACGAAGGATGCGTTGTATGTGTGGATGGTGAGGCCGGGGGAGCCGGTGTTTGAGGTGCTGCAGCCGGTGACGGCGGCGCGGCTGGAGCATCTGGTGGCAGAGAGCCATCGCGCGCCAAAGCTGGATGCTGCAGAGTCAACGGCTTGGAGGAGTTTGTATCGGTTGCTGATTGCGCCGGTGGCGCAGCACCTTCCGCAGAAGAAGGGAGAACTGCTGACAATTGTCCCGGCGGGCCCGCTGTTTACGGTATCGTTTGCTGCGCTGCGTGAGCCGGGAGCGGCAGGGAAGTATCTGGTGGAGCGGTACCGGATTCATACGGTGCCGTCGATGGGTTTGCTGGCGTTTACGGAGCGCAATCTGCAGGCAGCGAACGCGAAGCCGGAGCACCTGCTGGTGGTGGCGCATCCGGTTACGACTCCGGGAGTGGATGGACGAGCGCTGCCGGAGTTGCCGGGTACTGAGAACGAGCTAAAGGCGATCAGTCGCGGGTTTACGGCTGACGAGGTAACGAGGCTCGAGGGGCGCAAGGCGTCGGTGAGCGAGCTGACGGCGGCGTTGCCGCAGGCGACGATGGTGCACTTTGCGACGCATGCCGTGCTGAACGAGAGCGCGCCCTATGCTTCGTTCCTGGCGCTGGATGATGCGGAGCACGCGGGCAGGCTGTCGGTGGCGGATATTTACAGGCTGCATGTGAGTGCGCGGCTGGTGGTGTTGAGCGCATGCAAGACGGGGCTGGGGAAGATCAGCGGCGATGGTGTTTCGGGGATGAGCCGTGCGTTCTTTTACGCAGGGGCGGCCAGGGTATTGACGACGTTGTGGGACATTAGCGATCAACCGACGTCGCGGATGATGCCGCGGTTTTATGCGGAGCTGCAGAGGGGGGCGTCTCCGAGTGATGCCCTGCGCAACGCGCAGCTCGCAACACTACGCGATCTTCGGGCTGGGAAAATTCATGCCGAAACAGTGACGGGAGTGCATCAATTGCGGCCTGATCCTTCATTCTGGGCCGGGTTTTCGCTCTCGGGCGAGCCGTAGAAAGCTGCCGGGAGAGAATCCGTCGTAATGCGTCAGAGTTGGTGAGGGTGACGTTACGGTTGGGCTAACTTCAATGGCTGGTGATATTTCCTTCCAGTGAAGAAATCCAATATCGTACTCAGAAGAGAGTGCATCTCACTTTTTTGAAATCAGATTCCTCCACTTTGTCTTCTGGCCCGAATTCCTTATGAGCGACTTCGACGAGATTTATCGCGAATACGCCGGCGCAGTGTTTGGTGTGTCACTGCGCGCCGTGTCACGGCCCGAGGTTGCGGAGGATATTACGAGCGAAGTGTTTCTGGCATTCCGGGACCAGGTCGATCGCGTTCCGCGGGAGCAGTTGCCTGCATGGCTGTTTGCCGTGGCGAAGCGCCGCGCTGCCGACTACTGGCGGCACCACTATGTTGAGCAACGGTGGTCGGAAGCGGTGTTGCAGGAGAGCCCGCGATCGACGACAACTGAGCCCGAGTTCCCGCTGGAGACACTGCTGGGTCGCTGTACCGAGTTGAAGCCGATGCACCGGCGATGCCTGATTCTGCGGTTCCGGCATGGGATGTCGCGGGCGGAGATTGCTGAGCACTTGCGGACTTCGGAGATGCAGGTGAAGAACCACCTGCAGTATGCGCTGAAGCTGCTGCGGGACACGTTTGATGCGAGTGCGGCGCCGCTGCGTCCGCAGGCTGTTGCGGGAAGAGATGACCGCGAGAAAGGAATGACTCCCGCCGTGTAGGCGCGCTACGATGCCCGATTTCGAAACCAACTCGACGCAGCCGGAGATGTCCGCTGAGGAATTTGAAGCGATGCTGACGCAGGGCGCGGGTACGTGCCCTCCGCCGGAGTTGTTGTATGCGGCGAAGGAAGATGTTCTGCCGCAGGAGGTGGCTGGACCGGTGTTGAAGCATGCGGCGCGGTGTTCGCTGTGCCAGGCGCTGCTGAACGATCGTGAAGAGGACGAGGCGGCGTTGTTTACCGCGGAACGGAGTGCGCGGGTGCTGGCGGTGATCGAATCGAAGAAAGAGGCGACTGTGCCGGGCGTGGTGTCGATTGATGCGGCGCGAGTGAGGCGGCGACGGATGATGTTTGCGGCGATTGCTGCGGGGCTGGTGGTGGCTGCGCTGTTGACCGGAGCCAGGGTGTATCTGCGGGGCACGCAGGAGATGGCGAGCGCGCCCGAGGTCAAAACTCCCTCGGCGCCGGTGGCTGCAGGAACGGTGCATCGGGAACAGATTCTGGCTGAGGTGGCGGTCGTGGATCCGCTGATTGCGCCAGGTTCGCGGGGGTCAGACCTGCTGACGCGAGGGCAAGAAAAGGGGTCGCCGGATGAGCCGACTTCGGCGGAGCTGCTGCCGGCTTTCCATGCGTATAACCATGGGGATTTCGCAGCGGCGGAGAAGGCGTTTGCAGGTGTGGGAACGAGGTATCCGAAGTCGGCGCTGCCGGTGCTGTATCGAGGCGTTGCGCAACTAGAGCTGCATGAAGATGCGGTTGCATTGGCTACTCTGAAGCCGTTGACGGCTGGCGATGCTTCGGCGGACGCGCTTTGGTATGCAGCGGTGGCTGCGGCGAGGGTGGGGGATGAGTCGGCGGCGGGGCTGTTTGCACGAGCCTGCAAGGTGGATGGAACGCATCGGGCGAAGGCTTGTGCGATTACGCAGATGTATTGAGGCGAGGAGTACTTGGGGGAGCGGGCTGAAGTGTGTCCACGACTGTGGATGATGGCCCGCATTGATGTGGGGGCAGGCGCTCGGCCGTAGCCCTGGGAGTGCTGCAATGGGTAGAGGTTTACGCGCCTATTTTTGTCGTGATAGGGTGAGTCGCAAAGATTCCGCCACTCCCGGCGGATCGGTCGTTCAACCAGAAGCTGGATTGCACTCGGGGTTTGCCGTTTGTCCAAGTTGTCTATGCGCGGAGTTCTTCCAGATCGCTTTCGTGGGCGTGCAACGGTTTGGTTGGGTCTGGGAGTGGTGTTTTGTGCTCTCGTTGTAATCGGTTTCACCGTCCTGACTCATAGACGCTCGCAAGCGCCGGTGGAGTTTAGCCGGGACATACGGCCGATTCTGAATCAGAACTGCGTGGCTTGTCATGGCGGCGTGCGGCAGCGGAATAACGTGTCGTTTATTTTTCGCGAAGAAGCGCTGGGGGTGGGGACTTCTGGGCGCAGGACGATTGTGCCGGGGCATCCTGATGCTTCGGAGTTCATGGCGCGGCTGACGGCAACTGACCCGGAAGTTCGTATGCCGTATCACGGGCCTCCGCTTCCACCGGAGCAGATTGCATTACTGAAACGATGGATCCAGCAGGGAGCTAAGTGGCAGGACTACTGGGCATTCGAAGCACCGAAGTCGGATCCGCTGCCGGAGGTGAAGAACGCAGGCTGGGTGCGGCAGCCGCTCGATCGATTCATCCTGGCGCGGCTGGAGAAGGAAGGGCTGCAACCGTCACCGGAGGCGAGCAAGGCGGAGCTGCTGCGAAGGGCATCATTTGATCTGACGGGGTTGCCGCCCACGGAGGCGGAGCAGGCGGCGTTCCTGGCGGATACGTCAGCGAATGCTTATGAGAAGCAAGTTGATCGGTTGCTGGCGTCGCCGCGCTATGGCGAGCGGTGGGCAGCGACGTGGCTTGACCTGGCACGGTATGCGGATACGAAGGGGTATGAGAAGGACGCAACGCGGGCGGGTGTTTGGCCTTATCGCGACTGGGTGATTGAGGCGTACAACCGCAACGTTCCTTATGACCATTTTGTGATTACGCAACTGGCGGGAGACTTGCTGCCGCATGCGACGTTTGAAGATCGCATTGCGACCTCGTTCCATCGGCAGACGCCGAGCAATGATGAAGGTGGGACCGACGATGAGGAGTTTCGGCTGGCGGCGGTGATGGACCGCGTGGCGACGACGTGGTCGGTGCTGAACGGCGTGACGATGAACTGCGTGCAGTGCCACTCGCATCCGTATGATCCGATCCGGCATGCGGATTATTACAAGTCGATCGCCTTCTTCAATACGCAGAGGGATGCGGACCTGCTGGACGATTCGCCCACGATGCGTGTGCCCACGGATAAGGCGCGGTACGCGGAGGTGGCGGGGATTGAGGAGCAGAATTCGAGGCTGTTGCGGGAGGTGGAGGAGTCGGATCGGGATATCGAAAGCAAAACAGCGTGGAAGGCGCTGCCGATTGAGGCTGCGGACGCGAACGAGGTAGAAGCGCTGACACCGCTGCTTCCGAAGCTGGAGAAGCAGAGGGCGGACGCGGTTAAGAATCCGAAGCTTGATCCCAAGAAGCGCAAGGATACGCTTACAGGGATTGCAACCGCGATTGATACGGCAAAGAAGAGCCTGGAGCGGGCGAAGGTTGCCGGACCGGCGAAGACGTTTACGCTGCGCGATGGTGAGGCCTGGACGAATGCGGATGCGCCGTCGATTTCGTTCTACGAGTACACCGCGAAGGCCAATCTTCCGGTGATCACGGCATTGCGTGTGGAGGTGCCGCCGCTGAATGCGGATAACGCACGGCACTCACCGGAAGCGGGCTTCATCGTAGACAAGATGCAAGGCTGGGTAGTTGGGGCGGATGGGCAGAAGAGCAAGGTGGAGTTCAGGTATTTTGCGCAGGACTCAGAGACGAACCTGGATGCTGCCTTAGCGGCGCTGAGTGATCCCAAGCGCAAGGATCCGGACGTGCCGAGTCTGTTCGCGGCGATGGCTCGAGTATTTCGGACTCGGTGGATTGTTTGCGTGCCGGCGGCGCCGCTGCGGATGGCCGCGAGTAGCCGGTTGCAAATCGACCTCGCGCAGACGAAGAACATCGACGACAAGCCGGCGCTGGTGCAGCGGGTGAGGCTTTCGGTCAGTGGCGACCCGGCATGGACGGCAATGACAGCGGAGCGCGCTCCGAAGGTTGCCAGGCTCGTTGAGTTGCGGCAGACGCTGGGGAAGATTCCTACGGTTGGTTTGCCGGTGATGGTGGAGCAGCAGCCGTATGAGCAGAGGGCGACGAAGGAGTTCGATCGGGGAAATTTCCTGAACAAGATTGGGCCGGATCTGCAGCCGGATGTGCCGGGGATCTTTCCGAAGTTTCCGCAGGGCGTTCCGCGTAACCGGCTGACGCTGGCGCAATGGTTCTTTCAGCCGGGGCAACCGCTGACGGCGCGGGTTGCGGTGAATCGATATTGGGAGGAGCTGTATGGCACCGGGCTGGTGGAGACGCTGGAGAACTTTGGCAGCGTGGGGGAGGCGCCGAGTAACCAGGCCTTGCTGGACTGGATGGCGCTGCACTTCCAAAATGATCTGCACTGGGATATGAAGGCGTTACTGCGCGAGATTGTGACGAGTGCGACGTATCGACAGAGCGCGACGGCGACACCGGCGCTGCTGGCGCGCGATCCGCGCAATCGGCTGCTGGCGCGCGGGCCGCAGCAGCGGTTGACGGCGGAGATGGTGCGGGATCAGGCGTTGGTAGCGAGTGGGTTGCTGAACACGACGATGGGTGGACCGCCGGTAATGCCTCCGCAGCCGGCGGGGATTTGGAACAGCGTTTATAACGATGCGAAGTGGACGGATGCGGTTGGGCCGAACCGGTACCGGCGGGCAATCTATACGTTTATCAAGCGGACGGCGGGGTATCCGAGTTCGCTGATCTTCGATGCTTCCGACAGGGATGTGAGCCTGCCGCGGCGGATTGCTACGAATACACCGCTACAGGCGTTGGTGACGTTCAACGATCCGGTGTACCAGGAGACGGCGGCTGCGCTGGCGCGGAGAGTGGTTGCGGGCCCGGAGTTGAAGCGAGTGCGCGGCGGCGAGGCGGAACTGGATGAGCGGCTGATCTATGAGACACGTCTGGTATTGTCGCGAGAACCGACTGAGAAGGAACTAGCGGTGTTGCGCAAGGCATATCTACAGGCGCTGGGCGTGCGGGATGGAGGCGGCGTGGTGAAGGCCGGCTTTGCGAAGGGTTCGTTGGGACGCGGAGTTTCGAGCAGCGATGCTCGAGGATTCGCCGTTGTGGGCAGCATCCTGTTCAACCTGGATGCTGCGCTGGTGAGGTGATCAGGATGTCGATGTCGAAAGATGGGATGGATCAAGAGCGTGCGCAGGGTCTGTTCGGCGCGGAGATGCCAGCTGCGGTGAAGCAAGCGGTATTGCAGGCGCGGACGCGGCGACATTTCCTCCGCGATCTTTCGACGGGCGTTGGTGGGATGTTTCTGGGTGCTTCGGCGCTGAAGCTGGGGTTGCCGGTGCATGCGGCGGAACGCGGTGTGGATGGATCGCCGCGACTGGATTTCGCGCGTGACCCTTCGAATCCGCTGTCTGTGCTGGCGCCGCAGTTTGCTCCGCGCGCAAAGCGGATCATCTATCTGCATATGGCGGGGGCACCGAGCCAACTGGAGTTGTTCGACTACAAGCCGGATCTTGCGAAGTTGGATGGACAGGATTGCCCCGCCTCATTTCTGGCAGGGAAGCGGTTTGCTTTTATCAGCGGTGTGCCGAAGCTGCTGGGGCCGCAGTACCCGTTTCATCGGTCGGGACAGAGTGGGCAGTGGATTTCGGACCGGCTGCCACACCTGGAGAAGCATATCGATGAGCTGTGCGTGATCCGTTCGATGCATACGGATCAGTTCAATCATGCACCGGCGCAGTTGCTGGTGCAGACAGGCAATCCGCGGCTGGGGTATCCGTCGATTGGCTCGTGGGTGACGTATGGATTGGGGACGGAGAATCAGAACCTGCCGGGCTTTATCGTGCTGGTGTCGGGAGGCAATCAGCCGGATGGCGGCAAGCAGTTGTGGGGCTCGGGATTTCTGCCGAGCGTGTACCAGGGAGTGCAGTGCCGGTCGCATGGAGAACCGGTGCTGTATCTGAAGAACCCCTCAGATGTGAGCCGGGATCAGCGACGCCAGATGTTGAACGCGGTGGATGAGATCGATCGGCAGTCGTATGCGGAGTTTGGGAATCCGGAGACGGTGACCCGGATCGCGCAGTACGAGATGGCGTTCCGGATGCAGATGGATGCGACGGATGTGATGGACATCAACAAGGAGTCGGCGGCGACGCGGGCGAGCTACGGTGCAAATCCGAATGAGTCGAGCTTTGCCAACAACTGCCTTGTGGCGCGGCGACTGGCGGAGCGAGGTGTGCGGTTTATCCAGCTCTATCACTGGGGATGGGATGATCATGGGACGTCGGCCAGGGAGTCGCTGAATATCGGATTCCAGGATAAGTGCCGCGAAGTGGATCAACCGATTGGCGCGCTGCTGATGGACCTGAAAGAGCGTGGGCTGCTGGAGGACACGCTGGTGGTGTGGGGTGGCGAGTTTGGACGGACGTCGATGCGCGAGAATCGCAATGGACAGACCATGAAGTTTGTGGGGCGTGACCATAATCCGGGGGCGTTCACGATGTGGATGGCGGGCGGCGGCGTCAAGCCGGGAATGGCATACGGTGAGACCGATGCGATGGGCTACGAAATTGCCAAAGATCCAGTAGAGATTCGAGACCTGCATGCGACTATGCTTTATGTGATGGGCTTCGATCACCGCCAACTCACGTACAACTTCCAGGGACTGGAACAGAAGTTGACCAGCGTGAAGCCGGCGCGCGTGGTGGGCGAGCTCCTTGCATGAAATTGGCTAACGGCAGTTGCCGCAGCGATCGAGGTTTCGCCTGGTGATGAGGATTTTGCTTCGACTGGCTTCTCCGCAGGACCGGTTGCGGTGGATTGCGCTAGCGCCTGTGGTGTTGCTGGCGCTGTTGATCGCGGTGTATCCGCCGGATGGCGCGAGCCGTGCGCAGATGGCGCAGTTCGTCGGTCGATTTCATCTGCTGACGGTTCACTTTCCAATTGCACTGTTGCTGGTGGTGCCGGTGCTGGAGATAGCGGGCCGCCACGAACGGCTTCCGCATCTGCGGGCTTCGGTGGACTTTATCCTGGTGCTGGCGATGATCGCGAGCCTGGTAGCGGCTGGTCTGGGTTGGTGCCTGGCGAGGAGTTCGAGCTACTCCGGCCGCCTGGTAACGCAACATATGTGGGGCGGCGTAGCTGTGGCTGCCGCCTGCTGGGTTTGCTGGATGCTGCGGGCGAGGATCGTAGGGCCGCGGTTGAGTGGCGTGTATATTGGCGCGCTTGCGGCGACGGTGGCGCTGGTGTCATGGACGGGGTATCGGGGTGGACAGATCTCGCAGGGAGAGAATCATCTGACGGAGGCGATGCCGGATGGATTGCGGCATTTGTTTGCGCCTTCTGCAGGGAATCGTGTTGCGGCCGCACCGGACAGTGCAACGTTCTATGGGGCGAAGGTGCAACCCATCCTGGCCGCGAACTGCACCAGCTGCCATGGTTCGGAGAAGCGCAAAGGTGGGCTGCGGCTTGATAGCTATGACGCGATCCTGCGTGGTGGCAAGGACGGGCCCGTGATCAAAGGTGGCGACGCCAAGGATAGTGTGCTGTTTCAGCGGATCAGCCTTAAGCCCGGCGAGGACGGCGCAATGCCGCCCGATGGCAAGAAGCCTTTGACGGCGGACGAAGTCAAGTTGATTGAGCTTTGGATTGCCAACGGAGCTTCTGCGACCGGGCCGGTAAGTGCCATTCAAGGAGCGCCGACGGGCTCTGCGCCGGCTGCTGCGCTGAGTTTCGAGATGGCTGATCCGGTCGTGGTGGCGAAGGCGCGAGCGCCGCTGGCTGCGGCGGTCGCGCATCTGCAGGCCCGGTATCCGGGAGTGTTGAACTATGAGTCGAGAGGCTCGGTGGGACTGGTGCTCCATGCTTCGCTGCTGGGAGAGAAGTTTGGGAACGAGGATGTGGCGGCGCTAAAACCGATCAGCGGAGCGATCGTGGAGGCGGACTTTTCTTCAACCGGAATCACGGACCGCTCGGCTGCTGACCTGGCCGCGATGCAGAGCCTGCGGACCTTGCGGCTGATGCACACGAAGATTACGGATGCGACGGTACTGGCGCTCGGGAACCTCGGGCAGTTGGAGTCGTTGAGTGTGTTTGACACGGGGATCACGCCGGAGTCGCTAGCGATCACCGGGCGTTTGCCGAAGCTGCAGCATTTCTATGTCGGCGAGACGAAGGTTCGCGCCGATGCGGCGCTGCCCCCTGCCGAGCAAAAAGTGTTGCAGTTCTAGGCCGTGCGAGCCTCGAGCCGTCAGACTCGCTCTAGCTTGGTGACGCGACCGGTACTGTTCCAGTCGGAGATATAGATGGTGCCGTCGGGTGCGATGAAAGCCCCATGTGCGGCAGTGAACAGCGCGGGAGCTATGTCCGCGAGAGGTACAGTGTAGTTCGCCCACTGGCTCTTTTGCGGGTTGTCACCGAGGAAGGCAACGGGAACGTTGTCTTTGTCGAGCACGGTGGCGCGGCCCTCGAGCTCGGAGAGTACAACGTAGTCGCCGTGCAGGCTTGCCTGGCAGGGCCGTCGCAGGTGGAAAGTGACGTTGCGGACGAACTTACCGTCGAAGTCGTAGTGGCTAAGACGACGATTTTCGCGGTCGCAGACCAGGAGCAGCGGCTGATCGTAGCGGGTGTCTACGGTGAGGCCGTGGCAGCAGTTGCACTGGCCATCTCCGGGGCCTTTACCGGCGAAGCTGCCCTTGTAGTTGCCGGCTTTGTCGAAACGGAAGATGCGGGAATCCCCGTAGCCGTTAGCGATGAAGATCGAGCCATCCGGGCCGGGAACAGCTGCAGTCAGGCGCCATTCGTTGGGTGCCTTGAAGCCGGCTTCCGGCGGAGCCGTTATCTTCTGGACGACCGTGCCGTCAGTCTTCATCTTGATGAAGAGCCAGTTTTCCTTCGGAGTCCCCTTTTGCACGGTGGCGTAAAAGTACTCTTCGCCTTGTTCCTCGGCGTGCACGATGGAATGGATTTCGGGGTAGTCGTGCGCGATGGTGCGAACGAGGGTTCCATCCTTTGCATAGACCAGAACACCAGTAGAACTCTGAGTGCTGACGTAGAGCAGGCCGGCCTTGTCAATCGCTATACCGCCATGCGTGCCACCGAATTTGGTGTCGGTCGGTAACTTACCCCAATTGGGTGCGGTCCGGTAGGTCCACTCGCCGTTTCCCGTCCGTTGCTCGGGGGCCGCTGGAGCAGCGGGCGTGGGCGTCGCAAGACCAGAGGCCGGAGTCGCGATGGCCGCGATGGCGGCCGAGCCTGTAAGGCCGAGAAAGCGGCGCCGGTCTACGGGATTTGTGTCGAGATGCATCCTGCGATGGAACGTCATGGCTGAACCCGTCGTCGAGTGGAGTAGAGGTGCAAGGAAATTCTGGTCTGTAGCGGCGGCTTTGTAAAGCGCACATTTTGGCCCGGTTCCCGTTGAAGACTGCTGAGACCACATAATGGACGTGATTCTTGAAGTGTTGACCCTGTCGGCGGCGTTCCAGTTGGTCAGGTTGACGGGACTGCCTGCGATGGTCGGATAATCTTGGTGCCGGACGGGGTTCTGGATTGTGGGTTCCGGATGCGATAATTAGAAGAGTCGGGGCGTGGCGCAGCCTGGTAGCGCACCTGCTTTGGGAGCAGGGGGTCCTCAGTTCGAATCTGAGCGCCCCGACCATAACAGACGAAATCATCGCGTTGAACAGAGCGCTGAGTGCTCGATCACAAATCTCGACCCAAACGTCAAAGAGGTCACTTCGCTTTTGGTAGTTTCTTGGGTAACCAAAGATGCGTTCGGTCCTCATTTGAGGCAACAAAAGTGCTGGCATCTCTGTAGTCAAAATTGTGTACTTGGAGTGACCCCCTAAAGTGAGACAAGTACAAAGGTCCCCATTTTGATGGAATGG
>JAZKBC010000107.1:5876-8623 GCA_040388825.1 Acidobacteriota bacterium | reverse complement strand
TCCTCGGTTCAAGTCAGATGGACAACCTCCTGAAAGATCACAGGTGCCCCATTCATGACGCGGCACTTCGCGGCATGAGTGGGTTCCACGCTGCCGCAGGCCAGAGTGAAGCGCAGCGAAACGGGAATTGCCTTCCTCGATTCCGGCGAGGCTTTTTCCGCGTCAAGCTGCTTTCGTCTGCACAATCCAGCTCTGCCCCGCATCATGGGTCGCGACGATCTTCTCCTCATGATTCACAGCCGCCGCCCAGCTTGCGCTCGCGACCTTTTCCATCAATTCCTTCGAAGAGATCGTTTTCAGCAGGCTCAGCCCAATAAACATTAACCGGATCAGCTTGTCGTTCGGCGGCGTTAGCATCGCGCCATTTTCGATCCGCGAGTACTGCTCACTGGTCAACCCCACAAGTGCGGCAAAATCCTTGGACGACTTGCCCAGCCGTTTCCGCAAAAAACGAAGCTCATCCCCGGTCAGCGTCGAGTCCTTCGTGACCACCGCCACCGCCAGGGCATTCAACAACTCCGGCAGACACGGTATACCCACGGACTCGTCGCCGGTTTCAGGGTCCACCGCATACTCCACACCTACCAGATACACATTCGGCAGCCCAGCTCCCAGGTAGTGGTACGGCTTTTGTTTCGTCGAGACTTTCACTTCTGCCTTCCGCGCCATGCAACTCTCCGTCGCGCTGCGTTCAAAACTTCGTGACAACCGCAAGCTTCTGCTCTTCCTCATTGACAGCCACAATGAGGGGCAATTCGTCACCCTCAATGTCTGTCCCTCGAAGCCGGTACTTCCAGTTGCGATGATCCTCGCTCCACTCCGGCTTGCGCTCGAGCGCCCATGGGCCGATGAGCATATGTTGTATATCGTCATCGCTGACATTTCGATAGTCGCGCTCTTGTCCGGCATGCCGCGTCTGCCAAACAGTGCCATAGTGGACGATCCTCGTGATGGCGACACGCAGTTCAGGCTCAGCCAGCGACGGTGGCCGCCCAGCAGAACTTGCGCTTATATCAATATTAGCCGAAGAGGACCGGGTTTGCGCAATACCCTTTTTCGGAAACGGAAGAACTTTCGATCGTGGCTCACCCAAAGCGGACACCTCTCGACTCGCCCGGAACCCGCCAAGTGTAGCAAAACAGCACAGTTTTACTACCTGAAAATGTAGGCCCTATCCAAACAACCCACCCACCCTCTCCCGCAAAACCTCCCCCGGCGCGCCACCCTGGCACAGCGGACACCGCCGCGACCACACATCGCACCCATTCGCCCCATACTCCCCACCGCACCCCCGGCAACGCATCCGCCCAGCCCCAAACCGGGTGCCCCATTCATGACGCAGCACTTCGCGGCATGAGTGGGCTCCGCGCTGCCGCAGGCCGGAGTGCAGCGGAGCGGAACGACTGAATTGCTTTCTTAGGTCGCGCCACAAATCTCACTCCCGAAGCCGCAACCGCGCTCTTCCTACTCCCTACTCCCTATTCCCTACTCCCTGCCTTCAAACAACCCACCCACCTTCTCCCGCAAAACCTCTCCCGGCGCGCCACCCTGGCACAGCGGACACCGCCGCGACCACACATCGCACCCATTCGCTCCATACTCCCCGCCGCACCCCCGGCACCGCATCCGGTACACCACCTGCCCGCGCCCGCTCCCCGACGCAGCCCCCGTCCGCTCCACCACCTCCTGCCCCCGCCCATTCACAAACCCCGGAATCACCGTCCGCGCTTCCTGCACCGCCACTTTCTTCGCCTTCCCTGCATACCCCGTCAGCTTCATCCCCTAATCTTCCCATCCACCCCTGCGGGAAAATCCTCCACCCAAATCTTGTCAAGCCCCCCAACACCCCGAAAATCGCCAAACCCCGCACCAGCACTGGCGATTTCTTCCCAAATCTCCTGGCCCACTTGCTCTCTGGACTCTCTACAATAGAAGTAGGGGATAAAAACAGGTCCGCGCCACCACCGGCAGATTCCTGCTCCGGACCGGTCTAGACCCCAGTCCAGACCTAAATCCCATCCACTCAAGATTTTAGGACCATACCGGGGAGGGGAGGGGGTACCCCCACCCCAGGCGCCCGTCGACGCAAGCATCATCCGTCGCTGTAGAATTCCCCGCATGCGCCGCTTCCTCGCCTTCTCCGTCATTCTCCTCGCCTCCGCCACGCTCACCCCCGCCCAGTCGCCTGCGCCCGCCGCGCCCGCAACTCTGCGCTCCACGCTCCTCCAGCAGCTCCGCTCCACCCACAATCAGGCTGACTGGTTCACTCCCGTCAACGCCGCCGTAGCCGGCCTCACCCCCGAGCAGGCCCGCTGGATCCCCACCAACGCCTCTGGCAAAATCGACCCCG
This sequence comes from Acidobacteriota bacterium, assembly GCA_040388825.1. Lineage (GTDB taxonomy): Bacteria > Acidobacteriota > Terriglobia > Terriglobales > Acidobacteriaceae > Granulicella. The sequence continues at coordinate 6,273 of JAZKBC010000107.1, read as the reverse complement.
CCAACAACCACTCCACCGGCATGCTCGCCTTCCACCTCTGGTTCTGGAACGCCCGCAGCCTCGCCAAACTCCGCGGCGAAGACCCCGGCAAGTTCAGCGGCAACAACCAGGAGACCTTCAACGACTTCAACGCCGCCACCTGGACCCGCACCGTCCACGACCTCGACGCCGTAATGCTCAGCCTCGAAGACTGGGTCGCCCACGCCTCCGACGCCCAGCTCGCCTCCGCCGCCCCCACCATCGCCAACATCTGCACCCACAACGCCTACCACACCGGCCAGATCCTCTACGTCCGCAAACTCCAGGGCTCCTGGAACCCCGACAACGGCGTCAAGTAACCCTACCCAAACAACCCACCCACCCCGTGAGAAAATCCCTCCAAGCCGCCGCTGTCGCA
>JAZKBC010000107.1:832-5866 GCA_040388825.1 Acidobacteriota bacterium | reverse complement strand
AACCACAAAGGGCTGCGTTGCTTACTTCGCTGCGGGTAGAGCGTCCAGATCGGCGTTAAGGTGCACCGAACTACCAGACACATTCATCGACCGAGTCCAGTCTGTGTAGCCCTTCTTCTTCACCACAATTACGTGCTGTCCTGGCGTCACCGTCACGGTCGACGGTGTGCTGCCCACAAAGTTCCCGTCCACTTCAATATCCGCGCCAACCACGCTCGCCTCAACGGTCAGGCTCGCCATCGAGGGTGCAGCAGCAGCACTCATAGCCGCAACTGCGGGAGCGCTCCCCGCCGGCACCATCTTGGCCATATCCAGCTTCATATCGCCCTGAATGTACGCCGTGATCTCCGTACCCTTGGGAATCTCCACTGCCTTTCCGTGCATGAACAGAAACAAAGGCGCAGCGGGAAAGAAGACTACAGCCGTCGCGACCATGGCTCCCGTCATGGCTCCCACATGACCGCCCCCCTTTGAATCCCGGGAGGCGCTTATTTGCGCCTTTTCACCATCCACCAAACGCACACTGCTCAGCGCAACATCCAGTTTCCCGCCGCGTCCCATACGTCTCTTCCCCTCGGCGTTGGTAATTGTCCCCAGCGCCGTCGCGCCTTTGATGATTACCGGGACACCCATCACGTCCACTTCTTCTGTCACCTCGAACGGCACTTCATCGTTCGTCTTGTTCGTCTCCGACGAGAGGTTCTCCGCCAGCCGCAGTTTGATCGGAGTGCCGTCCAGCAGCGTATTTGGTTGCGGAGGAGCACTCGGCGTGCTGGCCGCCGCCTGTGGAGCTGACGACTTGTCAGTGTTCGGCTGCGCCTGTTGCGCAACACCTGATTGAGTCAAGACGAGCAGGACGCATAGCAACCAACACGCAGCTTTCACGGGACACCTCTCTACACCGTTATTTCTTTTAAGAGTTCAATGCAGATTAGTCCCACACCGATTCTGCGGCAAGGGGAAAGTGCAACAAGATGAAACAGCCATCGGCTACGCTCAAAATTGAACATCCCAAAGGCCTGCCGCAAGTTCCTCCCCCGCTCACCACCTCACCCGCGTCCCCATTCCGGGGTAGAAGATCCCCCCGTACATCCCCACTCTCCCCATCCTCATCTGTCTAGCAAGACCGCCGAGACCGAAAAGAGGATCCATGTCCGAGCATCACGACACCCCCAAAGCCCACGAGCCCCACGCCATCCACGAAGAGCACACCAAAGGCCCGCACGATCCCAAAGAGATCAACCCCAAGATGGCCTCCGACATCGCCTATTGGTCCAAGGAGTTCCACGTCACCGGCGACCAGCTTCACGAGGCCATCCGCGCGCACGGCACCCACGTCGACAAGGTCCGCGCCGCTCTCCACAAATCGGCCTGAGCGGCGCCGGCCGCTCTACTTCCGTTTCCAGTGGCACGCCCCTGTCCCCAGCGTGTCCATCATCTCGTTCGCCCCCACCATTTCGTACGCCACCGTTCCGCCCGATCCCGGCCGCTCCTGCACGTAAATCGTCTTTCCCGACACCGCATACGCGTTCACGTCGCGCGTCTGGATCTTCCCAAACGCCTCAAACGTCTGCGACTTCGCCGCGAACGAGCGACTCTTCGCGCACGCTCCCTTCACCAACCCGCCTGACGCAAACACCCAACTCCCCAGCAGCGGGTTGTTGCCCGGATTCACCACCGGCTTCTGTGCTCCCATCGTCATCGCCGCCATCACTACCGCCGCAACCCCTGCCTTCGCCATCATCCGCATCCCTGTCATCTCCCGTGGCCCACTGAGCCTTAATTCAGTAACGCCGGTTTCACACCTAATCCTCCTCATCCGCTTCGGCCGCATTCGATGACGGCTTTCGCAATGGAATCCAGCGTTACTCGATATAGCTCCTATATCCATCCCCGGAGGGCAGATCATGCCCGATTCAAAGCGCTCCCTGCGTCTGATCTTCTCCGTCGTCGCGTTCTTCCTCATGCTCTCTGCTCCCAAAGCCCACGCGCAATGCCGCGACGCCTGGGTCACCCAGGCTGTTAAGGAAGTCATGGACCGCCCCGCCGTCGGCAGCGCCGACCTCCAGGAGTGCAACTACCGCAACTACAACGGCGGCTCATGGAGGTCCTACCCCGAGCTCAAGCAGTACGTAGCCAACGCCTTCACCGGCATCTGCCGCGACCCCTGGGTCACCCAGGCTGTCACTGAAGTCCGCGGTCGCCGCCCGCAAGGCTATGGCGACACCGGCGAGTGCAACTACCGCAGTTACGGCGGAGGCTCCTGGTCCAGCTATCCCGACCTCAAACTCAAAGTCCAGACAGCCTTCGGTGTAGCGCCCCGACCCGCAACCCCCGCCCCGGTCGTCGCCTACACGCCGCCACCAGCTCCTGCTCCCAAGCCTGCCACACCCGCTCCTGCACCGGCACCGGCGCCTGCTCCCCGACCTCCAACACCCGCGCCAGCGGTTACTTATGCACCCCAGCCTCCAGCAGCAGCCGCTCCCAGGAATGCGGGCAGCAACGCTGCCACGATGGCGATGATCTCTGCCTCGTATACGGCAGACTTCGGCCGCTCCCCCACCCAGGCCGAGCTCAACTACTGGGCATCCGTTCCTCTCACTGACGCCCGCGTCCAATCCCGCCCGGCCATGCAGCAAAACAACATCGCTTTCCTCCGTGGCAACGCCCCCGAACGTCAGCACATGATCCTCCAGGCCTATGGCGTCACCTGGAATGTTGCACTCCCCACCACCTCCACCGAATTCAAATATTGGGATGGCGTCGGTTCTGCCGGCCCGCTGACCTACACCGACGTCCAGGGCGCGCTCGCCCAGATCAAAGCCACCAACCCCACTTATCGCCCCGGCCTCACTCCCCCCATGAAGTTCAACATGCCGCCGCATCAGTACTCTCTGGCCAGCACCTCCGGCTTGACCGCCGCTGATGCCTTCACCATTATCGGCGCACTGTGGAAGAAGATCGGCGACGACGCCCTCGGCGTGGTCAACGCTCCGGTGGGCGGCGTCGTCACCATCCCCGCCGACTCACCCATGCCCTCCATGACCTCGCCGCGTCCCCCTCACGGGCTGGGTGGCCCGTTTGTCCTTGCATCCTCTCCCTACCAACAGCCGCAGCTCGCCTTCTGCCTCGATACGGCCAGCTTCAACCCCGGCTCCCAGGTCGTGGCGGCCCTCTGCCACGGCGGCAACTCGCAACTCTTTTCCATCGATGCCAGTAACCGGATCCACACGACCAACAACCCCCAGGGGCAGCTTTGCCTTGATGGTGGCGACAAGCCGTGGCCCCTCGATCCGCGTCACAAGCAGCTTGTCCTCAACCCCTGCACCAGCTCAGCGACCCAGCGGTGGTACACCAACACCATCCCCGGCGTGCGGGCCGGCTCGCCCTGGTCCGACGACAGCTGGAGCGCCAGCCGCACCTCCGTCGGTCAGATTCAAAACATGGGCAATGGCTTTTGCATCGATATCCAGGGAGGCGCCATGAGCACCGCCACCGCTGGCAACCCCGTAATCATGTACGACTGCCAGCCCGCCACCGGCAGCAAGGTCCGGCCGTGGAACCAGGTCTGGGGCGCCGGCAATATCATGGCCAGCGGCGCAGCCTACGTCTTCTTCCGCGTCAACCCGCCTCCCGGAGATGTCGGCCACGTCTCGTGGGCAATCCAGCTCCCCGATGGCGCATGGGAAGCCGGTGGCGAGGATGGATTCGCATTCGGCTACACCCCGTACAACACCATGAACGGCTCGTTCCGGCGTCGCTTCGAAAGCGAACTCGCTCTCCGCAGCTTCTTCTCCGGCGGGTCCACCTTCGCGCGTTATGACCAGTACATGAAGGTCCCGCTCACCGGCAAAATCAACACGGCCGCTGTCTTCTCCCTCGAAGCCCAGAACTGGGACTACGGCTACGTGGTGCTCGGCAACAATTGCATGGACGAAACGGTTCGCACACTGCGGGGCTACGGGTTCAGCAATATCACTACCGTGGCCAGCGCCGGCGCCCTTGCTCCCATCACCTGGTTCAACAAAGCTGTCGCCCCTTACCACCGGTACTTCCTGCACAACTAGGCTCTACTTCACTCTGTCAAAGCAACTCGCATGCCGAGCTTACCGGGCGCCCAATTCACACGCATACTTTGCGACGTGGGTGGGCGCCCGGTCCCGCTTCATCGATCTCCCACCCCGCTACCTTTGCGAAGTCCTTCCCCGTGCACTCGCACCACGTGACGCTTTTCGCGATCGATTCCAGCGTTACTTGATACAGCTTCAACAGATTCACCCCGGAGGGCAGATCATGCCCAATTCAAAGCGTTCCCTGCGCGTGCTGTTCAGCGTCTTCGCCTTCGTCCTCCTTCTCTCCGCGCCCAAGGCCCACGCGCAATGCCGCGACGCCTGGGTAAGCCAGGCCGTCAAGGAAGTCATGGACCGCCCCGCCGTCGGCAGCGCCGACCTCCAGGAATGCAACTACCGCAACTACAACGGCGGCTCATGGAGGTCCTACCCCGAGCTCAAGCAATACGTCGCCAACGCCTTCGCCGGAGTCTGCCGCGACGCCTGGGTCACGCAGGCAGTCACCGAAGTCCGTGGCCGCCGCCCTCAAGGCTACGGCGACACCGGCGAGTGCAACTACCGCAGCTACGGCGGCGGCTCATGGTCCAGCTATCCCGACCTAAAACTCAAAGTCCAGACCGCCTTCGGTGTAGCGCCTAGACCCACCACACCCGCCCCAGTCGTCGCCTACACTCCACAACCCGCACCTCGACCCGTAACCCCCGCTCCCACCCCAGCCCCTGCACCTGCTCCGGTGAGCTACAACGTCCCACCCTGCCCCCAGCTCGCGCAGTACGCCTCCCTGCAAACCATCTACGCCAACACCTACAGCAACGGCGCCCCCATGCCATCCTGCGGAGGCATGCAAGGCAACGTCCGCTTCACCATGGTCTGGACCGGCAGCTACTGGGCCAAGTACGGCCCCTCCATCCAGACCGTCCAGGCGGTCAACACTCCCACACCCGCTCCTGCTCCAGCACCGAGG
>JAZKBC010000107.1:0-807 GCA_040388825.1 Acidobacteriota bacterium | reverse complement strand
CAGCGCCAGCGCCTGCTCCGCAACCTCCGGCGCCCGCACCCGGCGACATGCAAATCAGCGGCACCATCGCCGACGCCGAACCCCTCCCCGCCGCACCCGAGTTCCAATCCGTCGTCTCTCAGGGAGTCCAGTACACGCAAAACCTCCGCGGCCTCTACACCGCCATGGAGCCCTACACCTCCGGCCCCGACGCCCTCTACGACCCCACCAACGTCAAGCAGTGCGAAGGCGCCGTCGCCTACATCGACTACCTCCTCGAGGGCGCCAACAATCCCTACTCGCTCGCCCGCATCTCCGCCGGCGGTTCCAACGCGCTCAACCTCAATCACGACGAGCGCCAGCTCCTCGCCCTCCTCCTCGCCAACGACCCCGCCATCGCCCAGCTCCGCGACTCCAACCTCCGCCTCCAGCAAGCCATGATCGCCGCCACCAACGCCGGCTTCGCTGCCAGCGGATACCCCGCCGCCCGCCTGCTCCGCAACGCCGACTACAGCTACTACAACCGAGGCGCTGCTCACTTCCAAACCATCTCCATCGTCAACGGCGAGCTCAACTACCCCTCCGTCCATCCGTTCAGCTCCCCACTCAACCTCACCGGCCTCGACCGCGCCAACAACCTCGCCGCCACCCTCAGCTGGGGACAATCCCTCTCCAACGCCTCCACCTTCATGTCCTACTCGCTCCAGATCGAGCCCCTCCTCACCCTCGAGTTCAACCAGTGGGCCGGCAAAGCCTTCCAGGGCAAGACCATGTTCATCGGCAACATCGGCCGCGTGATCAAGATCTACACCGCCATCAAGCTCGGTG
>JAZKBC010000106.1:15066-29733 GCA_040388825.1 Acidobacteriota bacterium | reverse complement strand
GCCCCGTTTCCATTCCACTCAAATCCCATCGCCGCTTCATCCACTCCACCAGCTTCGGCGACACGTGCCACCGCGCCTTCTTCCCCCAAAGCATCCACTTCATCTGCGACCGCCCATCCTCATCCAGCACCACGAAAACCGGCTGCCCTTCCAGCTCCGCCGGCCACACCACCCGCGACTGAAACTTCACCTCATCGAATAGCTTCAGCCGCATCCTCCCCCCCAGCCTGCCCGCCAACTCCTCCAGCACCTTCTCCGCGCCCGTCGGCACCACACACTCCAGAAACGCCGCCTCCCCGTCCCGCACCACACCAAACTCCAGAAAGTAGTCCTCCCCCAGCGCTCCACTCGTCGACACGAACTCCGCCACCATCAGAATCTCCGCAATCGCCACCCGCCATCGCTCACTGCCGTCTCCGCCCCAATACGCCAACTCCTCGCCCACCAACTCCAGCCGCGCTTCATCCATCCCTCCAGCCTACCCCAGGAAACTGCTATCCTTACCCTCGGCACATTCAAGCAGGAGCACTCAACGCAATGATCGACATGAAGGGCAAGGTCGCCGTCATCCTCGGCGTCGCCAACAACCGCAGCATCGCCTACGCGATCGCCGAAAATCTCGCCCACGCCGGCGCCACCATCGTCCTCTGCTACCAGAGCGATCGCCTCAAGAAGGCCGCCGAAGACCTCATCGAAGAGCTCGGCCAGACCGGTCGCGCCCGCGCCATCCAGCTCGACGTCTCCGACGACGCCCAGATCGACGCCGCCTTCGCCGAGATCGCCCAACACTTCCCCACCATCCACACCCTCGTTCACTCCGTCGCCTTTGCTCCCGCCGACGCCATCAAGAACGACTTCCTCCTCACCAAGCGCGACGACTTCCGCATCGCCCACGACGTCAGCGTCTACTCGCTCATCGCCGTCGCCCGCGCCGCCGCTCCGCTCATGACCGAAGGCGGCTCCGTCCTCACTCTCACCTACTACGGATCCGATAAAGTCTTCCCCAACTACAACGTCATGGGCGTCTGCAAAGCCGCGCTCGAGGCCACGGTCCGCTATCTCGCCGCCTCGCTCGGCTCGCAGAAGATCCGCGTCAACGCCATCTCCGCCGGCCCCATCAAAACCCTCGCCGCCCGCGGCATCGGCGACTTCACCACCATCCTCGACACCGTAGAAAAGCGCGCCCCGCTCCACCGCAACGTCGAGCAAACCGAAGTCGGCAAAGTAGGCCTCTTCCTCACCTCCGACCTCGCCTCTGCCATCACCGGCGAAGTCACCTTCGTCGACTGCGGCTTCAACATCACCGGCATTTAGTCTTTCCAACCCCTCATGGCCAATGCCAGAGTCACCCTCAGCCCGTCGTCTGCGATCTTCGCGATCCTCTCCACTTTCGCGATGCTCACAGCGGCGGGTTTAACCTTGCTGGCCCGCTTAACGAACGACGTATCCACCGCAATGGTGCTGTTCTACCCCTTGTTTCCCGGCCTGATCGCGTCTCTTCTGATCACCGGTGGCCACGGCGGCACCGCTAGTGAGGAACGCACCGCCACCATCGTCGCTATCCTCGTCAACGCACTCTTCTACCTGCTGATCGTCCTCACCATTCGCTTCTTCTGGCGAATGTGCTTCCGCGACAAATACTCCACGACCGCACCTGACACCCCTCTAACAACTAAGAACTAACAACTAACAACCCCCCTCCAGTCACTATCCCTCGTAACCACCCCCCATTACGTTCTCGCCATTGCCCCCGCATCCTCCCCTGTGTTCCCGTAACACCTAAGTCGTACTCCTCCCCCAAAGGTAGTACGCTCCAATCTCACCCGCACAGGTGCCGCGATGCCTCAAACCAAACTCACCGTCGCCGACTACACCACCTTCTTCCTCGCCGGACTCGCCGGCATCATCGCCGCCAACCTCACCTACCTCGCCCTCTACTCCGGCTCCGACGCCATCTTCAACACGCTCCACGGCGCTCTCATGCCCGGCCTCCTCGGCGCCTACCTCTACAACTCCAACGGCGACGGAACCATCACACTCACCGGCCTCACTCCCTGCATCGCCGTCTTCCTCAACGCAGTCACCTACGCTTTCGCTATCATGATCCCCAGGCTTCTCTGGTCGCACGTTGCGCGGACACCAACCCGCGAGCTCGGCCGCATTCCCAACCACAGTTACTCCACCACCATGGAGTACCGTCTCCAGACCCGCCTTGAGGAACTCATATGACCATCGCCGAAGTGCTGCTCCAGGATTACGACACCGAGATCTCCAACACCCGCCGCACTCTCGAACGAGTCCCCGCAGACAAGGCAGATTGGGTCCCCCATGCAAAATCCATGCCCATGGGCAAACTAGCCATGCACTGCGCCACCATGGCTCTGTTCGGCCACTACATCCTCGAAGACGAAGGCATGGACCTCGCAGATCCCAACCCCAAGCGCCAGCACGCCTCGCTCGCCTTTGTCTCCCGCGAAGCCTGCCTCGCCGCCCTTGACGACGCCTCCGCCAAGTGCCGCGCCTCCATCGTCAACGCCACCGACGAGCATCTCTCCGCCCCCTGGAAGTTCACCTTCGGCGAGCACCTCATCTTCAACGGTCCCCGCTCCCAAGCCTTCCGCACCATGTGCTTCGACCACCTCATCCACCACACCGCCCAGCTAGGCGTCTACCTCCGCCTCAACGACATCCCCGTCCCCGCCCTCTACGGCCCCTCCGCCGACGAACAGTGGTCCCCCAAGTAACACAGCCCACTTTTGTCATCCCGTAGGGATCTGCAGTTGCCGTTGCCCTTGTTTTTCTTGCTTGTCATCCTCGGAGAGGACCTGCTGTTGCACTTGTTCTCCCTTCCCTCCCACCCCCACCTGTCCAAAACTTCATCCCTCTTTCGCCCACCCGTCCCGTAACCTTCACGGGGTGAAGCACATCCTCCTGGCCCTCCTCCTCACCCTCCCCCTCGCCGCCCAAACCCCCGCCGACCACACCGCACAAGCCGACCGCGAGCTCAAGCAGGAAGAGCAGCAGAAGATGCTCGGTGTCGTCCCCGCCTACAGCGCCGTCCTCAACGGCCAGGCAGTCTCACTCAACCCCCGCCAGAAGTTCCAGCTCTTCTTCGCCGACGCCATCGACCCCTTCGACTTCATCGCCACCGCCGCCGACGCCGGCCTAGAGCAGTACCAGAACGAGTTCCCCGAGTACGGCCAGGGCTTCAAGGGCTACGCCAAACGCTACGGCGCAGGCTACGCCGACGACTTCGACGGCGGCCTCTGGGCCAGCGCCATCCTCCCCTCCGTCCTCCACCAGGACCCCCGCTACTTCCGCCTCGGCCACGGCTCGTTCGTTCACCGCGTCGGCTACACCGCCGCCTTCCTCGTCCGCTGCCGCGGCGACAATGGCCGCTGGCAGCCCAACTACTCCAACATCGGCGGCAACCTCATTGGCGGCGCCATCTCCAACGCCTATTACCCCTCCGCCGACCGTGGCGTCGGCCTCACCTTCGAACGCGGCTTCACGGTAGCCGCCGAGGACTCCATAGGCAACTTCGCCGTAGAGTTCTACCCCGACTTCATCTCATTCCTGAAACGCCGCGTCCACCACCACCCCAAACCCTGAAGCTACTCCCACCAGCACAAGCCCCACGGTTTGCCCACCACCCTAACATGTCCGCAATAGCCAGGCGCAAGCGCTACTTTCTCGATCACCCCTAACCACCTGATTCCAAGCCACATCACCGCCAACCCTATTGACACGCTATTTACAATAGAACTATAGCCAGATTAGGACTCGTAGCTGGAAGCTGAAAGCTCGCAGCTGGACGCATGACATTGTTGCCTCTGTTCAAGCCCGGATTCGCCGCATGAGGCAGTCCAGACCAGCCCCCCACCCAGGTCCAGACCTAAGCCACATCCTTTGAAGACTTTGCCCCAAAAGTACGGGGGGAGGGGGGCCCATGCAGTATCCTGCTCCCACCATGAGACTCCTCCTGCTAGCCGCGCTCACCGTCACCGCCACAGCCCAGCAGCCGACCACCGTCCTCCACGCCGCCCGCATCCTCGACGTAGCAGCCGGCAAGGTCTCCTCGCCCGGCGAAGTCCTCGTCCAGGGCAACCGCATCCTCGAAGCCGGCACCCACGTCACCCACCCGGCCAACGCAAGAGTCCTCGACCTCGGCGACACCACCCTGATGCCCGGCCTCATCGACGCCCACACCCACCTCTTCCTCCACCCCGGCAACGAAGGCCTGCAAACCGTCGAAGAGTCCGTCCCCGCCCGCACCCTCATGGCAGCAGCCGCCGCCAAAGCCGACGTCGAAGCAGGCTTCACCGCCGAAAGAGACATGGGCACCGAGGGCGCCCACTGCGCCGACGTAGCCGTCCGCGACGCCATCAACCGCGGCGACATCCCCGGCCCCCGCTTGCGAGTCAGTTGCAACGCCATCTCCATCCTCGGAGGCCACGAAGACGCCCTCGGTTTCAACCCCGAAGTCCCCGTCCCCTCCAACGCCGACTTCGCCGACACCACCGAGCAACTCATCGCCGTCATGCGCCAGCAACGCAAAGAAGGCGCCGACTTCACCAAGATCTACCAGACCGGCCACGATCAACTCGACGGCGACACCTTCACCACACCCTTCCAGTACACCGAAGCCCAGCTAGCCGCCGCCGTAGCCGAAGCCGACCGCACCGGCTCCAACGTAGGCGTCCACTGCACCGGCGAGCCCGCCGCCCTCTACGCCGCCCAGGCCGGAGTAGCCAGCATCGACCACGCCTACCATCTCTCGCCTGAAACCATGAAACTCATGCGCGAGAAACAGATCTATGCCGTCCCCACCTTCGCCATCAGCGAGTACTTCGGCCAGCACGCCGCCAACGCCGACGCTTCCCAAACCACCAGCGGCGAGCTCGCCTACCACGCCGCCGAGTTCAAGAAGCAGCTCGCCGCCGGCGTCCCCTTCGCCGTAGGCTCAGACGTCGGCCCCTTCCCGCACGGCACGCAAGCCCGCGAATACGTCCTCATGGTCCAGTTCGGCATGTCCCCCGCCGACACCCTCCGCGCCGGCCTCCTCAACGGAGCCAAGCTCCTCCGCTGGCAGAACAACATCGGCCAGCTCAAACCCCACTTCTTCGCCGACATCATCGCCGTCCCCGGCAACCCCCTCGAAGACATCACCACCCTCACCCACCCCACCTTCGTCATGAAAAACGGCGAAGTGATTCGCAAAGACTGACACAACTCGCGCAACTACTCAGCCGTTTCCCCGTTCATACGAGCAACTCAACCAAGCTCGCGAGGTCAACGTGCGCCACCTGATTCTCCTAGCGGCTCTCACCGCAACACCGCTCTTCGCCCAGCATCTCGTCCAAGTCCCGCGCTCCGACGGCCACCAGACTCCGCTCATGGTCTACGAGCCCACAGCCTCAGCAACCTGCGCTCCACTCGCCGTCATCTCTCACGGAGCAGGCGGCTCCGAACTCGGCCTCAGCTATCTCGGCCACTTCCTCTCGCAGCACGGCTTCCTCGCCGTCGTCATGGGTCACGCCGAAAGCGGCCGTCGCGCTCTCCTCGCCGACATCGCCAGCCAGCACGGCACGCGCCCCGGAATCCAATACCTCGTCGCCGACCCCACCGCCGAAGGCGACCGCCTCCTCGACGTCTCCGCCGCGCTCACCTGGGCCAACCAGAGCTGCAAGCATCCCTTCCGCATCCTGCTCGGCCACTCCATGGGCGCAGAAACCGTCACCCTCGAAGCCGGCGCCCGCAACCAGATCGGCATCCCATCCACGCTCGCCGGCCTCGACCGCTTCGACGCCTACGTCGCCCTCTCGCCACAAGGCCCCGGCTCCGTCTACGCCGAGCACGCCTGGGCGAGCATCCACAAGCCCATCCTGATGCTCACCGGCACCCTCGACGAGAGCCTCAACGGCGGCCCCAGCGACCGCCAAGTTCCCTGGCACGAACTCCCCGGCCAACCCTCGCACTGCCAATGGCTCGGAGTCATCGACGGCGCAACCCACGCCAACATGGGAGGCAACGGTCCCGGCCACGAGAAGGCCGAGCCGTACATCACCTCCACCATCGAAGCCTTCCTCACCGGAGTCCACGCCAACGCCTGCAAACTCCCCCTACCCCAAACCGGCTTCACACTTCAAGCAAAATAACTACCCAAGTTTCTCCGTCAACTCCGCCCAGCGCTCGTACACCGCATCATGCTCCGCCTGCGCGAGTTCCATCTCCGCGAGCGCCTCCGTCAAAGCCGCCGCATCGCTAGCTACCTTCGGGTCCGCCAGCCGGTCATGCGCCGCTGCCATCCGCTCGTCCGCAGCTTCCACACGAGCCTCGATGCCGTCATACTCCCGCTGCTCCATGTAGCTCAACTTCTTCTTGCCGCTCGAAGCCGCAGCCGCCTTCTTCTCGCCGCCGCGAGTTCCCTGCTCGGTGTTCACCTCGGTGCCCTTCTGAACACCTTTCCAGTCTTCCCACTGCGAGTAGTCCGCAAACAGTTTCGAAGTTCCCTTGCCGTCCAACCCCAGCACCGTGTTCGATACGCGATCCAGCATGTAACGGTCGTGCGTCACCAGCACCAGCGCACCTTTGAACTCCAGCAGCGACTCTTCCAGAATCTCCAGCGTCGGAATATCCAAATCGTTCGTCGGCTCATCGAGCACCAGCACGTCCGCGGGCTGCAGCATCAACCGCGCAATCAGTACACGGGCCCGTTCGCCTCCACTCAACCGTTCGACAGGCTGATTCAACTGATCGCCGCTGAACAGAAACTTCGCCGCATAGCTAGCCACATGCACCACGCGATCCTGGTACACCACCGCATCGGAGTCCGGTGCCAGCGCCCGCCGCAGCGTCAGACTGCTGTCCAGCTCGCGCATCTGCGAGAAGTACACAATCTTCAAGCCAGTCGCACGCTTCACCGTTCCCTTGCTCGACTCCAGTTCTCCGGTCATCGCTTTCAAGATCGTCGTCTTGCCGCTTCCGTTCGGCCCCACGAGGCCAAGCTTCATGCCATTGGTCAAACCGAAGTTCACATCGCGCACAATCTCGCGCCCGCCCAGCGTGATCGACACATGCTCCATCTCGATCAGCCGCTTGGTCTTGCGATCCGTCGCATCGAACCCAATCGATGTGCTCGACGTCCGCATCCGCGAGTCCACCTCGGCCAGCTTGCCAATCAGTTCATGTGCATTGTCGATGCGTGCCTTGGCCTTGGTCGCGCGAGCCTTGGGGCCGCGCCGCAACCACTCGATCTCCGTCTTCACGCGATTGCGCAGGCCTTCCTGCATCTTCGACTGCGCTTCCATGTACAACTCGCGGCCTTCGAGAAACTTCGAGTACGTCCCCCGCACGCGCAGCATGCCATCCGCATACACGCGGCTCAGCTCCACCACTTCACTCGCCACGTCTTCGATAAAGTAGCGATCATGCGTCACCACCACCGACGCAAACTTCGCCGTCCGCAGCAACCCTTCGAGCCACTCGATGCCTTCAAGGTCGAGGTGGTTCGTCGGCTCATCCAGCAGCAGCACATCCGGCCGCAGCACCGCAGCCTCGGCAATCGCCAGCCGCTTCTTCCATCCACCGCTCAGGCTCGCCGCCTCAGCCGTTACGTCCTCAAACCCCGTCCGTCCCAGCGTCTCGCGTAACCGCTGCTCGCGCTCACCCTCGGCGATGTGCGCGCCTTCGAGCGCAGCCTCCAGCACTCCGCGCACCGTAGCGCCCTCGGGAAATTCGGAGACCTGCTTCACGTACGCCACGCGCGCACGCTTGCGCACAGAGAGTTCGCCGGTATCCGGCTCAACCTCGCCGGCCAGCAGCGCCAGCAGCGTGGACTTGCCCGCACCATTGGGACCGATCAGGCCAATGCGGTCGCCGTCGGAAACAGTAAACGAAAGGTTTTCAAAAAGGGGCGTCGCGCCAAAGCGCTTGCTCACGCCCTGCGCGTTCAATATAGGAGGCATCCCTACTAGTCTACCGGTTGGCCTTCCCGCGATTTCCGACTGCGCTTTTTCGCCCTATGCCTAGAACGCGTGCAGCAGCATCGAAAAGCCCTTCAGCACGATGAACAGCACAAAGAACACCGTCAGAATGCTGCCCACAATGGTCCGCCGAATACGCCGCCGATACCACGGCAGCATGGCGGCAACCGCCAGCATCTCCGCGCCTCCGTAGTTGTTATTCGCGTAATACGGCGGCGGATACTGCCCATACGGCATCTGCTGGCCATACCCATACGGCGCACCCGCCGCTGGAGGAGGCGCTCCATACCCCTGCGGCCCACGCCCGTCGTACACCGGCTCATACTGCGTCTGCCCCATCGGCTGTCCCTTGGGAGGTCCCGGCGGAGGCGGCTGCGGCACATATCCCTGGTAGCCGTAAGGCGGAGGCACATACCCCGGAGGCGGAGGAGGATACCCCGGAGGCGGATAGCCCGGCTGCCCCGCTCCATACGCATAACCAGCCGGTTGCCCCGGAGGCAGCACCTGTGGCGGCTGTTGTGGAGCCTGCGCCGCACTCGCTACCGGCTCCCAGGCTGGCTGTCGTACACCGTCAATCGTGCGCTCTTCGTTCTTCGCTTCGTCGCTCATCGCCAAACCCTCCAGGGCCTGCGCAATCCACAAATCCCGCGCTACTTCAGATCGCGGTCTACTCCAGATCAAAGTCCCGCAACGGCCGTTCGCCCATCGGAGACTCCTTGGCCTTCTTCACGGCCTCGGCAAACCTCTTCGCCATCAAGTCGTCTTTGTTCTTCTCGGCCTGCACGCTCTGCGCGAAGATTGACTCACGCCGCGCGTCCGACTCCTTTAAGGCCTTGGCCGCTTGTCCAAAGTCCTCAAACGTCTTCTTCCGCGGAGCCGCCGTATGCGAGATAACCGACCGCGTCACGGGGTCGATCTTCAACATCCCACCGCAGTCCGGGCACATCACTTCAAACGGCTGATCACTCAATCCCATCGCCACACCTCGCACTGGTCATTCTAGAACCAAAACTAGTGGGCTAAAATCGGCGCGGCGGAGCTGCATATACATAGCTGAACTTCGGCTCGCTGGTCAGCGCCCAAATCAGCGCAATGATCCAGCCAATCACGGTCCAGCCAAAGAACAGGTTGATCAGAAAAATCGCCAGTGTGTGCCGCGAGTTGCGCAACGCCGCAACGATTGAAGGCAGAAAGTGAATCACGCCAAACGGGATAAGCAATAGTCCAAAAAGCAGATGCATCGTTCGAACCTCTCGCAAAGAAGTACGAAGCGCACACTGCGCAAGTTCCGTGCGCCCGGTCTCAGGCTACCCCACAACCCGGCGCAAAAACTACTTCGCGCGCAGACACGAATCTGGGCTACACTTGCGGGCATCATGCAAAGACCTTCTGGCGTCACCCTCACCGCTGCTCTTATGGCCGTGCTCACTATCATGGGCGTGGTTTCCGCCTTCACAATGACCTTGCCCGATACTCCGTCCAGCCCTGCCGTCTCACCGGGAATGATCGCAACGATTATGCATTTCAGCGTGATGTTCGGCGCCGTCATTTCGGCTGTTTTCATCGTTCTGTATTACATCGGCTATAGCTGGATGCGCTGGGTCGTGATGATCTATTCGCTGTTTCCGATCGTTGGCCTGGTTCGTGTGCCCAAAGCCCTGGAGCTGTCGCGTCTCGGCGGTGTCAACACCATCCTCAGCGGCCTGCTCGGAATCTTTCTCCTCTGGTACCTGAACACCGCGCCGGTCAAGGCCTGGTTCGACGGCCCCAAGGGCGAGCCTACAGCTTAATCACGCGATGCCCAGGACACTCCTGCGCTGCATGCTCCACCAGCAGCGCAGGCAGTGTTTCGCCGTACCGCGCCAGGAACCACACCCCACCAATCAGCCGCTCCTGCAGCCCGCCTGCGGGAAACAGGTTCAGCATGATCGCCGTCGCATGCTTCTTCAGCGACGTCTCCTTCTGCACCTCGAACTGCGCCGCCATCCTTCGCAGCCGGTCCATCTGGTAGCGCATCTTGCTCGCTGAAACCTCGGCATTCTTGCCCAGGTCATCGCTCATCGCGCTCATGTATTCCCCCAGCGCGGTCAGTTCTTTCTCCATCGCATTGCCGACCGCGGCAAGCTTCCGCTTGGCCTCAATCGGCAACGCCCGCGCTCCCAGCCGCAGCGCAAGAGCATCAACCGTCTTTTCCTCGAAAAGCTGCTCCAACGACACTTCGTGCGTCGCCATCACCTGCGCAATCGCCGGCTCAATCAGCGTCGCCGAGAGCCGCGGCAGCACGGGCGTCACCCGCCCCAGCACCGCCTGATACACCACCGCCGACTGCGCAAAGTACGCCACCTCCGCCGGCCCGCCGACATACGCCGCCGTCGGCAGCACGCAATCCTGAAACACCGGCCGCAGCAGCGCATTCGGACTCAGCCGCTCGGGCTCGCTCTCCAAAATCGCCAGCAGTTCCGCCGTCTCGTACGTCCGTGTGCCCGCCTTCCAAAGGCTCGCACCCGCTTCAGTCACTCGCCGCAGAGGCAAACGAGCCCCCGTCTCCGCGTCGATCAAAAACACCAGCGAATGCCCCGCCGCGATCAACACCTGCGCATGATAGCCCGCGCCCTCGAGCTCCGCCGTCCGCTCCAGCAGCGCCGCTTCCAGAGCGTCCGCCTGCTCAATGCCCGCCCGCAACGCCCGCGCTCCCAGCGCATGGAACGCTCGCGAAGCCGCGTCGATCACCACCAGCCCATACTCCGCAAACACCTTCGCCAGCAGCCGTCCGAACCCGCCGCCCATCGTCTGTCCGGGCGCATAGGCCTCGCGGAGCCACTCCGCTGCAGGAGCCCACGCTAGCAGCTCGCTCGCCCGCTCCAGCTGTGCCTCCAGCGTCGCTCTGCCTTCAGCCGTTCCGCCGTCAAGCGCCAGCGCGCCCACTGGCAGCGGCTTGTCTTCGCGCAGACCCAACCGCAGCGTTTCAACCTCAGCCTTCTTCAGCAGCGCGAGCTGATCAACCTCAGCCAAGTCATGGTCCTCGGTCGCCAGCCAAAACACCGGAACATGCTCGCGCCCACTCACGCGCGTTGCTTCCTGCGCCTTGCGGATGGCCGTTGCGGCCTTGAGCAACGTCAGCAGCGGTCCACCAAACAAGCCCACCTGCTGACCCGTTACCACCGCAGCCGCTCCCGCCCTCAGCTTTTCAATATTCGCGAACGCCGCTTCGCTCGCTCCACATCCAACAGCTTCCGCCTTCAAGGCGTCAGCCAGCTTGCCCCGGTGCGCTTCGTCCAGAACCGGCGAACGCTCAGCCCACTCCATCGAAAACGGGTCCGTCGGATACCACCGCCGCAACCGCTCAGCCACCGCCGCATTGGCCGCGACCTCCGCATAGTCGCGGAACAGCGCCGTCGTACCCGGCAATCCCGCTATCGAAATACACTCCGCGTTCATTCGTTTCAGTCTCTCACTGCCAACGGTTGTGGATGCAGGCATTCCCCGTAGGCATCCACGGGAAAGTCACTCTTTGGATGCTCCACCACTGCCGCCGATGCACCCAAAGTTTTCCGCCTCGTTTACCCTTTGGCTATGGCCACGAAAAAGAAGTCCGCCCCAGGCAAAACCGCCGCCGCCCAAAAGACAGCCGCCGAACCCGCGCCCGCCAAAAAGCTCTCTGGCCGCGGCCGCACGCTCTCCTCCAAGACGGTCTTCAAAGGCAATGTCTTCACCGTCACCTCCGATCAGGTCCAGGAACCCGGCGGCGTCACCGCTCGCCGCGACGTCATCCGCCACAACGGCTCGGTCGTCGTTCTCGCCGTTGACAGCTCCAAAAACCCCGCCGACCCCGACATCCTGCTCATTCGTCAATGGCGTCATGCCGCCAACCAGTTCCTGCTCGAGCTCCCCGCGGGCCGCATTGAGCCTGGAGAAAAGCTCATCCCCTGCGGCAAGCGCGAGCTCATCGAAGAAACCGGCTACCGCGCCAAACGCTGGAAGCTCCACGTCCGCTACTTCGCCAGCCCAGGCTTCCTCTCCGAAGCCATGAACGTCCTGCTGGCCGAAGACCTCACCCTCGGTGAGGCGACCCCCGAGGATGACGAGAAGATTTCTATCCACATGACGCCACTCTCCGAGGTCCTGCGCCTCATCCACGCCGGCAAAATCCTCGACGGGAAGACCCTCGTAGGTGTCCTTCTCTACGCCTCTCAGCGCTCCCGCCCGGCGTAATTCTGAAAATATCGTCATTTAAGTCATGCATTTAGCGTTAATGTCGTATATCGAATCTACTTTGAGCGACTTAGAGCAAGTGTGCTCACCGATATCCCCCGAACCCCTACAATCCTTTTCGCCGTTTTTTGCGTCGTAACAGTAACAGTTCCCTGCCCGACTTTGGGAACCCAACTCGACCGCACGTAAAGGGAACGACATGGCACAGTACAAAGGGACCGTTAAGTGGTTCAACAACGCGAAGGGGTACGGATTTCTTGGCCGTGAAGACGGCCCAGATGTCTTTGTTCACTACAGCGCCATTCAACTGGACGGCTACAAGAGCCTGAAAGAAGGGGACGAAGTGGAGTTCGACGTCATCCAGGGCACCAAAGGCCCGCAGGCTGACCAGGTAACCCGCTCGGCTTCTGCACCGCAAGCCTCTTGATGCTCGCTGTACCGTTAACCGCTTCCGTGTGACTTTGCACCATTGCCACCGGACGCTTTTGCACCAGGCCCAAAGCTGCGCATCTACAATCGATGCGAGGCTTTGGGCCTCGCGCTCTTAAGCTATGGATAACATCACACTCGCTCGCCTCCTCGATGAAACCGCCTCGATGCTCGAAATCGACGCGGCTGACCCCTTCCGCATCCGCTCCTACCGTCGCGCCGCCGAGGCCGTCGAGCAGCAGACCACGCAGCTCGCCACTCTCGCCACGCCGGAAGCCGACCCCAAAGCCCTGCTCGCCATCCCCGGCATCGGCAAAGGCATGGCTGCCAACATCCGCGAGCTTGTCGCCACCGGAACCATGCCGCTGCGCGACGAGCTGCTGACCAAATACAAGCCCACCATGCTCGAACTGCTCAAGCTCCCCGGCATGGGCCCCAAGACCGTGGCGATGCTCTACTCCGCGCTGCAGATCTCCAACATCGACGACCTCGAAGAGGCCGCCAAACGCGGCGACCTGCTCGAGCTCCCGCGCATGGGGCAGAAGTTCACTGACAAATTGTTGAAGGGCATCGAAGACCATCGCCGCAACTCCTCCCGCTTCCGCATCGACGTAGCCCGCGAGCACGCTGAGCGCATCTCCGAGCTCATCCGCCAGTTCCCCGGCATCGACAAGATCACCCCCGCCGGCAGCCTCCGTCGTGGCCGCGAGAGCTGCGGCGACCTAGACCTGCTCGTCACCGGCCCAGCCTGCGAAGCGGATGTTGTTTCCGCCGCAGTCGAGCACGTCGCCACACTCCCGCTCATCGACAAACTCATCGCCCGCGGCCAGAACAAAGTCAGCTTCAATCTCCGCAACGGCCTCCAGGTCGACGTCCGCCTTCTCCCCAGGGCAAGCTACGGCGCTGCCCTGCAATACTTCACCGGCTCCAAGCATCACAACGTAGCTCTCCGCCAGCGCGCCATCAAGCGCGGCCTCACGCTCAGCGAGTACGCTCTGCTTCGCCTTGAAGACAACGTCATCGTCGCCGCCGAAAGCGAAGGCCATCTACAACGCGCTTGACCTCGACTACATCCCGCCTGAACTCCGCGAGAACTGCGGCGAGATCGAAGCCGCCGCCAAACACACCCTCCCCCACCTCATCGTTCGTAGTGACATCCGCGGCGATCTTCACATGCACACCACCGAGTCCGACGGCTCCAACTCCATCCGCGAGATGGCCGAAGCCGCCATCGCCCGCGGCCTCGAGTACATCGCCATCACCGACCACTCCAAGAACCTCGCCATGACCAACGGCATGGACGACACCCGCGCCCTCGCCCACGCCGCCCGCATCCGCGCCGAGTCCGACAAACTCGCCGCAGAGTTCGCCGCCAACCGCGGCCCACAGTGGACCCGCTACGAGCAGCGCCTCAAGGACAACGAACCCAACGCCGAAAACCACAAGCCCTCTGCGCCCTTCCGCATCCTCGCCGGCGTCGAAGTCGACATCCTCCTCGACGGCACGCTCGACCTCACTGACGAAACCCTCGCGCAACTCGACATCGTCATCGCCAGCGTCCACTCCGGCTTCAACCAGACTCCCGAAGAGGTCACCGCCCGCGTCATCCGCGCCACCGAGAACCCCTACGTCCACATCCTCGGCCACCCCACCGGCCGCAAGGTTCTCAAGCGCGAACCTTACAAGGTCGACCTCGCACAGTTGCTCCCCGTAGCCGCAAAACTAGGTGTAGCGGTTGAGCACAACTCCGCCCCCGCCCGCTCCGACCTCAGCGACCTCCACCTCCGCCAGGCCAAAGAACTCGGCTGCAAACTCATCGTCAACACCGACGCCCACGTAACCACCGAACTCGATCAGATCGACCACGGCATCGTCCAACTCCGCCGCGCCTGGTTAACCGCCGCCGACCTGATCAACACGAAACCCGTCGACCATTTCCTCGCCGCTCTCCGGCAACGCCCTTAACGCCAAGAGGCCGAAGCATCGCAACGATGCTTCGGCCTCCCGGTAATTTGTTCTTCCGGATTAGCGGTGGCCTTAA
>JAZKBC010000106.1:14607-14951 GCA_040388825.1 Acidobacteriota bacterium | reverse complement strand
CCGCGCTCCTGCAGCACCGTCAAATCCCCCGCAGCCTGCGCATCGATCACCACGCCGAACGTATACTTCGCGCCCGGAATCGTGACATCCTCTGCATGGTCATGCGTCATCTGCAGGAACACACCCGTGTTCGGTCCACCCTTATAGTCCTGCCCGGTCGAGTGCAGAAACCGCGGCCCAAACCCAAGGCACGTCGCAACCTTCTTCGCATCGCGCACCTGCATCCGGAAGCCCTGGATGACAGCCTCATGCTCATGCGTCATATCGATGAACGCCAGCGCCGCGAAGTAATCGTGCGCCTTGATCTGCGCCAGATGCGCCTTCAAATACCCTTCAACATCACT
>JAZKBC010000106.1:6191-14597 GCA_040388825.1 Acidobacteriota bacterium | reverse complement strand
CACTGTGCGATCCCAGCACCGCCGCATACTTCTCGTCGGCGTAAACCTTGATCCCATCCTGCGTTGCCAGCGAAGTATGCTCAGCCAGCTTGCCGGTCTTCGCATACTCATCCGTAAGCGCGCGCGTAGCAATCTTGGCCGCTTCCACATCCGGCTGATTGAACGTGTTGATGTCCATCACCGAACCCGCAATCGCAACCGCAACCTCCCACGTAAACATCTGCTCGGGCAGATCATAGAGATCGTCAATCTCAAACGTGACGACCGGCTGCCCAGCCGCAGCCAGCGCCGCAACGCCTTCATCGAGCTTCGCGTTGTCGCCCGACTTCAGCCGCACATACGCAAACACGCGATCCTTGCCATAGACCTCCGGCGACCCAATCGTCTCGCGGTCGACCGGAGTAATCCCCTTGCCCACCTTCCCCGTCGACTCAGCGATCAGCTGCTCCAGCCACGCGCCCATGTCGAAGATCTCCGGCGACGTAAAGAACGTGATCTTGTCTCGCCCCGTGTTGTGCGCCAGTCCAAGAATCAACCCCAGCACCGCACCCGGATTCGTCGCCGCATCGCTGGTGTGCGAGGCATCGACAGCAACCTTCGCCGCAGCCAGAAACCGCGGCACATCCAGCCCCGCCACCGTTGCAGGAATAATCCCGAAGTTCGACAGCGCGGAGAACCGTCCGCCGATCGCCGGATCACCATAAAAAATCTTACGGAAGCCGTCGGCCTTCGCCACCTGCTCCATCTTCGATCCCGGATCGGTGATCGCGATAAAGTGGCTCCCAGCCTTCTGCGCACCCACCGCCGACTTCATCGCCTCAAAAAAGTAGTCCTTCAAAATATTCGGCTCAAGCGTAGATCCCGACTTCGACGCCACAATCGCGATCGTCTTCGTCAGGTCAATCGCATCGTGCACGGCCTTCACCTGCGCCGGGTCCGTCGAGTCCACAATATGCAGCGCCGGAAACCCCGCCTGCTTGCCATACGTCAGCGCCAGCACCTCCGGGCAAAGCGAGCTTCCTCCCATGCCCAGCAGCAGGCAGTACTCAAACCCCGCCGACTGCACGTCCTCGCGCAGCGCAGCAAAGTCGGCCAGATCCTTCTGCTGGCGCTCCACAATATCCAGCCAGCCGAGCCA
The DNA here is from genome assembly GCA_040388825.1 of Acidobacteriota bacterium. GTDB lineage: Bacteria > Acidobacteriota > Terriglobia > Terriglobales > Acidobacteriaceae > Granulicella. Next base: position 13,459 of record JAZKBC010000106.1, on the reverse strand, counting down.
CTTGCTCTCGTCGTCATTGGTCCACAGGGTCGCGTCCTTGGCCCATAAACGGGCCAGCTTCCCTTGTTGGAACCACTCCACCTGCGCGGTTTGCAGGCTCTCACTCAACTCGTTGGGCAGCGAAATCGTTGTCTTCATATCGTGGTCAGTTTCTCACATGAGTTCGATGCTGGATCGTCCTTCGACGGATCGTGAAATTTACCTCCCGGAAAGAAACTTGCCATCTATGGATTTGTGCGTTTATCGTATCTGGAGAGCGGCAATCGGCCACCACTTCATCCCGCCGCCAAATCTGGAGGATTCCGTTTTGTCCGCCCTTGCTCCCTCGCTTACCAATCCCTCTGCCCCCGCCGCTACGCTCGCCCGCTCCGCCAAAGCCGCCGGAATCTCCTCAGCCCATCCCGCTCCCGGAGCCCGCGCTCCCAAAGTGCTGCCCGGCGTTTCGCTCGAGCAATACACCGGCGATCCCAACTTCATGGCCTCGCTGGCCCGCGGCCTGGTCGTCATTGAAGCCTTCACGCCGCAGTCGCCGCAGATGACCATCTCGCAGCTCAGCCTGCGCACTGGCCTCTCCCGTGCCGCTGTACGCCGCTGCCTTTATACGCTCGTCAAGCTCGGTTTTGCAGGCGCCGACGAAGCGCAGCGCTACTCCCTCCGTCCCAAGATGCTCACGCTGGCCAACACCTACACCGCGTCCAGCACGCTCGCCAACGCCGCCCAGCCCATCCTCGAGCGCATGTCCGCCACCTACGGCGAGAGCTTCTCCGTCGCCACGCTCGACGGCGACGAGATCGTCTACATCGCCCGCACCACCGTCACGCGAGTGATGAGCGTCGACCTCCACATCGGCTCCCGTCTCCCTGCCTTCTGCACCAGCATGGGCCGCGTGCTCCTCGCGTACCTTCCGCAGGATCAGCTCGAGTCCTATCTCTCGCACGTTGTGCTCACGCAGTACACGCCACGCACCATCAACTCCACGGAAAAGCTGCGCCTCGCTCTGCGCAACGTTCGCCGCAACGGCTACGCGCTCTGCGATCAGGAGCTCGAAGTCGGCCTCCGCTCCATCGCGGTTCCTGTACACGCGGGCAACGGTCGTGTGGTAGCAACCGTAAACCTCAGCGGCCACGCTCCGCGCATGCCAATGCTCGAGATGCAGACGCGCTTTCTTCCGCCCCTGCGCGCAGCCGCTGCTGAACTAAGCGTCTTCCTGCGCTGACTTCGTTTTACAAAATCTTTGCATATCGATACACGATCGCGATGCGCCGAAAGCAACCCTTTCGGCGCATCGTTATTTTTCACAGCACAACCTCACAAGCTTGTTAACCGACCCACATCGATCCACGTCTAAGCGGCTAAGTAACGAACGGAGGGCGGCTCCATCGCCCTGTTGCGTTGCTGTGTTCGTACATATTGAGCGTAAGAGCCATGTCCGTCTGAGCCTTTCAGATGGCACGGATTTCTGCACCCTTTTTCTGCCTTCGCGCCCCACCAGCTTTGAGGATGATGTTGATGAGTTCGGCCCCAGTATTGAATTGGAAAACTTCAACTTCTATCCCTTCCTCTTGTGTTGATCTTGCCGTCGTAGTGCCAACGTTTATGGAGCGCGACAACGTTCCGGAGTTCCTTGCTCATCTCGAAGCCGCACTCGAAGGCATCCGCTGGGAAGCAATCTTCGTCGACGATGACTCCCCCGACGACACCGCCGCTCTCCTTCGTCGCTACGCACAGCACGATTCCCGCATCCGCCTCCTGCATCGCATCGGCCGCCGCGGTCTCTCCTCGGCCTGCATCGAAGGCATGCTCTCCACCACCGCCGACGCCATCGCCGTTATGGACGCCGACATGCAGCACGACGAGACCATCCTCCCGCACATGTTCCAGCGTCTCCGCGAAGAGCACCTCGACGTCGTCGTCGCCACGCGCAACGCCCAGGGCGGAAGCATGGGCTCCTTCGGCCGTAATCGCGTTCGTCTCAGCCGCCTCGGCCGCTCCATCAGCCAGGCCATCTGCAAGTGCAATCTCTCCGACCCCATGAGCGGCTTCTTCATCGTCGATCGCCGCTTCTTCCATAGCGTTGTGCGCAAGCTGCACGGCGGCGGCTTCAAAATTCTCGTCGACATGCTCTCCTCCGCCGCTCGCCCAGTCCGCATAGCGGAAGTCGGCTACACCTTCCGCTATCGCCGCCACGGCGAGAGCAAGCTCGACCTCAACGTCGCAGTCGAGTACCTCCTCCTCGTCATCGACAAGCTCACCCACGGCTTCATCCCCATCCGCGTCGCTGCCTTTGCTCTCGTCGGCATGGCTGGAATCGCGACACATCTCCTCTGCCTCACCACGCTCATGCTCGGCTTCCACTGGCCCTTCATCGAAGCGCAGGTCGCCGCCACCTTCGTCGCCATGACGGAAAACTTCTTCCTCAACAACATCGTCACCTGGCACGACCGCAGCCTGCGCGGCCTTCGCCTTGTCACGGGCCTTGCCACCTTCTGCGTCGCCTGCTCCTTCGGCGCCTGGTCCAACGCGCTCTTCGCCCGCGCCCTGCTGCGTGCCGACGTCGCGTGGTACATCGCCGGAGCCGCCGGCATTCTTCTCAGCTCAGTCTGGAACTACTCCATGTCCACCTTCTTCACCTGGAACACCAACGCCGCAGACCGCAGCGACTACATCAACGAAAACGGAACGACCTCCATCGTCACCTCCGAGCCCTGCGAGGTTGATCGTTGATTCCATTCCTCCGGTCCATCGCCCGCACTCTCGAACGTCGTGTTCTCCTCATCGCTTGTCTGCTGACCCTCTACATCGCATTCGTCCCCTTCGCTCGCGTCTTCTTTAATCTCGAAGTCGACTATGACGAAGGCTGGAACGTCTACAACGCCGACCGCGTCGCGCATCAGCTTCTCTATCCCGTGCGCTACGGCTGGACCACCGTCAACTATCCCCCCATCTCCTTTTATCTATATGCAAAGCTCCATCACCTCACGCACGACTATCTCTTCACCGCCCGCGCAGTCTCTCTGCTCAGCATTCTCACGTGCAGCTTTCTCGTTGCAGCCATCGTTCACGCACTCGGCGCCTCCCGCCGCATGAGCTTCCTCGCCGGCTGCTTTTGTCTGGCAACGTTCTGCGCTGCAGCCGACTGCTACGTCGGCATGGACGACCCACAGCTTCTCTCCCATGTCTTCTTCCTTCTCGGTCTCCTCATTTACATTCGTGTCCGCGAAAGCTCCCACCGCATCGTCGGCCTCGCCGCAGCCGCTCTGATCTTCATCATCGCAACCTTCATCAAGCAAAACCCCATCGACTTCCCCGCCGCCGCACTCATCGATCTCGCTTTCCTCTCTCTACCGCTAGCACTCTGGTTCGCACTCTGCTGCGCCGCCTTTACGGCCATCGCCACCGCGCTCGCCATCCACTTCGGCGGCCACTTCTTCCTCGCCGAATTCTTCATGCCCCGCAGCTACTCCACCCTCACGCTGCTAGGCCAGGTCGGCGGATACTTCGGCCCACTCCTCATTCCATTCGCCGTCGCTGTATTCACCGCGTGGAAGCTCCGCCACGACCCTCGCCGTCGCATTGCCTCCATCTTCCTCGTCATCAGCTTCAGCCTCGGCTCTTACTTCAGCGGCGGCAGCGGCGTGAGCATCAACGCGCTCTTCTCCGCCACCTTCGCGATGGTTATCCTCATCGGCCTTAGCGCCGAACCACGCGCCGCATCGCCATGGCTCTCCCGCATCCCGCAACCCATAGCGCAGGTAGCCCTCTTCCTCTGGCTACTCATCCCGCTGGGCCTCGCCGGTCATCTCAACCCGATCCTCGATCTCCGCGACCTCACTCAACAGCAACGCGCCTTCCAGCAGGACGTCGCCTTCCTCCGCAACCACCCCGGCCCTGCTCTCTGCGAGAGCCTGCTCGAGTGCTACAGCGCCGGCAAGCCCTTCCTCTACGACCCCTTCAACGCCACCCGTCTCATCCGCCTCGGCAAGCTCGACCGCAACGTCCTCATTGACGAGCTACGCCGCCAGCAATTCTCCGTCATCCAGTTCGACGCCCTCACCAACGGCTCTCCCGACCCCGAACGCTTCGACCCCCTCATCAGCCAGGCCATCTTCCGCAACTACACACCAGTCGGCGGAGCCGGCGGAACCATCCTCTACGCTCCGCAAACATCTCTCGCCCACTAATATGCCAACCGCACAACCCCTCACGAAAGCAGCCGCCATCAAGACCACATTGCACACCTCATCTCGCGATCTCGCACGCAGCACGCCAGCTTTCCTCACAGCGCTCGTGCTCCTCGCTCTGGCCCTGCGCCTCATCGTCGTCTTCTTTGCGGTCCACGACTCCGGCCACACCATCCACGACAACAACTTCGGCTGGGAAAGCTGGGAGATGGGCTGGACCGCCCGCAGCCTCTATCTCGGCCAGGGGTTCAGCTCGCCTTTCCTCCCCATCACCGGCCCCACCGCTCTCGTGCCTCCGCTCTATCCCTGCCTCATCGCCGCGGCATTCAAGCTGTTTGGCCTCTACACCTCAGCCGCAGCCTTCGCTGTCCTCGGCTTCAACAGCCTCTGCTCCGCGCTCACCTGCATCCCACTCTTCTTCCTCGTTCGCAACGCCATCAACACCCGCTCGGCTCGCATAGCCGCCATCGCCTGGGCGCTGTATCCCTTCTCCGTCTACTTCTCGGCAGACCGCGTCTGGGATTACGCTCTCACCGCGCTGCTCTTCACCACTTGCCTGCTCTTCGCCCAGCAACTCCATCGCCACAGCACAATCGCCTGGGCAAACTTCGGCCTTCTCTACGGCCTCGCCGTCCTCTCCAATCCATCCGTCGTATCGCTCCTTCCGTTCCTTCTCCTGTTGGCCATCTTCAAACTCCACAAGACCGGTAACCGCTGGTTCACGAAGTCCGTCTTCGCCTGCGCATCCTTCATCCTCGTCTGCACTCCGTGGACCCTCCGCAACGACCGCGTCATGCACGCACACTTCTTCCTCCGCGACGGCTTCTGGCTCGAGTTCTACGCCGGCAACAACGGCGACGCCACCGCCTCCAACTCATCCTTCACGCATCCCGCCAGCAGCGCATCGGAGATGCAGCACTACCAGCAGCTCGGCGAAACCGCCTACATGGCCAGCAAGCGCCAGCTCTCAATCGACTTCATCCACCACCACCCCGGCTTCTTCGCAATCGCATCCCTGCGCCGCATCGTGCGCTTCTGGACCGGCTACTGGTCCTTCCAGCCGAGCTATCTCAAGTACGAACCCATGGACCTCCCCAACGTCCCCTTCTGCATCTTCCTCACCATCTTCATGGTCCGAGGCATGCTGCAGTGGTGGCGTCGCGACCGCGCAACAGCGCTGCCATATCTCATCGCTCTGATCGTCTTCCCCATCCCCTACTACGTCACACACAGCTCCATGGACTACCGCCAGCCCATCGAACCCATCATCCTCATCCTAGTGACCATCGGCCTCTTTGGCCTCAAAGCGCCCGAACCAGTCGCCGCCGAAACCCCATCGTTCGACGTCAACTCGGACAGCAAGCTACTCCCCGCTTAGCCCTCGATGGCGACTAACTCGCGGTCACCACCGGCTTCGACTGCATCGCTGCAACCCTTCTGAATCTCAGCGATCACATCCAGCGCGCTATAACTCGTCTCACCCTCGCGCAGAAACTCCGCAATTGTTTCCAGGTCATCGCCCGCAGTCACCATGCCCGGTTCGACTCGCCGCCCAGGCAGCACCTGCGCCAGCCCCACGTTCGCCAGCAGTGCATTGCAGATACACTTGCGCCCCTCCGCATCCTCCACCTTGCCGCCCTTCGACACATACAGCGTCACCGGCTCAGCCGGGCACCGATAGCCAATCTCACCCGCATCCGTGCGATACGACTCCCGCAAAAATCCGAGGTTACAAATCCGCGGCCGAGCCTCATAAACACTCTCTTCCGAAGCCGTCCCTTCCAACTGCGCCACCTTGAACGGAAACCCCGTCGGCGAGGCCAGCGGATCGGTAAACACGCGCGCCGTATGCGCCACCACCTTCTCCAGCAGCGCCTTCTTGTAGTCGTCGCGCAGCCCTGACTCATTCGCAAACTCAAACGCCGTTCCCACCTGCACGCCCGCCGCACCCAGCGCCAGCGCCTCGCGCAACTTCTCCGCGTGCCCATAGCCACCCGCCAGCCAGAACGGCACACCCAGCTCCTTCAGCTTCGGCACATCCACGGCATCGCGCTCGCCATACACCGGCTCGCCAATCTCGCTCAACTGCAGCCGTCCACGCGGCGGAGCATTGTGCCCACCCGCGGTACGCATCTCAACCACCAGCCCATCCACACGCCCATTGGCCTTCTTCACCATCGTCGTCGCCAGCGTGTTCGACGAAACAATCGCCAGAAACTTCGGCCGCTTCAACGCCGGCAGCTCACACTCCGCAAACTCCGCCGGATCGAACCGCATCTCCGTGTCGTCGTTCTCCGTAGCTCCAGTCACATGCAGGCTATAGGTCGCGACCTTATGCTGCGCAAAGCAATCCAGCACACCCGGATACTTCAGCGGAATCCCTGCGCCCATCAGCACATAGTCAACGCCCGCAAGCATCGCTCCATAGGTACTCGGAAGCAGCGCCGCCTGAATCTTCTCCAGGTAATTGATCCCCACCGGGTTCTCATGCCCCTCTTTCGCGAGCCACACCTCCGCAAAGTTCCCCACCACACAAAGCTCCAGCACATCACGCGGCGTGTCTTTCGCGTGCGACCCGATCGTCATATAAGGTGCACCCTCGGCCTTGCCACCCTCAATGAAGTACTTCGCCAACACACGCTCGGCAAGCGCTCGAAACGGAAACGCCGCAATCGCCCGCCGCATGGCTCCATCGACGTCGCCATCCTGCAGCCGCCGTGCCACTACCTGATCCAGCGCTGTGCCTGACACCACACCCAGTTGTCCGGCCGCGGACACCGTGTGTGCCAGCTTCCAGTTAGAAACTCCAACCCCCATACCACCTTGAATGATCGTGCATTCTTCGCGCATACACTCATGCTCCACCCGTTGAAGGGTCATCGACCGTATGAATTTTGTAATTCCTTTTGCGTTGTGCAAACGCGTGTCGGATCCCGGCTCGACCCTACAGCAATTCTGCGCGGTGTCCCCTCAAACAACGCGTGACGAGTATCACACCGCTAACTTCCCCGCCCCGATAACCTTGTCTCCGTTGACGAATCGGCTGCTGGCGAACACTCACTCCCCGCAACGCAGCCCAGAGGACGA
>JAZKBC010000106.1:0-6165 GCA_040388825.1 Acidobacteriota bacterium | reverse complement strand
TAACAGAACGGTCATCATCGGCGGAGGCATCACCGGCCTCGCTACCGCGTTCTATCTGCGCCGCGACGCACATCGCAACGACACCGTAGCGCTACTCGAGTCCGCCTCCCGCGTCGGCGGCAAAATCCTCTCCGAAAGTGAAGACGGCTTCGTCATCGAAGCTGGACCCGACAGCTTTCTCGGACAGAAAGCCTCCACGCAGGAGCTCTGCCGCGACCTCGGTCTCACCAGTCAGCTCATCCCCTCCAACAGCAAAGAGCGCCCCTCCACCTATATCTACAGCGGTGGCCGCATGCATCCCATGCCCGAAGGCATGATGCTCATGGCCCCCACCATGATCCTTCCCTTCATGCGCTCGCGCCTCATCTCCTGGATCGGCAAACTGCGTCTCGCCCTCGAACTCTTCATCCCCGCCCGCAAGGACGGCGCTGACGAAAGCCTCGCTGGCTTCGTTCGCCGCCGCCTCGGCACCGAGATGCTCGACCGCATCGCCGCTCCACTCATGGCCGGCATCCACGCCGCCGACCCCGAGCGCCTCAGCCTCCGCAGCACCTTCCCCATGTTCGTAGACATGGAGCAAACCCACGGCTCCCTGGCGCTCGCGATGTTCAGCCGCAAGCGCACCGCCCGCAAAATCTCCACGCAACCAACCGCTCCACTCGCCCCCACACCCAAGCCGCAGCCCATGTTCGTCTCGCTCGATGGTGGCCTCCAGCAGCTTCCCAACGCACTCGCCGCCTCACTCGGTCCTGACGAGCTCCACCTCAACACCCGCGTCGATTTCATCTCCAACGAACCGGACGGCAGCTACCTTGTGCACCTCGGCAACGGCAACACGCTGCCCGCCGATCACATCGTCCTCGCCACTCCGGCCTACATCAGCGCGAACATCGTCGAGCCCATCGCTCCGCTTCTCGCTGCGCGTCTCCGCGACATCCCTTACGTCTCCACCGCCACCGTCTCACTCGCCTTCCGTCGCGACGAGCTCAACTGCCCGCTCAAAGGCCTCGGCTTCCTCGTCCCGAATACTGAGGGTCGCCGCATCAACGCCTGCACCTGGTCTTCCACCAAGTTCACGCACCGCGCACCCAACGACTGTGTTCTCCTCCGCGTCTTCATCGGTGGAGCCCTCAACGAAAAGCTCGCTGACCAGGACGAAGGCGCACTCATCGAGCTCGCTCGCGAAGAACTCCGCGACATCCTCGGCCTCACCGCAATCCCCGTGCTCGCCAAAGCCTTCCGCTGGCGCAACGCCAATCCGCAGTACGAAGTCGGCCACCAGGACCTCATCACCGAAATCGAAGCCCTCGCCGCCGTGCATCCCGGTCTCCATCTCACCGGAGCCGCCTATCACGGCGCCGGCATCCCCGACTGCGTGCAGCAAGCAAAAGTCACAGCCCTGCGCATTGCCACCGCCGAAGCCCGCGCTCACTATCACGGCCACGAATCACTCATCACCGCTTGAAACAAAGTTGTAACCAGAGGGAACGCACCATGCCGAACATTGACATCCGCACCATCACCGCACCCAGCCACCCACACGCCCATCGCGCCGACTCCACCGCGCACGACTACTCGCGCAATCCGCTCATCGTCTACTGGGAGATGACCCAGGCCTGCGGTCTCGCCTGCCGTCACTGCCGCGCCGAAGCCTGCTCCAACGCCGCTCCCGATCAGCTCAATCGCGAAGAGAGCAGCCGTCTGCTTCACCAGATCGCCAGCTTCGACAAGCCCCTCCCGCACCTCATCCTCACCGGCGGCGATCCTCTCGAGCGCCCCGACCTCTTCGACCTCATCGACGAAGCCCGCTCCCTCGGCATCGCCACCTCCATCACACCCGCGGCCACCACCAAGCTCACCTTTGAAGTCATGGCGAAGCTCAAAGACCACGGCATCGACAGCTTCGGTCTTTCGCTCGACGGCTCCACGGCAGAGCGCCACGAAGGCATTCGCAACGTCAAAGGCTGCTACGACACCACGCTACAGGCCCTTCGCCACGCCGCCCAGCTCAACATTCCCGTCCAGGTCAACACGCTCGTCTCCGCCGAAACCATCGACGACATGCCCGCCGTCTACCAGCTTCTCAAGCGCGAGAAAGTCATGCGCTGGAGCCTCTACTTTCTCATCGAAGTCGGCCGCGGCCGCGTCCTGCAACCCGTCACCGCCGAGCGTGGCGAAGAGTTCATGCGCTGGGTCTTCGACCTCTCTCAGATCGCTCCCTTCGCCATCAAGACCACCGAAGCCCCGTCCTTCCGCCGCATTGCACTCGACCGCATGCGCGAACAGGGCCGCACCGCCGCCGAGATCGCACGCACTCCCGTCTACCGCGGCTTCGGCATTCGCGACGGCCATGGCATCGTCTTCGTCGGCCAGCAGGGCGACGTCTGCCCCGCCGGCTTCCTTCCTCTCGCCGCCGGCAACATCCGCACCGGCGACCTCGCCACTATCTATCGCAGCTCACCCATCTTCCAATCGCTGCACACGCCCAGCGAGTTCCGCGGCAAGTGCGGCCGCTGCAGCTACAACGCCATCTGCGGAGGCTCCCGCGCTCGCGCCTTCGGAGCCACTGGCGACCCGCTCGCCAGCGATCCCTTCTGCAGCTACGAACCGCCTCCCCGCCAGGCCGTCGCAGCTCAAGCTGGAGTCGCGGTCGGCGCCTGAATCCCTCTCAGGCGTCGCCGCACTCCTTTGGTCCCATCGCACAACAGCACACACAACCCGCAGAAAGAATCGCCGCTCGGTTATTACCATCGAGCGGCGATTCTTTATTGCACTGTTGATCGATTGAACTTCATCGACTTAATTTCAAATCGCCTCCAATAACTGCCGGCCTTCGGCTACTGAGTAAGTAGTGCGATACGTTCGGCTCCAGTCGTCTTCGACAACCGGGCACACGAACGTCACAGGGCCTAAGCTGCGTTCCATCACTAAGGTGAGAACCCCAACGAGTCTCCACCACTTTGGCGGAGATCAGGAGACACGTATATGGCATTCATGGCAATCTGGCGGCCGGAGTCCAATGGCGATTGGAAAACCGATATGACTCTGGCCGAATTCAAAGCAAGGGACGTAGCCAATCGTGCGGCCGGCCTTGCACTCGTCTGCTTGCGCCACCAACTCACCGAACTTTTCGCAGCCGTCTGGCTGCCCGGCACCGGGCATGCCCCATGGGTCGTCGGATTCTCACATACCGCGTTCCTGGCGCACAACGCTGACATGGTCAAGAAAGGTTTCCGCCTGGTTGACCTGCAAATGGTCAATCCCATCATCGGCGTCATAACTGATGGAGACATCGGCGACATCCAGCACAGCCGCTTCACCGCCACCTGGCGGTCGGGATCGGGTGCTCAGGAGTTCCGCGACAGCATGACCCACCAGCAGTTGTTGGATCATGACGCAACCTTCCGCGGTCAGGGTCTCGAGTTGCTTTGCCTCCGCACCCAGAACGACGGGAACAGAGTCGGGCTTTGGCGCCCCGGCTCAGGTGGCAAATGGACTTCGCCCCAGTACCCCCAGGACTTCAAAGCCACCGACGCAACCCACACCAGCAACGGTCTAAGGCTCATCGACGCGGACACACTGGACGGAAGCAAAATCTGCGGAGTCTGGCATCCGGGCACTGGAAGCGTCGAATGGGGGGATGAGATGTCCACCAGCCAACTCCACACATCCGACGCCGTTCAGAGAAAAGCCAATCTCAGAATAGTCAAAATCATTCCCATGTGGGACCCGGTTTTTCCCTTCCCGCCAACCGCGGAATCGGGTGGCTTGCCGCCGGGAACGCCTCCGTCGCCATAACCGGTTGTGGAACTGGCGGCACGGCCTCAGCCGTGCCGCCAGCATCTGTCCTAATCGTCGTCATCATCCTTCGTCTTCGGATGCTTGACCAGCAACATCGCCGGTGGCGGCGTCTTGCCCTTCGCATCCTCCCACAAGATCAGGTTCAACTTGTAAGTATCCGCCCGGTCAGCGTGTGTGAAGTCCATCTTCATCGACGCTTCAAACCCCGGCGCACCTTTCTTGTTCGCTGTATAGATCAGCCCGTTCATCTGGTTCACATAGTTCGCCTTGTACGCCGGTTGATCCCCCGGCCCCGTAAACAGCGGTGCCATCAGCGACGAGAACGCATCGTTGTTGTTCATCGGCGGAACCCCAATCAGCGCCTCCATCGTCCGCAGCATGCTCACGGTCGAGTAGAACGTGCTGTCCACCACCGCCGCCTCCCCCGCCTTCGGATGCGGAGCATACTTGCTGATCACGATCCCCAGCGACCGATGCGCGTCCACATGATCCGCTCCGTTCTGTGCATCGTCTTCCAGGATGAAGAACGCCGTATCGTCCCAGTAAGCCGAGTGCGAGACGGCATCCACCGCGCGACCGATCGCGAGATCATTGTCGGCGACCAGTGACGACGGCGTAGGCCCACCCGGAGTCGTTCCCGACGTATGGTCATTCGGCAGCCGCAGCATCATGAAGTTCGGCATCTCGTCGTTGCCGTGCTCGCGAGCCTTCTTCCACTTCTCAAACTGCGCCAGGAACACATTCACCCGCAGTTGATCCGGAATCCTCAGATTGAAGTCCGGGTAGTCCTTCGCAAAATGCCCCACCAGCTCCGGCTTCGTCGGAATATTCGCCGCCAGCCGCGGAATCGCCCACGGCCATATGTTCTTGCCTCCGCCCCACACCGCGGGAATGTCCTCCCCCGGCCGAATCACCGGCGATGCGCACGCCATCTCCCCACCGCTCATCGCTCCCTTCGTCGGATCCGCCGCCTGTGCCGACTTCAACTTCGCCGCGCCCTTTTCATTGCAGAAGATCGACGAGATGTACTCCGCAAAGTGATACACGCTCTTGCCATGCGCCACCATATCCGACCAGATGTAGCGGCTCTGCGGCTCATTCACATCCGGAATATGCTGCAGCAGCGGATACCCATTCGCCACCACGCCTTCGTAGTCATATGTTCGCTGCTGCCGCGAGTAGTTGCTCTGCCACGTCTTCTCGAGATAGTCCGTCCCGATCGCCGCCGTCGACCACACATGCCCATCGCCTGAAACCTCAGCCGAGTCGAAGAAATTATCCAGCACGCCGAACTGCAGCACCAGCGCATGCTGGTTCGGCGTAATCTTCTCGCCATACATCGTCAGCGAAGCATCGCCGTTGCCCACCGGCTTACCGTTCTTCTCCAGGTCGCCAAAGATCTGATCGTACGTCCGGTTCTCCTTGATGATGTAAATCACATGCTTGATCCGGTCACCGCCCGCGGCAAACTGGATCTTTGCCTGCGCCGCTTCCATCCGGTTCGACTCCAGCCCTTCCTCGGTAGAAGCCTTCAGGCCAGGCTCAATCCCCGCCTCATCCAGCACCGCAATCGACCCATACAGCAGCGTCGGGTTATACGTGAACGGCCGCTTCGCAGCCTTCGAAGGCTGGCGCTGCGGAAAATTGTTTGGCCCGGTCCCTTTGCCCTTATCGCTCGCGACATAGAGCTTACCGCCGCTCGAAGCCAGCGCAATCGGCATCCACTCAGTAGGCACAAAGCCCACCGGCTCCACCATGCCCTTGGCCTTCGCCATGCTCTTCAGCTTGTGCGGATCCAGCACCGCCACCGCATCCGAACCCAGGTTCGCCGCATACAACCGCGACCCATCCGCATTCATCGCCAGCGCATTCGGCTCCGCTCCAAAGTAGCTCTGCCCGGGCAGCCGTGTGTCGAAGTATCCCTTCGCTTCCAACTCCGGCGAATCTTTCTTGCCCACATTCACCGCCGCCACCGCATCGCGGTTCGACAGCGCCACATACAGCATCCCATCGCGTTCATCCAGCAACAGCGCACAAGGATGCGTTCCCGGAGCAATCGGCGACGTCGGCTTCAGCAGCGACACCCTCCGCGCAATCGATCCCTTCGCAAGATCCAGCTCCACCACTTCGCTCGCGTTCCAAAGCGCCACAAACGCGCGCCTGCCATCCTTCGTCACCGCCAGCGCAATCGGATACGTTCCCGGAACCGCATTGCTCTCCGATAGATCGAACGTCTTCTCAATCAAACCCGTCTTCGCATCCATCAACGCAACCGAGTCCGCCAGATTCTCCGCCACCAGCAGCTTCTCGCTCGCTCCGCCCACCACCGCAATCGCCGCCGGATACGAAACCGCCACATTGGGT
>JAZKBC010000105.1:5004-32376 GCA_040388825.1 Acidobacteriota bacterium | reverse complement strand
CGAGCCTTTTGAACAGCAGGTCCTCTCCGAGGATGACAACCAGAAAAGCAAGAACAACGGCAGCGGTGGTGCTTCGCTGACGGTGGCGCTTAGCTGAGGTCGACCTTGTTGGTCCACGGGGTTGCGGCCGCGAGGGCCTTGTTGACGTTTTCGATGTTCTCGACGCCGGTGGTGTTGAGCCAGTCGCGGAAGGCGGCTTCGCCCTTGGTGGCGAAGATGGGGATGCCGTCTTTCCAGGTGGCGCGGCCGCAGAGGACGCCGTTGAACGGGGCACCGGATTCGCCGGCGAGCTCGAGGGTTTCGATGAAGACGGGATTCGAGACTCCGGCGGAGAGATAGATGAAGGGGAGATTGGTGGTGGCGGCGGAGTCGCGGAAGATCTGCAGGGCTTCGGCGCGGGTGTAGGCGCTGGCGCCCTTGAAGGCCTTGGTGCCTTCGACGCACTCGATGGCGATGGGGACTTCGACCTTGAGGACGTCGACGTTGTAGCGGGGCTTGGAGTACTCGATCATGCCGCCGTTGATGACGGCGGGCTTGCGGCGGGCGTACTCGACCGACTTCTCATCGAGGCCCTCGGCGTCGTAGCCGACGAGTTCGAGGAAGAAGGGGATATCGATGGATTTGCACTCGTCGCCGATGCGCTCGACCCAGGCGTGCTTGATGTCGTTGGCTCGCTGGTCTTCAAACGGCGTGTAGTAGAGCAGGATTTTGAGGCAGTCGGCGCCGGCTTCCTTGAGGCGGCGGACGCTCCAGAGATCGAGCAGGTCAGGCAGACGACCGGGCGTGGCGGCGTCGTAGCCGGTCTTCTCGTAGGCGAGCAGAAGACCCTTGCCGTTGCGGTGATGGCTGGCGGGGAGGCCGAACTCGGGATCCAGGAGAACGGCGGAGGCGTGCTGGGTGAGGACTTCGGTGACGAGCCGTTTGAAGTCTTCAAGATCCTTGCCGGTGGCGGTGCCGCCGCGGGCTGCACCGATGTACTTTTGCAGGCTTCCGCGCTGATCCATGGCAGCGGCAGCGATTATGTCGCGCGGGTCGGATACAGCCTTGAGACCAGCGAGTTTTCCTGGAGTGAGCTTCATGCATTTCCCCCTGTTTTGGTTAGGATGCGCGCCCTCTGGCGCAGGAACCCGGTTGCGATTGTACATAGCGGAAAGAACGTCGCGCAGCCCTGCGGACCGATGAACGCACAGTTGTGCGATATCGGGCGATCAGCGCGCAGAGCGGATGCGGATGGTGTTTGTGCGGGTGCGAAGGCGGTCAGTCAGGCCGTGGTGCGGAGGCGGTTGCGGAGGTCGCCGGCGAGCTCGACGAGGTATCGCAACTTGGGTGCCTGCTCAGGCTGGGCGGCGCGCAGAGCGAGTTGGGATTCAAGCAGGATGCCGGCGAGTGAAGCGCTGAGTTCGGATTGGAGCGAAGCCGTGACCGAGGCGCGGGCCTGGGCCTGATCGTGAAGGCTGCGGGCGATGGCGGCGCGGGCCTGGCGAACGATGCGTGTGGCACTGGAGATGACGAAGTTGATCTCGAGGATTGGAGCACCGACAGCGTTCTGGTAGAGCAGATCGGTTGCTTCCGGATCGGCGGCGGCGAGGTTCTCTTCGAGCAGGACTAGCGAGTATTCATTACGGCGCAGGGCGGCGAGGCCCGTGCGGCGATTGGTGGCGACTTCCACGGTGGCGTCGAAGTCGCGGCGCAGGGCGTCGGCGACGGGAACGGCTGCTGTTTCGGGAGCAATGATGAGGATGGTCCTGGACATGGTGACCTCTGAAGAGCGGGTGAAGAGCGACTAGGGAACGAAGGATCTTAGAGGAGGCTGGAGTCCCCGCTGAGGCCGTACTCCTTTAGCTTGCGGTAGAGCGTGGTTTTGCCGATGCCCAGCAGCTTGGCCGCCATGAGTTTGTCACCCTTGAGTTGGCGGATGGTGTTGAGGATGGCTTGCTTTTCAAGTTCGGCGATGGAGAGCACAGGCAGATTGAGGGTGGGCTCGGTGTCGGAGAGATGCGCTGCGGCTGACGCCGCGCTGTTCTGGGAGTGGTAGTCCTGCACCTGGGTGGGGAAGTCGGCCAGATGGAGAATGGGACCGCTGGAGAGCGCGCAGGCGCGTTCGATGGCGTTTTCGAGCTCGCGGACATTGCCGGGCCAGTCGTAGTTCATGATGAGGTGCAAGGCGTCGTCTGAGAAGCTGTAGATGATGCCGGTCTCGCGCTGCATCTGTTCGAGGACATGGGCGGCGAGCAGAGGGATGTCGGTCTTGCGCTCGCGCAGCGGAGGGATGCGCAGGTTCACGACGTTGAGGCGGAAGTAGAGGTCCTTGCGGAAGCGGCCGTTCTCGACCATGGAGCTGAGGTCGCGATTGGTGGCCGCGAGGATGCGGGCGGCGATGGGAACGGCGTGGGTTGCGCCGACCGGACGAATTTCCTTCTCCTGCAGAGCGCGCAGCAACTTGGCCTGCAGATCGAGCGGGAGCTCACCGATCTCGTCGAGGAAGACGGTTCCACCTTCGGCTGCGGCGAGCAGGCCGGTCTTGGCGCGGCTGGCTCCGGTGAAGGCTCCTTTGACGTGGCCGAAGAGCTCGCTTTCGATCAGGGTGGGTACGAGCGAGCCGCAGTCCACGGGAATGAAGGGCTTGGTGGCGTTGGGGCCGTTGACGTGGATGGAGCGCGCGACGAGCTCCTTGCCGACGCCTGACTCGCCGAGAATGAGCACGGGATGCGTGGTGTTGGCGACCTTGGAGAGGATGCGGTAGAGCTTCTCCATAGCCGGCGAGCGGCCGATGAGGTTGCCCATTCCCTTGCCGGTGCGGATTCTCTCGCGCAGGCTGCGGGATTCCAGGTCGAAGGTGCGGCGCTGGCTGGCGCGCTCGAGCACACCGGACACCTCTTCGAGGGTGAAGGGCTTGGTGAGGTAATCACCGGCGCCGATGCGCATGGCTTCAACGGCAGAGCCGACGGTGGCAAACGCGGTCATGACGACGACGATGGTCTCGGGATGCCGGGTACGAATCTCCTCCAGCAGGGAGAGGCCGTTGCCTCCGGGGAGTTTGAGGTCGAGGAGCACGAGATCGATTGGAGCGCGGGTGAGCGCGGCTCGGGCGGCAGAGATGGACTCTGCGACCTGGGCGGCGTAGCCGAGGCTGACGGCAATCTCCGCACAGGCGTTGCGGACGGGTGGGTCGTCGTCGACGACGAGGACGTGGAGCTGGGGCAGATGCTCCAGGGGCTGCTGGACTCCGTTGGGGGAGATTGAGGGAGGAACGCGGAGGAACGAGGTGCGAGTGGGGTTGAGAGCTGTCGTTGGGCTCGGCCTGGCGGTTATCGAGGGACTGCACGGAAGTTTTCCCGGTCAGCATGCACGCACCAAATCTTCCTGGCTCGCCTGGGGAGCCGTCCTGGTGCGAGCGCCGGATCGGTGGAGGCTGGCGGTAGGAGTGGGGTTGACGGCAACCGGCTCAACGACCGGGGCTTCCGCGAGGACGGGTTGTGTCCACTGGAGAGTGAAGACGGTACCGAGACCGGAGATGGAGTCGATGCTGAGCACGCCTCCGGTGGCCTGGGTGAGTTCGTGGACGATGCGATGGCCGAGGCCTCGCTCGGTGGGCGCTGGCGACGGCGCGAGAAAGGATTGAGCGATGCCTGGTGCGAGCCCCGGGCCGTCGTCCTGGATCTGCAATCGAAGGCCGGTGGACGATGGGTGCAGAACGATACGGATCAGACCGGGCCGCTGGGCCACGGCGAGCGCCTTGGCGGCGTTGCAGACCAGGTTGACGACGATGCGCTCGAGGATTTCTGTTGTGAGCAACGGCGCGGCGAACGCCCACGAAGGCAGCGATGCTGGAGCCTGAACCTCGACCGTAGTATTGAGATCGACCATGCGGCTGAGCAGAGGGGCTAGCTCATGCAGAGCGACGGCGGGATCATTGGACTCCAAAGCGGAGCGCCGACTGAGCGCGCCCGTTGGCCTGGATTCCGGGGTGGTGTCGCTGTTGGCGATCATCCGCTCGTGATCAAAGCTGGCGAGCAGGCGTTCGAGAAGCCTGGTGCTGCGTTCGGCGATCACTCGAAGCTCGCTGGCGTAGTGGCGATGCTGGGGGCTGAGGACACCGGGGCGGTCGAGCAGATCGCAGTAGAGGCGAAGGCCTCCGAGGAGATTGCCGGCGTCGTGCGCGAGGCCGGCGGAGTCTGCCACCGGACAGGCATTTTCCCTGGCCGTGAGCGGAACGGTTGGATCGGCCCTGGTAGGGTCCGGCGAAGAAAGCGGCGATGAAGTCCGTGCGGCTGAAGAACTCTGCGGTAGAGCCTGCATGGTAAGTCTCTTTCGAGCTGGGATTTGCCAGCTGTTTGGCCATTTCGACCAGACACGACGGCCTCAGGTTCTGAGGTGCCGGAACGTTTTTTGGGTGACACTGATCGTTACTGTAATCACTTTGGGTACCAAACTGGGATGCTTGACCTAACTTATACTAGGGAAAGGGTTAATGGCCTGATGTGTCGGTGTAACGATTTTTCAACTTAGTTCGCATATGGGAATAGCCTGGGGCCCGAAAAAAGGTATCGTACTGCTAATCATGTACTTATGGCGAATTCCTCTTTCGACCCAAAATTCCCGTTTAGGAACGTTTTCTGGCATCGATCTCTGTTCTGTAGCGCACAGTGTTGTGATTCGGGACTGTAAAGCATCGTGGAGCGAAATCGGGACAAGCCATGGAGCAGAATCGGGATACGAGATGCGGTGAGCTCATATCGGGTTCCTATAATGGACTTTGGACAAGGAAAAGGATGGTTCATTTTGAACGTTGAAGGATTGGTTGCGGAGGGGTTGTTTCGTAGTGGTGGGCGCAGTGCCACGGAGGCTCGTGTACTGCGGCTGACGCCGGGTTTTGTGGGGACGGCGGAGGGCTCGGTGCTGATTGAGGTGGGATACACGCGGGTGCTGTGCAATGCGACGGTGGAGAGTGGTGTCCCCGGATGGATGCGGAACTCCGGGCGAGGATGGGTGACGGCGGAGTACGGAATGCTGCCGCGGGCGACGCTGACGCGGAGTCCTCGCGAAGCGGAAAAAGGCAAGATTGGCGGACGTACGCATGAGATTCAACGCCTCATCGGAAGGAGCTTACGCTCAATAGTCGACATGCGACTACTTGGTGAACGAACTGTCATTCTGGACTGCGATGTACTGCAGGCGGACGGTGGGACGCGGACGGCGGCGATCACAGGAGCGTGCACGGCGCTGGCGATCGCGCTGGGCAAACTGCAGGCTGCGGGAACGCTGAAGCAGAGCCCGCTGAAGCAGATGGTGGCTGCAACCAGCGTTGGTGTTGTGGATGGACGCGTGCTGCTGGACCTGGCGTATGAGGAGGACTCGCGCGCTGAGGTGGATATGAATGTGGTGATGACGAGTGATGGCGGCCTGGTAGAGACGCAGGCGACGGCGGAGAAGGGCACGTACTCACGCGCGCAGTTGAACGAGATGCTGGATGTGGCAGAGATGGGGATTCGCGAGCTGTTGAAGGCGCAGCAGGAGTGCCTGGCGGCGGTGCAGGCTTGAAACGCGCCGGGTTTGGCGTGCAGTAGGAAGCGCTGAAGAAGCGGGAAGTGAGGGAGCGATGGCGTGTCACCACTTTGAAGGGCTGAAGCCGGTTCCGTCGGCTGCGGCGAGCTACAAGAAGGGCTGCCCGGAGTGCATCGCGATGGGCGACACGTGGGTGCATCTGCGGGAGTGCCTGGTTTGCGGGCATGTGGGTTGCTGCGACTCGTCGAAGAACAAGCATGCGACGAAGCATTTTCACACCAGCAAGCATGCTGTGATGCGTAGCGTGGAGCCGGGCGAGAGCTGGGGCTACTGCTATGTGGATGATGTGATGGTCGAACTGGATTGAGGGCCGGCTGCTATCCTGATACTTCGATCGAGGTGAAAGAGATGGCAGAAGAACCGGTAAAGATTACAGTGCGTCCCAATGGGCCGCTGCGTGTGGAAGGCCACATCATTTTGCAGGATGCGGATGGCAAGACCTGGGACCTGACGGGTAAGCCCGCGATCAGCCTTTGCCGCTGCGGGATGAGTGAGAAGCGTCCGTTCTGCGATGGAGCGCATGGGCGCAATGGATGGGAGTGTGCGACGAGTCCTGAAGGGAACATGACGGGGCAGTAGAGCTTGCGTTTGTTGGCGTGGGGAGGGATGATTTCGATATGGCCGTTGCGGAAACAAGCCGGACGTATACGATCAGCCTCCCTGCGGAGACTGCACGAAGAGCTGAGGAACTGGCAGCCCGGGACGGGCGGTCGTTGAACGAGTTGGTGGTGCAGGCGCTTGAAACCTACGATGGCCGCTCGGTGCGCGATTGGCTGGCGGCTGTAGGGGAGTATTCAAGGAGCCGCAATCCGGGATACACCGAAGTAGATATTCCGCGCCTGATTCGCGAAGTACGTGAAGAGGCGGCGGAGCCGTCATCGAAATAGATGGCCATTGCTGTGTTCGACACGAATGTCTGTGTGTCGGCCCTGGTATTTGCTCGCGGACGGGGTATACCGACGCAGGCGTTGCAGAAAGCGGTTGAGCAAGATGTTCTGGTTACCAGCCGAGAGACCGAAAGCGAACTGGTTCGGATTCTCGTGGTTAAGTTTCGGTGGGAGCCGGATCGTGCGGCGGCCGAGCTGACCAGGATGTTCCTCCGTTCGCGGAAAGTTGAGTTGCAGCACACGGTGAAGATCTGCCGTGATCCGGCCGACAATATGTTTCTCGAGTGTGCAGAGCGGGCCGGGGCAGACGTTCTTGTGTCAGGGGATAATGACCTTTTAGTCCTGGGCTCCTATGAAGCAACGCGCATCATTACGGCGGCGGAGTATGTCCGTGGTGAGTGGTGAGTTTTCAAAATTGACGAACGGGATGGATCGAAAAATGCAGATTGCTCGAACGAAGATAGCTGTGCTCGGGGTTGCGTTGATGATCGCCGGGGGCACTGTCACCGCACAGCGGACAGCGAAAGCTTCTTCGGATTACAACGGACCAGCGTATGAGCGGACCGAGGCGATGATTCCGGTGCGCGATGGTGTGCAGCTGCATACGGTGATTTTGCGGCCGGTCGGAAGCGAGACGAGTGGACCGGCGTTGCCGATTCTGATGTCGCGGACGCCGTATGGCGTCGATGGAGCGTCGCCCGAAGGCGTGGTGCGAGGCAAGCCGGAGCTGGCCGCGAGTGGATACATCTTCGTGCAGCAGGACATCCGCGGGCGTTACAAGTCCGAGGGCACGTTTGTGATGAATCGTCCGGTGGTGGAACACAAGACGAAGAAGGATGTGGATGAGACGACCGACACGCGCGACACGATCGACTGGCTGCTGAAGAACGAGAAGAACAACTCGGGCAAGGTGGGCGTGCTGGGGATCAGCTATCCGGGATTCCTGGCGATGATGGCGGGCATTGATGCGCATCCAGCGGTGAAGGCGATCAGCCCGCAGGCGCCGATGACCGATATCTGGCTGGGCGATGACTTCTTCCATAACGGAGCGTTTCGCGAGACGTACGGCTTTGATTATGTGCAGGAGCTCGAGGCGCAGAAGACCGATGGGACTGTGGATTCGAAGGAAGAACAGTACGACTTCTTTTTGAAGCATGTGAACTTTGCCGGAGCGGCTGCGGCCGCGAAGATGACGGAGCTGCCGACCGCGAAGGCGTTTTTGAGCCAGCCGGCGTATGGGAAGTTCTGGCATGACATGGGTGTGGAGTGGCATCTCAATCGGCCGGAGGTTCCTACGCTGGAAGTCGGCGGGTATTGGGACCAGGAAGATATGTGGGGGACGCAGGCGGAGTACGCTGCGCTGCGTCCGCATGAGAAGGCCGGCGACGCGCAGCACAAGGTATTCATGGTGCTGGGGCCGTGGAACCACGGTGGATGGGCTCGTGGACCGGCGGAGACGCTGGGTGGGAAGTTTGGGCAGATCAGCTTTGGCGGAGAGAAGACCGGGACGTACTACCGGACGAAGTTTGAGGCACCGTTCTTTGAGTTCTACCTGAAGGGCAAGCCGGGATGGGATCTTGAAGACACGGCGAGCTTCCGTACGGGAGAGAACGCGTGGCATCGGTATGCGATCTGGCCTCCGGTGCAGGGCTTTGAGGTGAAGCGGGCGTATCTGGAGCCGGAGAAGAAGCTGTCGTTCGTGGCGCCGAGGGGCGATTACGACCGGAAGGCTGCGGCGTATGTGGCTGATCCGGCGGACCCGATTCCGTTCCGGCATCGGCCGGTGCAGTCGACGTATGGACAGGGGTCGACGTGGAGGACGTGGCTGGCGGAGGATCAGCGGTTTGTGAGCGATCGCAAGGACCTGGCGAACTTTGAGACGCCGGTACTGGATCACGATGTGACCGTGACCGGGGACGTGAAGGCTGACCTGTTCGCCGCGACGACCGGCACGGACGCCGATTGGATTGTGAAGCTGATCGATGTGTATCCGGACGATGCTCCGGAGGGCAAAGGCGGCTTCCAGTTGATGGTGGCGGAGGAAATTCTGCGCGGACGGTATCGCACCAGCTTTTCGGATCCCCAGCCGGTGAAGTCCGGTGAGGTAGTGGAGTACAAGTGGAGCCTGCATGGAACGGACCACACGTTCCTGAAGGGTCACCGGATGATGGTCGAGGTGCAGTCGAGCTGGTTCCCGCTGTACGACCGGAACCCGCAGACATGGACGGAGAACATCATGTCGGCCCCCGCGGATTCCTACAAAGCGGAGACGGTGACGATCTATGCGTCGCCGAAGTACCCGTCGCACCTCGACTTACCGGTAGAGAAGAGCAGCGTGCTGCCGTAGATTGAAATCGTCGCATGACGAACATTCTTTTGGATTTTCATGCACCTGTGTGGCTCACGGGAGAAACTTTTTGTGGGCTGAATCGTATCCAAGATGGATGCCCTTGTGGCGGCTGCAGCCTTTGTGTATTGGTCGCGTCTGTTGCATTAGCGAAAAAGATAATTCAGGAGTTGGAACGATGCGAGCAGCGTCGAAAGTGAAAGCCGGTCGCTGGATAACGGCGATGATGTTGGCAGTGGCGAGCGCGGTGTTCGCAGGAGCACAGACGGCTCCGCACCCGCTTGGCACGGTGAAGACGGTGGCCGCGGATGGTCTGACGCTGACGACCGCGGCGGGCCAGGAGTACACGGTGACTGTGGGTTCGGATACGCAGATTGTCAGCATTCCTCCGGGCAGCAAGGATTTGAAGAGCGCGACGCCTGCGGTGATCAGCGACGTGGCAATCGGAGACCGCGTGCTGGTGACCGGATCGGCGACGGATACAGGGACTGCGCTGAACGCGCGGCGGATTGTGCTGATGAAGTCGGCGGCTATCGCCGAGACGCATGAGCAGGAAGAAGCGGCGTGGGCTGCCGGCGGCGGCGGAATTGTGAAGAGTGTCGATGCGACCGGCGGGACGATTGTGATTTCGCATGGGCTGAAGCCGATGACGGTGAAGGTGACCGCTGCGACGCAGATCAAGAAGTACTCGCCGGATTCGGTGCGTGCGCAGGATGCGCTGGCGGGAACGCTGGCTGAGATTCATGCGGGCGATCAGTTGCGGGTGCGGGGAACGAAGTCGGATGACGGTTCCAGCATTACGGCGGATGCGATTCTAACGGGGCGGTTTCGGAACTACTCGGGACTGATCACCGCGATCGATCCGACGGCGCAGACGATTACGCTGAAGGACCTGGCCACCAAGAAGGTGGTGACAGTGAAGCTGAACGAGAATAGCGACGTTCGACGGATCCCAGAGCGCATGGCGCAGATGATGGCGATGCGGATGCACCCTGGAACGGGTGCTGGCCGTGGCGCTGGAGCGGGAGCTGGACGTGCCGCAGGTGCAGGGGCTGGCGCTCCGCCGGCTGGCGCTGGCGGCGAGGAAAGCGACCAGGCTCGGGCCGGGCGCACGGGTATGGACCTTTCGCAGATGTTATCGCGCTTGCCGACGGAGACGCTGGCAGGACTGAAGACGAGCGATGCAGTAATGATCGTGGCGAATACACCGAATGAAACGACACACCAGTCGATGGCGATTACGCTGCTGGCCGGCGTGGAGCCGATTCTGCAGGCGGCGCCTGAAGGCGAGGGCATGACGCTGACGCCGTGGAACGTTGGCGGCGATCCGACGGGCGGTATGCCGCAGTAAGGGCCGCGCAAGATTGCGAAGCATTGATGGGGCCGAGGGGAAGTTCTGCGAGTAAGGCTTTCCGCCGGCGCCGTGGTGTGACGAAGAGATTGGAACGATTGCAGGAATTTTGAGGAGCTGGAATGTTTTTTGAGCGAGTGACAAAGTTGGGTTTGGTAACGCTGCTGGTTTTGCCGGCGAGCATAGTAGCCGGAGCGCAGGCGCCGAGTACAGCGCCGACGGCGGCTGTCGTAGCGCCGAGTGCAGGGACGCGGGTTCATGGAACGATCACCGATCCAGACGGCGAGTTGATTCCGGGAGCAACGATTACGTTGACGCCGGCCAAGGGTTCGGCGACGGTGGTGAAGTCGGGCGATGACGGCACGTATAACGTGACCGTGAAGCCGGGAATTTACACCATGGTGGTGAGCATGCCGGGGTTTGCCTCGTACCTGACGTCAGGGCTGAAGATTCCGGCGGTCGCGGGCATGACACTGGACGAGAAGCTGCAGGTGGGCGTGGAGAACCAGGTGATCAACGTGGACGCGAACGCGATCCAGTTGAGCGTGGATCCGGATACGAATGGAAGCTCGAGCGTGATCAGCGGCAAGGATCTGGATGCGCTGTCCGATGATCCGGATGAGCTGCAGAGCGAGTTGAGCGCACTGGCTGGGCCCTCGGCAGGGCCGAACGGCGGACAGATTTATGTGGACGGATTTACGGGCGGGCAGCTGCCGCCGAAGTCGTCGATCCGCGAAATTCGCGTGAACCAGAATCCGTTCTCGGCGCAGTATGACCGGCTGGGTTATGGGCGCATTGAGGTGTTCACCAAGCCGGGCACGGACAAGCTGCACGGCAACATCCAGGTGAACGGCGAGCCTTCGCAGTTCGATCAGCTCAACCCTTTGACGACGGGTACCCAGCCGCCGTATCACACGGTTTTCTTCTTCGGAAACCTGACGGGACCGCTCAGCAAGATCGCTTCGTACAACCTGGGCGGATCTTATCGGGATATCGAAGACGATGCGTTCACAAGCGCAAGCATTCTTGCCCTGCCAGGCACAACGACGTTGTGCGCTCCGGGCAACACGAACTGCGTTGATACGACATACAAGGTATCGACGTATTTCCCGCAGCATCGGTTCGACTTCAATCCGCGCCTGGACCTTGCGCTGGGCTCCAAGAATGTGTTGACCACGCGGTACCAGGTCGTGCGTAACAGCGCCACGAATGAGGGCATCGGCAACCTGGCGCTGCCGACGGCTGGCTACAATTCAACCTCACTGAACAATGAGCTGCAGATGAGCGATACGCAGACGTACAGCTCGCGGCTGATCAACGAAACCCGGTTTGAGTATGAGCGCGATCACTCGAACACGACCGCGCTGAGTGCGGCGCCTTCGCTTGGAGTGTCGGGCTTCTTCTCAGGGGGCGGATACTCCGGGCAGAACTCCAGCAGTCACTCCGACCACTTCGAACTGCAGAACTACACGTCGCTACAGTTGAAGAAGAATTTTGTGCGCATGGGCGGGCGGCTGCGTATCGATCGTGAGGCCCAGAACTCAAACGGCAACACGAACGGATCTTTCACGTACAAGGATGAGGCCTCCTATCTCAACGGGACGCCTCAGCAGTTCAATTACACCATCGTGAACAATCACGACATCACGGCGACGGTGGCCGACCTGGGACTGTATGCGGAGACGGACTGGAAGCCGAAGCCAAACCTGACGGTGAGCTACGGTGTCCGGTACGAAACACAGAATCATCTGGGCGATCATCATGACTTCGCCCCGCGCGTTTCGTTCAACTACGGCTTGTTCAGCAAGGGTGGATCGCCAAAGACGGTGCTGCGCGGCGGCTTCGGCATGTTCTACGACCGTTTCTCCGAAGGCAACGTTATGACGCTGCAGACTGAGAACGGCACAAACGAGACGATCTACACGCTTTCGACGATTCCGACGGGCTGCGCTCCGCAGTCGACCACCGCGGCGCTGTCTTCCGCGACGGTGAGCACGTGCCTTGCGGGCGCAGGCACGGCGGCTCAACAGGTGTATTCGACGGACGGCAAGCTGCGCACACCCTATATCGTCCAGGAAGCGATCGGCGCTGATGAGCAGCTGGGTAAGATTGGCATGCTGTCGGTGAACTACCTGCACTCTGAAGGGTCGCACCAACTCGCGCAGCAGAACATTGGCTATAACTTTGCCAATCCGCTTGCCACGCGCCCGCTGTACCAGTTCTTCAGCGAAGGGGCGTTTCACCAGAATCAGCTGATAGTGAATGGGCGCGTGCAGACGTCGAAGCACATTTCTCTGTTTGGCTACTACTCGCTGAACTCGGCGATGGGTGATACGTCCGGTGGCTTCATCACGACGCCGGGCAACATAGCCGCCGACTTTGGACGCACGCGTTTCTCAGTGCGGAACCGGGTGTTCATGGCGGGATCGGTTTCGCTGCCGCACTTTGTGCAGGTGAGCCCATTCATGATCGCGCAGAGCGGGCAGCCTTATAACATCACGACGGGTAGTGATAACAACCACGACGGTATCTTCAATGATCGTCCCGTACTCGGTCCATCGAACGGTACCGCAGCAGGTCAGATCGGCACCAACACGATCGCGGGCTGCGGCAGCTTTGTGCCGCCGCCGACGAGCGGTACGTACACGATGGTTCCGATCAATTACTGCACCGGACCGGCACAGTTCACCCTCAACATGCGGGTGACCAAGACATTCGGCTTCGGAGGATCCAAGGTCGCGCCGCCCAGCGGACAGGGTGGGCCGGGACAGGGTGGCCCTCCGGGAGGACACGATCACGGCGGCGGCGGCAGCCGAGGTGGCGGCAGCAGCCATGGCGGAGGCCCGGGCGGCGGTGGTATGTTTGGCGGGGGCGGCGCAAGCACAGGCCAACGCTATAACCTGTCGTTCGGTGTCGACATGCACAACCTGTTTGGCAACGTGGATCTGGGAACGCCGCAGGGCTCGCTGTCTTCACCGCGGTTCGGGCAGTCGACGCAGTTGGCGGGCGGACCGTATACGAGCGACAGCGCAGTACGGCGGATATCGGTGCAGATGTCGCTTACGTTCTAAAGACAGCAAGCAGTTTGCATGAAGGGCGCGGCGGTTGCCGCGCCCTTTCTGTTTGTGGATGCGATCGAGCTAAGGTTTGAAGTTCTTGCGCAGGGACTGCCAGCACTCGTAGTACTCGTGTTGCAGGATGGCGGAGTCCATGGCGAACTTTGTGGGGCGACAGGCGAAGCGGGTCTCCCACATGAAGGCGAGCGTGCCGGAAAGCTTGACGGGTTTGAGCTCGGCGGCGGAGGCGCGGTCGAAGGTTTCCGCATCGGGGCCGTGGCCGGACATGCAGTTGTGCAGGCTGGCGCCGCCGGGGACGAAGCCTTCGGCCTTGGCGTCGTACTCGCCTTCGATGAGGCCCATGAACTCGTTCATGAAGTTGCGATGGAACCACGGTGGGCGGAAGGTGTGCTCGGCGACCAGCCAGCGCGGAGGGAAGATGGCGAAGTCGACGTTGGCGGTGCCGGGGAGTTCGCTGGGAGAGGTGAGCACCGTGTAGATGCTGGGGTCGGGGTGATCGAAGTTGACGGAGTTGATGCAGTTGAAGCGGCGGAGATCGTACTTGTAGGGAGCGTAGTTGCCGTGCCAGGCGACGACGTCGAGCGGGGAGTGATCGAAGTCGGTGGCCCAGAGATTGCCGAGGAACTTGGCGACGACCTGGAAGCGGGCGTTGTCGCGATCGTCGTAGGCGGCGACGGGAGTGAGGAAGTCGCGCGTGTTGGCGAGGCCGTTGGCGCCGATGGGACCGAGGTCGGGCAGGCGGAAGGTCTGGCCGAAGTTTTCGAGGACGTAGCCACGGGCGTTGGGCGTGTGGATCTCGACGCGGAACTTGATGCCGCGGGGGATGACGGCGATTTCGCACGGCTCGATTTCTATCTGCCCCAGCTCTGTATGCAGAGTCAGCGCGCCGAGCTGCGGGACGATGAGGAGCTCGCCGTCGGCGGAGTAGAAGAAGCGGTCGGTCATGCTTTGGTTGATGGCGTAGAGATGGATGGCTACGCCGGAGTGCATGCTGAGGTCGCCGTTGCCGGCGAGGGTGGTGAGACCGGCGATGAAGTCGGTGGGCTCGGTGGGGAGTGGAATGGGGTCCCAGCGCAGCTGCGAGGGTGTGGTTTCGACTTCGGTGAACGGCGTGGAGCGGATGAGGCCGTTGGCGATCCGCTGGAACGGAGGATGCATCACCGAGGGGCGGATGCGGTAGGTCCAGGTGCGGCGGTTGAGATGCCGTGGCGCGGTGAAGGGCGAGCCGGAGAGCTGTTCGGTGTAGAGGCCGAGCGGGGCCTTCTGCGGGGAGTTCTGGCCTACGGGCAGGCCGCCGGGGTGGGCCTCGGTGGCGAACTCATTTCCGAAGCCGGTGTTGTACTGCAAGGTGCTCATGGGGATGGCGTCTCCTCGCTCGCGCGTTGTGCGGGCGAGGACAGATTACTCCGAGTGAGTGAGAGGTGGCGAGTCCGCGGGCAAAAGGAAACGGCCACTCTGCGGCGGCCGTTTTCCCTTTTGCTGGGCCTGTCCTACTTGTGGCGGGACAGGTGGGTGCTGCCGAAGCGGAAGTAGAGCTCACCCAGCACGGCGAGCTCATTGGTGTGGCCGCCGCCGGAGAGGGAGAGGTGCTCATAGCGAACTTCCGGGCGCACGCCAAAGCCTCCGCCGACCGCAAGGTTTACACCGCCGCCGCCGCCGAAGTAGCCGCCGTTCTCGGAGTCGGACTGCGAGCCCGAAGAGCCTCCGCCGGTGGTGTAGTTGACGCTGACCGTATCGCGCAGACCGCCGCCCACAATGGCGACGAATGGCTGGATGGCGTGCGAAGGCGAGATGCCGACGCGCACCACGCCGCCAAAGGTGTTCAAGTGCTCGGTGCCGCTTGCGCTGGTTGTACCGCTGGAGAGGTTAGCGCTGGCGAGCGGGATGAACCCGTACTCGAAGCCTGCCGATACGATGTGGCCGAAGTTTCCAGAGACAGAGGCGACAAAGGTGCCCTTGTTCTGCGTGTCGGCGTTCTGCTCGTGGAAGCTGGCGAGACCGCCGCCGCCGGCCACCTCAAGCTGGGAAAATGCGGGAACGGTTGCGAGGAGGAAGAAAGCTGCGAGTCCTGGCTTTAAAAACTTGATGCAATTCATAGGTCGATCTGGCCCTTCGTTCTGGTGGTTTGGATTGTGTTGCTTTGCGGTTGACGTCAGGGGTGGCCGAAAGTTTCATCTCGCGGAGCGAGCGAATGCTGGAGTTACCGGTTTGGTAATGGTGCGGCCCGGGATCGGAGCTCCACGTGCCGGCGAGACAGAGTCGCTACGCAGTCCGTAGGAGCCATTTCATGTGGACTATCGCGCTTGCCATTCACTCGCGGTCACGTTATAGGTGGAGATATGGACGCTATCGCCTTGCAGGGCAGGCATGTGCGGCTGGAGCCGCTGGAAGCGAAGCACGCGCAGGGGCTTGCGGATGCATCCGCGGGTGGGGGCGAGCTGTATCGCTGGAGCCCGGTGCCGCAGGGTATTGCAGCGGCGGAGGCCTATGTGGCAAAGGCACTGGTGATGCGCGATACGGGCAGCGCTGTGCCCTTCGCGACCGTGCGCGTGAGCGATGGGGTGGTGATTGGGTCGACGCGGTTCTGGCTGATGGAGCGCTGGGGCTGGCCGGAAGGGCATGCGCGGTTGAGCGAAGCGCGCTGGGATGGCTGCGAGATTGGGCACACGTGGCTGACGAGCGATGCCGTGCGCACCGCGGCGAACACGGAGGCGAAGCTGCTGATGCTGGCGCACGCTTTTGAGCAGTGGCGCGTGCTGCGGGTGAACCTTTGCACCGATGCACGCAACGAGCGGTCGGCCGCCGCGATTCAGAGGCTGGGGGCGAAGCTCGATGGCAAGCTGCGGTCGCATCGCATGGCAGCAGATTTTGTGCCGCGGGATTCGCTGTGGTTTTCGATTTTGCGCGAGGAGTGGGTGGACGTGAAGCGGGGATTGCAGGCGAGGCTCGGTTGAGTCGCGCCTGCGGGGTTACTGTGCGTGTTCGATGACGAGGAGCCGGAACGTGCCGGGGAGGATGGGCTTGCGGCGGCTGCCGGCAGGTGCTGGGCCGAAGTCCGCGGCGACCACGTAGAGCTTGTGCGTGGTGGGGTCGAGGCCGCAGTTGCGTGAGCCGACGGGGGTGGTGAGGGTTTGCAGCACACTGTACTTGTCGGCCGTTTCCTCGTGGATGACGGTGAGCGTGCCATCGGCGTTGGAGGCGAAGATGTCATGCGTGGCGGGGTCGAAGGCTGCGCTGTCGACGCCTTTGCCGATGGGGAGGGTGGTGAGGACTTTGCCGGCGGTGTAGTCGGAGACGGCGAGCACGCCGCTGCGGCAACCGGTGAAGAGGCGATGGGTGGCGGTGTCGATGGCCTGCGCGACGGGCTGGCGGCAGCCGGTGGTGGACCAGCGGCGCGTGACCTTCGCGGCTTTGGCGTCGATCTCGACGATCTCGTCCTTGTCGACGAGGTTGGCGTAGAGCATGCCGTCGCCGGCAGAGACGGCGTACTCGGGCTTGCCGCCGAGAGCTATGTTGGCGATGAGCTTGCCGGTCTTCGCGTCGAGGACGGTGGAGGAGTTGGCGTCGCCGTTCATGGTGAAGACGCGGTTGGAGGGAACGTCGTAGAGGTCGGCGTCGGCGTCGTCGGCTGCGGGAGTGCGGCTGAGAATCTTCAGCGTCTTCGGGTCGAAGATGGCGACATCCTTGCCTCCGCTGGAGGTGAGATAGCCGCGGTTGACGCTGTGCACGATGGCGGTACCGTGGGCGCCGTTGACGCCTGCGACCTCGCCGATGAGCTTGCCGGTTTCGGCATCGACAACCATCGTGCGGTCGCTGCGCGCGATGTAGACGCGGTGCGATGGCGGGTCGGGGTTGACGTAGTCCCAGCCGCCGTCGCCGCCCAGGGTGTAGGTGTGGGTGATGGCGTAGGGGCCGGGGGATTGGGCAAGGAGGGTTGCGGAGGAGGCGAGGAGGAGGGCGAGGAGGACGTTGCGCATGAAGGCTCCAGAAAGGCGTGCCGGGGTAAGAAGTTCGGCACGGGAATCATACGGCAGAGAAATGACGCGGAAATGACGGCGCTCGAACGTGCCGGAGGTGATGCGACGGCCTATGGCTTGACCGCCATTATGTTGTTGCTGCGATCCACGTCAGGGATCGATTGGTTGGGGTCGATGGTGACCGAGGTGGCGAGTGATGGCGTGGTGATGGTGAACGTGTGAGCGCCGACCTGGAGCCAGGTTTCGGCGGGGATGTGGAGGTCGGTGTGCTGGCCGTTCTTCAGCTCGACGCGGAGCAGAGCGGGCACGACGAGCTGGCCGCGATTTTCTACTGTAACTTCGAGCGGCTTGGAGGGGTCGTTGTCAGTATGCTTCGCGCTGGTGACGGCGAGGTCGAGCGTCCAGTTGTTGAAATACCAGCCGCGCCAGAAGTAGTCGAGGTCTTCGCCGCCGTTGGAGGCCATGGCGCGGAAGAAATCCGATGGCGAAGGATGTTTGAAGGCCCAGTCGCGAATGAACTTGCGGAAGGCGAAGTCGAAGCGTTCGGGGCCGAGGATGTCGTCGCGGAGCAGCGTGAGGCCGAAGGCGGATTTGAAGTAGGTGACCGGGTGGCGGTAGCGTTCGCCGATGGCGTCAGCGCGGGTCATGATGGCGGGCGCGGCAGGGTCGGTGAGGACTTTGACGATTTGGTCGGCGGGTGTGTTGGAGAGCGTTTTGTCGGGGGCGTACTCGCCGTCGCGCTTGGGGCCGTAGATGCCGTGCGCGAACTCGTCGGACTCGAAGATGTCGATGAAGGTGTTGAAGCCTTCGTCCATCCAGGCGTTGCGGCGTTCGTTGAAGCCGACGACCATGGGGAACCAGGTGTGGCCGATCTCGTGCGCGGTGACCCAGAAGAGTGCGGCGCCCTTGTCGTTGATGCCGTCGAAGAGGACGCCGGGGTACTCCATGCCGGAGGAGAAGCCAGCGACGTTGATGGCGTTGGGCCAGGGGTAGGGGTACCAGCGTGCGGAGAAGTGCTCGACGGAGTCCTTGAGGTACTCGGTGGAACGGCCCCAGGCGGCATCGCCGGCGCTTTCGACGGGATAGACGGACTGCGCGAGTGCGGTGCGCGCGTGCTGGGTGGGGACGTCGGGGTTGGCGGGGATGTTAATGCGGGCGGCGTCCCAGAGGAAGACAGGCGACGCGGAGAAGACGACGTCGCGGGTGTTGTCCATGGCGAAGTGCCAGGTTTTGGTGGTGGTGGGATGCGGGGAGGAGGCTGCTGCCGCTTCTTCGGCGGTGCGAATCATGACCGTCTTGTCGCTGGTGCGAGCTTTGGCCAGACGCGATTGCTCGGCTGCGGTGAGGACTTCAGCAGGGTTCATAAGCTGGCCGGAGCCGGCGACGAGAAAGTTCGAAGGGACCGTGACGGTGTAGTCGAAGTGGCCGTACTCGAGATAGAACTCGTTGGCGAGGTAGGGCTGCGTGTCCCAGCCGCGCAGGTCGTCGTAGACGCACATGCGTGGGTACCACTGAGCGATGTCGTAGATGGGGCCTTGCTGCGCGTTGTCCCACGAGGTGCGGCCGCCGAAACGCCCGGGAACGGTGTAGTGGTAGTGGATAAGGATGCGGAGCTGCTGGCCGTGGTGCAGCGCGAGTGTGGCAGGGAGTTGGATTTGCAGGCGCGTGTCGCTGACGACGGTGGTGGCTTTGGTCGCGGCCTTTGCAGCAGCAGGCTGCACCTCGACGCTGTCGAGCGAGTAGCCTTCGGTGAAGCCACCGGCGAAACGGCGGGATAAGCCCGAGGAGGCGAAGGCTTTCGAACGCGCGTCGGGGCGGTAGGTGTTTTGCTCGAGGTGCAGCCAGAGTGAGGTGAGCGTGTCCGGCGAGTTGTTGGTGTAGGTGATGACTTCGTTGCCGGTGAGGATGTGGGTGTCCGTGTCGATCTTCGCGTGCAGGTTATAGTCGGCGCGGTTCTGCCAGTAGTGCGGGCCGGGCGAGCCATCGGAGGAGCGGTAGGCGTTGACGGGATCGGGCAGCGTGAGCGAAGCGAAGGTCTCGCGCGGTGAGAAGGCGGGTGTCTGCGGCTGCTGGGCTGTCGCGGCAAAGGGAGCAGAGACAGTGAGGGCGAGGACGAGGGCGGCGCGCTTCAGGATTGTCGTGGACACGGAAACAGGATAACGCGGTGAGGCAGAGTGTAGAGCGTAGAGGATAGAGCGTAGATAAATGCTGTGCCGGTTCAGTCTCCTGCGTGCCGCGAAAAAATTATTTTTGCGCGGGATGTCGATTTGCGCCGATGCGATGCGACTAGAGGTAGACAGGCCAATGGAGGACCAAAGAAATGCAGTATCTTTGCTTGATTTATGCGAACCAGTCGGAGTTGAAAGACAAGCCGGCGGAGTGGTGGGAACAGTTGCACAAGGCCTACTACGCGAACGTCGGCGAACTGAAGGCGAAGGGCAAGTATGTGGGCGGCAATCCTTTGCAGCCGGTTTCGACCGCCAGCACGGTGCGCGTCCGCGATGGCCAGAGGACGGTGACCGACGGTCCGTTTGCCGAGACCAAGGAGCAGTTGGGCGGATACTACCTGATCGACGCCACGGACCTGGACGACGCGATTGCGATTGCGGCGACGATTCCGGGAGCGAAGGTTGGCAGCATTGAGGTGCGGCCGATTGCGCCGATTCCCGACTCGGTGATGTGATGCACGTTCCCTGCGCTGATTTTCTGGAGTTCTTACTGTGCGCGGCGACGCGCGAAATATGGCAGGCAAGGAGGCCTGCGAGCGATGCAATACATGATGCTGATTCACAACGACGAGAAGCTGATGGCGGCGATGTCCGACGAGACGCGGGTGGAGCTGGTCAAGCAGTTCGGAGCGTATACCGAGAGCCTCAAGAGCAGCGGTCAATGGCTGGCGGGCGACCGGCTGTTTCCGAATTCCGCGGCGCGCACCATTCGGTCTAAGGACGGCAAGCCTGTAGTCACCGACGGTCCGTTTGCGGAGGTGAAGGAGGCACTGGGCGGTTACTACATTGTCGAGGCCAAAGATATCGACGAGGCGGTCGCGATTGCGTCGCGCGTTCCATCGATTGCGGCTGGCTTTGGAGGTGTTGAGGTTCGTCCGATTATGCCGATGCCGCGGAACTAAGCGTGCTGCGCGAAGGCCTGCTCGTGTGCAACGATGCTGATGTGGAGTTTCGTGCGCAGTACGAGCAGGTCTGGCGCGATGAGCGGGCGCGTGTTCTGGCTACGCTCATTCGCCTGTTGGGTAGCTTCGATGCGGCCGAGGAAGCCGTGCAGGAGGCCTTTGCGGCGGCACTGGCTGCGTGGCCTGCGCAGGGGATTCCGCAGAACGCGCGTGCGTGGCTGGTGAGTGCGGGCCGTAACAAGGCTATCGACAGCATGCGGAGGAACGCGGTGGCGGAGCGGCGGGCGGGGGATGCGTCGCTGCTGGGTGGATGGGTGGCGGCGCAGGAGGCCGTGCCGGCGGCGCAGGAGATTTTGCTCGCCGACGAAGAGGACACCGTGGAAGACGACCGGCTGCGGTTGATCTTTACCTGCTGCCATCCGGCGCTGGCGCTGGAGGCGCAGGTGGCGCTCACGCTGCGCACGTTGGGTGGGCTTTCGACGGAAGCAATCGCACGTGCGTACTTGAAGCCGGTGCCTACGATTGCTCAGCGACTGGTGCGAGCGAAGACCAAGATTCGCGAGGCGCGCATTCCGTATCGCGTGCCGCGACTGGCGGAGTTGAAGCCGCGGCTCGGAGCGGCGCTGCTGGTGCTGTACCTGATCTTCAACGAAGGCTATGGAGCTGCACCGAGCGAGACCGAGCGGCGGGCGCTGTGCGAGGAGGCGATCCGTCTGGGCCGCGTGCTGCGTGAGCTGTTGCCCGACGAGCCTGAGGTGCTCGGCCTGCTGGCGCTGATGCTGCTGCAGCATGCGCGGCGCGGCGCAAGGTTTTCGAGCGCGGGCGAGGTGGTGTTGCTGGAGGATCAGGATCGCTCGCTGTGGGATCAGGAGGCGATTGAAGAAGGAGCAGCGCTGACCACGGCGGCTCTGCGTGGAGGCGTGGGTGTGTACGGCGTGCAAGCGGCGATTGCGGCAGTGCATGGTCATGCGCGTTCGCCGCGCGAGACGGACTGGCCGCAGATTGTTGCGCTGTACGATGTGCTGTTGCGTCTGCAGCCGACGCCGGTTGTTGCGCTGAATCGTGCGGTAGCGGTGGCGATGGAGCGTGATGCCGCAGCGGGGCTGACGCTGGTGGAGCAGTTGGATGGGCTCGACGAATACTGGCCGTACTGGGCGGCGAAGGCGCAGTTGCTGGCGTGGACCGGTGACACGGGTGCAGCGATTGAGGCTTATAAGCGGGCGCAGGATCTGGCCGAAAGCGCGGGCGATGCAGCGCAGGTGAGGTTCTTTCGCAGGCAGTTGAAGGCGCTCTACGAGAGCGGCTTTCCGGATGCAGTGATGTTGTGAGTGGTTGCTAGTCGCGGCGGTTGAGGCCGTAGATCGACGTGGCGCGGTCGGTGTACTCGCGCAGTGGAACGGGCTCAGGCGTGGCCGGCGCCGGTGTCGGCGCTGGCGGCGCAATGGCTTCGAGGATGCCGGAATCGAAGAGCGAGCGCTGGTCGTCGGGCTCGGCGGTAGTGCCTTCGGCGACGATGGTTTTGGCGTTGAGGAACTCGCGCATGCCCGCGGCAGAAAGTTCGCGGCCGTAGCCGGAGTGCTTGATGCCGCCAAAGGGCAGGCGTGGATCGCTGGCGACCATCGTGTTGAAGAAGACGGCGCCGCACTCGAGTTCGGCGGCGAGGCGCTCCTGGTCGGCGGGATCCTGCGTCCATGCACTGGCGCCGAGGCCGAAGGGTGTGTCGTTGGCGAGAGCGATGGCGTCGTCGAGTGATTCGACGCGGAACAGCAACGCGAGCGGGCCGAAGGTCTCTTCCTTGCAGACGGCGGCATCGCGGGGAACATCGGCGATGACCGTCGGTGGGTAGTAGCAGGTGTCGCCACTCTCGGCCATCAGCACGGCGTTGGCACCGAAGCCGGGCTCGCCGCCGGTGAGCAGGCGTCCTCCCGCAGCGACGGCGGCCTGCACCTGGGCATGCAGCGCGGCGGCGGTCTGCGGCGTGGCCAGCGGGCCGATCTCGGTGGTCTCGCGCATGGGATCGCCGACGATGAGAGCTTTCATCGCTTCGACGAAGCGCGCTTCGAAGTCGTCGTAGATGGCCGTGTGCACCAGGAAGCGCTTGGCCGCGATGCACGATTGGCCGTTGTTGATGCAGCGCGACTGCACGGCGTTGGTGACGGCGTTGGCGAGCCGCGCCGTGGGCATCACGATGAAGGGGTCCGAACCGCCGAGCTCGAGCACCGTCTTCTTGATCAGCCAGCCGGCCTGCGCAGCGACGGCGCGGCCCGCGGCTTCAGAACCCGTGACCGTGACGGCGGCGACGCGGGGATCGGCGATCACCGTTTCAACCTGGTTGATTTCGATCAGCAGCGTCTGGAAACTGCCGCGTGGAAAGCCGGCGCGGCGCACCAGCGCTTCAATCGCCAGCGCGCATTGCGGAACGTTGGAGGCGTGCTTGAGCAGGCCGACGTTGCCGGCCATCAGCGCCGGAGCGAGGAAGCGGAAGACCTGCCACAGAGGGAAGTTCCAGGGCATGACGGCGAGGATGACGCCCATCGGCTCCCAGCGCACATAGCTGCTCTTGTGCTCGGTGGGAATGTCTTCGGGCTCGAGAATGCGTTCGGCATTTTCAGCGTAGTAGCGGCAGCACTTCGCGCACTTCTCCACTTCAGCGCGGGCGGAGACGATCGTCTTGCCCATCTCGGACGTCATCAACGCGGCGAGCTCTTCGACGTCGTGCTCCAGCAGAACGGCGAGACGGCGCATCCAGAACTCGCGCTGGCCAAGCGGCTCGGTTCGATAGGTCTTCGCGACATCGGCCGCGAGCGCGAGCTTGGCGTCGAGGGCTTCGGGCGTGAGGGGGTCAAAGCTGCGCAGCAGCTTGCCGGTCGCCGGGTTGAGGGACTGAATCATAGAAACAGAGCGTAGACAGTAGAGTGTAGAGCGTAGAGACGGCGCTCACACCACCCACTCTCAAGTTTAGCTGGGAAAGGGGTTTCGCGGCTTATTGACTGGCGAGCTGGGCCAGCGTATCGGCCAGAACGCGGGTGCCGCGGGCGATGGATTCGGGCGTGGAGTACTCGTCTGGACGGTGCGAAACGCCGTTGCGGCAGGGAATAAAGAGCATGGCGATGGGGGCGACGCGGGCCATGAAGTTCGAGTCGTGGTAGGCCCGCGAGACCATCATTTTGTAGCTGGCGCCGTCGTTTTTGCAGGCGGTTTCGAGCGCGTTCAGGATCAGCGGGCTGCTGGCGGCGGGCTGGTCGGCGTTGATCAGCTCCTCGGCGACCTTGACGCCGCGGCGGGCTTCGATCTCGGCGATGTCGGCGCGCAGGGCGGCCATGGTGCGGTCGCGGCGAGCGACGTCGGTGTCGCGGATGTCGAGCATCAGCGTGACGCGCGAGGGCACGGAGTTGACCGCGCCGGGATGCACGCCGACCGTTCCGACGGTGGCGACGGAGTCCACGCCGGACTGACCAGCGGCCCTGGCGGCGGCGTTGGCTGCGAGAGTGTGGCGCTCGACGGAGAGGATCATCTCGGCGGCGGCGCAGAGGGCATCGCGGCGGTCGGGCATGAGCAGAGCGCCGGCGTGACCGCCGAAGCCTTCAATGATGAAGCGGTAGCTGGCGGGGGCGGCGATGGCGGTGACGATGCCGAGGTCGATGCCTTCGCGCTCCAGCAATGGACCTTGCTCGATGTGGAGCTCCACCCAGGCATGGTAGTAGCCCTCGGGCAGCTTGACGGCGGCGAGATCGCCGGAGAAGCCGGCGGCGGTGCGGACGTCGTGCAGGCTTAGACCTTCCGGAGCAGTCGGCTCGGTTTCGGGCAGGCGGTCGCGGAGCTTGTCGGCGGCCATGGGGTCTATGACTCCGCCGAGCAACCGCGAGCCGATGCAGCCGATGCCGAAGCGTGTGGGCTCCTCGCTGGTGAACATCAGCGTTTCGATGGAACGCAGCGGCTGGAAGCCGGACTCTTTGAGCGAGCGCATCGCTTCTAGACCGCCGAGAACGCCGACGGTGCCGTCGTACATGCCGGCGTGGGGGATGGCGTCGGTGTGGGAGCCCGTGCCGACCGCGCCGAGCGTGGGGTCCGTGCCTTGCCAGCGCAGAAAGGTGTTGCCGACGGCGTCCACGCGGACGGTGAAGCCGGCTTGCTCGGCGAGCGACTTGAGCCAGGCGCGGGCTTCGAGATCGCGTGGCGTGAAGACGATGCGGGTGACGGCCTGTGCCGGCTCGGGGAGCGACTTGTCTTCCGTCGGCGGGCAGTCGGTGAGGCGCGCGAGGTGATGGAGCTCGCTGAGGAGGCGGTCGGTGTTGATAGTGACGGTCATAGAGGGATGTATTGCTTTATTTCCACGGATTGATCAGCGTAACCGGAATTTCAACGAAGTCTCGTACATTGCGCGTAACCAGCGTGAATCCGTTTTTCACGGCTGTGGCTGCGATGAGTGCGTCTGCGAAAGCCATTGGTCTGCCAGCGGCAGCGCGCAGGCCCTCGAAGCGGCCTGCTATCTCTGCAATCTCTTCAGGAATAGGAAGTATCCGTCCATAAAGCCATGGTCTGACAAACTGATCAAGCCATATTTGCAATGCCGATTGCCTCACCGGGTCTGGGTGGCTCGTAATCCCTTTTACAATCTCCGCGATGGAAACGACGCTGAAGAAGAGATCGTGTTGCTGGGCAGACCGGATCCATCCGGTCACTTCGGGCGCCGGGCGGGGTTTGTTGAGTTCCGAAACGATATTGGTATCGAGCAGGAACACTAGAACTCGACATCGCGAAGGGGTGAGCGATCGCGCGGAAATTCGATGTCGAGACCTTTGAAAGGCGAGTGTTCGAAGAGGTCGACGAGGGTAGGATACTTTTCGTGCAGAAGCCTGGCCTCTTCGCTTCTACGCAGCGCGCTTTCCTGATCCTGTAAGAGCGAAAGCGCCGCACTCAAGGCATCACCCGCGGACGAAAACCGACCGCTATGCACACTGTGCTCGACGACAGCTTCCTGCTCGGGAGTGAGGGTCAAGGTCATGATCCAAGTATGGAATTCGTAACCGGCGGTGTCAACGCTTACTCCAGCGTGTGGCGGTTGAAATCTTTGTAGATCAGATATTTTGCGGGCTTCTTGCCAATGGCCCCGAACCACTGCGGGCAGTAGGGGGCCATCCAGATGAAGTCGCCAGCCTGGGTGGGGTACCACCGGTCGCCGAGGCGGTAGATGCCGCCGCCTTCGAGCATGAGCAGGCCGTGCTCCATGTAGTGGACCTCGACCTGGGAGAGGCCGGCGCCGGGGGCGTAGGTCATGGTGTTGCAGGCGAAGTCGTAGTCCATGGACGCAGGGAGCAGTGAGCGGACCTGGAGGTCTTCGTCGCCATTCAGCGGCACCGAGGCGACCTCAGGTTCGCGGCCGAGCAGGAACCAGGGGTCGAGCCGGGCATCGCGGTCGCGGCGGTAGAGCGGATCGAGCGGGAGGAAGGGCTTGTCGATGACGGCGATGCGGGACTTGGTTGTCGCGACAATTGTGTGCGGATAGTCCGTCGGGAAGTAGGCGTAGCTGTCGGCCGAGAGCGCGTGCGGGTCGGGTGTGCCGGGTTCTTCGAGGATCAGTTCGCCTTCGAGGACGTAGATGAAGCGCTGCGTTGGGCCCTGGATGAGCGTGCCGGTGGGCTCGAGCTCGACGGTCATCTGCGTGAAGGCCGCGCCGGCCTGCGGAGCGACGTGCACGATGGCGACGCCGTTGGTAAGGCCGGGGAGCGGTGTGCGGATGAAGGTGTCCGGCGTGAGCAGCAGGTGGTCGCGGCGGTTGGCGCTTCGGGTTTGGCCGAGGTTGTGCATAGATCGTTGATTGTAAGGGCTGCGACGGCCTAGTGCTTCGGGTGAAGGTGCAGGAGGAGATTGATGACCGTGGCCAGCGCGGCTTCGATGTCCGGCTCGCGGACGGTTTCGTCGGGGTGGTGGCTGAGGCCGCCGGGGGAGCGGACGAAGAGCATGGTGGTGGGCACGTGAGGGGC
The DNA here is from genome assembly GCA_040388825.1 of Acidobacteriota bacterium. Lineage (GTDB taxonomy): Bacteria > Acidobacteriota > Terriglobia > Terriglobales > Acidobacteriaceae > Granulicella. Next base: position 6,058 of record JAZKBC010000105.1, on the reverse strand, counting down.
GAGGATCATGGAGTCGTGCCCGGCGCCCGAGAACATGGGCTCGGCGTCGTAGCCGGCGCGCTCGGCGGCCTGGTGGAGGTGGTGCGTGAGCGCGGGGTCGAGCACGACCGCCTTCTGCTCGGCGAGCTCCTTGGCGGCCACGGTGACTCCGCGGAGGCTGGCGGCGTGCTCGGCGCGGGTTAGCAGGTGGGCGACGGCGGCGTGGCGGGATTCGTCCTTGGGGTGGCGGACGTCGAGCGTGCAGTGGACTTTGGCGGGAACGATGTTGGTGGCGCCGGGGAAGGCGTCGACGCGGCCCACGGTGGCGACGAGCTGCTTGTAGTTCGAGGCGTAGTGCTCGACCTCGGTGATCCAGTGAGCGGCGGCGACGAGCGCGTCGTGGCGCAGCGGCATGGGCGTTGTGCCGGCATGATTGGCTTGGCCGTTGAAGGTGAGCTGGAAGCGGGACTGGCCTACGATGGCTTCGACGACGGCGAGGGAGGCGTCGGCGGCTTCGAGGACGGGGCCCTGCTCGATGTGGACCTCGAGCGCGGCGAAGGTGTTGGCAGGCAGCGGGCAGCTCTGCGGGATGCGCGCGGGATCGAGCGGGGCGCCGTTGAGGTCGAGGAAGGCGCGGATGGCGTCGGCGACGGAGATGCCTTCGCGGTCGGTGCGGGCGAGTTGTTCGGTGGTGAGTTGGCCGACGACGGCTAGCGAGGACAGGAACGGAAAGCTGAAGCGGGCGCCTTCTTCTTCGGAGAAGGCGATGATTTCGATGTTGAAGGGGAGCGGGGTGGCTCCTACTTCTTCGACAGCGGCTAGGGCGAGGATGACGCCGAGGGGGCCGTCGAAGGCTCCGGCGTTGGGGACCGTGTCGATGTGCGAGAAGAGCACCAGCGTTGGGGCGTCGGGTTTTTTGCCGGGGCGCAGGGCGCGGAGGTTGCCGGCGTCGTCGGTGCGGACTTCGAGGCCGGCCTTGCGCATCCAGTGGCCGAGCAGCGTGTGGGCGTCGCGGGTGGCGGGCGAGAGGAACAGGCGCGTGGTCTCGCCGGGGACGTCGGTGACGCGGGCGAGC
>JAZKBC010000105.1:0-4994 GCA_040388825.1 Acidobacteriota bacterium | reverse complement strand
AAGTCGACGACGCCGGACTCGCGCAAGGCGCGGTCGGTGACGCGGGCGAGCTCGCGGCAGCGGTCGATGACTTTTGTGGCTCGGGCCGTGGAGGTGGCGGGGGTGGTAGCGGCTTTGCTCATGAAGAAGACATTCTACGGGGTTAGGGCGGCGCCCGGTCAGGCGCGGCGGATGGTGGCTTCGATGGTGCCGTGGGGTTCGTCGGTGGGGACGAAGATGTGGTTGGGGTTGTCGCGGCCGAGCTTGCCGAGGTCGGCGAGGAGCTGGTGCTTGTTGGGCATGAGCATGTAGATCTCGTCGAGGATGTCGGTGTGGTCGAGGGCGGCTTCGGCCATGGCGTAGAGGGTCTGCTGGACGGAGAGCGAGTCGTGGTGGGCGAAGGCGGTGAGGAGCGCCTCGCGGAGGTGGGTGCGGGCCTGGTTGAAGTCGATGCCTTCGGCAATGGCCTTGTCGGTGTAGGGCCAGGAGGCCTTGAGGGCGGTGGCGAAGAGGCGGTCGGTGGTTTCGGGCAGGGTGGTGAGCGAGTCCTTGATGTAGCCGACGAAGCCGGATTTGGCGGTCTTCATGATGGTGAGCTGATCGAGGCCGCTGGTGATGGCGAAGGTGCCGCCCTGCTTGCGGGAGACGATGGTGGTCTGGCGCTCGTCGGAGCCGCGCATGAAGGCGGTGGGGAAGGGCTGGCCGTCGACGGTGAGGCGCTTCCAGAGCGTGGAGTAGATGGTGACTTCGGCGGCGGAGACCTGCTGATTGCGGCCGAGGAGGAAGTCGACCAGCTCTTTGGCGTACTCTTCCATGCTGTCGGCTTTGGACTCACGGGCGATGAAGTAGCAGGTGTTCTTCATGGTGTCGGTGGGGAGGATTTTGGAGTTGTCGCCGAGGGTGTGGGCGGTCTCGAAGTCACCGGTGAGGAGGACCTGGACGGTCCACTCGTCGACGTCGTGATGGTCGTCGTGGCGAGTTACTCGCATGACGCGGACGCGGGATTTGCCGTAGCGGTCGGAGGCTAGTTTTACGGGCATTCTTGTGGCTCTCTTTCTGTTTTCAGCTGCCGCGGTAGGTGGTGTAGCCGTTGGCGGTGAGCAGAAGGGGGATGTGGTAGTGCTGGGTGGGGTCTTCGATGGAGAAGACGATGTCGACCCAGGGGTAGAGGCCGGTGAGGTGGTGGGCGGCGTAGTACTCGGCGGTGCCGAAGCGGAGGCGGTAGGTGGCCTCTTCGAGTGGGGCGTCGCCGAGGAGGGTCTTGCAGCGGCCGTCGGCGTCGGTCTGGCCGCGGCCTAGGACGCTCCAGCCGCCTTCGTCGCGGCGTTCAAGGACGAGGGGGACGGCGGCAGCGGGGCGGCCGAGGGCGGTGTCGAGGATGTGTGTCGAGAGTCCCATAGGAATTTAGAGTGTAGAGCGTAGAGGGTAGAGTGTAGAGAAAATTGGTTGTTGACGGTGATGGTGGGCACCGTGGGTTGGGTGGTGGGAGTGGTAGGGGGTGGCCCCCTCCCCTCCCGGTTTGGTCTCAAAGTCCTGATTCGATGTTGGTTAGGTCTGGACCTCGGTCCGGGGTGGGTCCGGATGTCCCGCCGATTGGTGTGCTGTTCTTGCAAAATCCTGAAACGGCTAGGGTTGCTGGTTAAAAGGAAAGGCCCGGCGTGGGCCGGGCTGTTTACTCTCTATTTCTATTTTACCAAATTGAGGGGTATCGATTGGCAGGTTTTTGGGGTGGATTGAAAAGAAATCTGGGCGATGCCGGTTATGGGACGCCTAGCCATTTGTGGAGGCGGAGCTGGGTGATCTGGCGTTGCTGCTCGACGGCTTCCTTGAGCTCGGTGGCGGGGTCGTTTTTGAGGCGCTGCTGGCAGAGGGCGAGCATCTCGGCGGCGGTTTTGCCGGTGGCGCAGACGATGAAGATGCGGCCGAATTTCTGCTCGTAGGCGGCGTTGGCGGCGGCGAGGGCGGTCTTGGTGGCGTCGTCGGGGTTGGCGGAGGACTGCTCGGTGGCGGAGAGGGCGAGGGAGTGGGAGGTGGCAGCCTTGGCTTTGTGCTCGCCGATGCGGGGGTGGGAGTCGAAGGCCTGCTGCCAGTCCTTCTCGGAGAGCGAGAGCCAGACCTTGTCGGAGGCGGCGAAGAGCTGCTCGGGGGTGTCGAAGGGGTAGAGATTGACGACGCCGATGGCCCAGGCTTTGGAGCCGTTGAAGGGGAGGATGGCTTCCATGGCGTAGGGCTGCTCGAGGCGGTTCCAGTTTTCGAGGGTGGTGTTGGTGGAGGGCATGGAGAGAGTGTAGAGCGTAGAAGGGGTTCGGGGTGGGACCCACTGGGGGCAGGGGCACCCGATTTGGGGTTGTCCTTTGAGATAAGAGGTGGTTCAAAATACCGAGGTCCTTCGCTACGCTCAGGATGAGGGGGTGTTGGGGGCGGTTGCCAGAACTTTGAGATGGTCGCGTGGTGCGGAGAAATTTGCGTCTAGGTGGGTTTGGCGTACATCAGAGATAATGATGGGAATGACGATTCATATACCTACCCCGCTTCGCGCCTATACCGACAAACAGGAGACTGTGTCGGTGGAGGGAGCGACTGTTGCCGAGGGTCTGGCTGCGCTTACGGCAGCCTACCCGGCCATGAAGGGGCACTTGTACTCGCCTGAGGGCAAGCTGCGGTCCTTTGTGAACCTTTACCTGAACGATGAAGACGTTCGTTACCTGCCAGCCAAGGAAGAAACGGCTGTGGGCGCGACGGACGAGCTGACGATTATTCCTTCCATTGCCGGCGGCTGTTGTGGCGCCGAGGGTTGTTGTCGCTAGGCGAGAACACCTGTACCAATCCTGACAATTTGGGTTGATATCGACGCGGCAGAGCTGTGTTCTGCGGGGTTGTTCCCGTTAGAATATGGCAGGAGCCTTGTATGGATGATCTGGACGCCAAGCCCAACCCCGAAGAGGATATGAAGCATGCGCACGCGATGCTGGCGCGGATGTCTCCGGAAGAACTCCTGACGGCAACCTATGCGCTTGAAGATATCCTCGACGGCGCCGTCTACGTGACCAACCTTTTTGGAAACGAAGACGACGAGATCATTGACGATGACGAGCGCCGCGCTGCCGAACAGGGCCGTAAGGATCTCTCCGAGGGCCGCACCTGCAGTCTCGAAGAGCTACTTGAGGTTCACGGGCTGGCCATGAGTGATCTGGCTCCTGAGGCTCAGCCCTCACGGCCCGCAACTGCTCCCGCAACCGAAGCCGCGCGCACCGCGGCATGAGGGTTCGTCGCAGGTTTATTTTCAGCGAGACTGTGAAAGCGCAGTTTCGCAAGATCGATCAGGCCAACGCCATTCAGATTCTCCGCAAGCTCGACCGCTTTGAAAAGACAGGCATTGGCGACGTGAAGAAGCTGGTGGACATTCATCCTCCAGAGTTGAGGCTTCGTCATGGAGACTTTCGCGTTCGCTTCTACGCGTCGACAACCGCTATCGAGGTTATTTCGGTTACTAACCGCAACAAGACCTATCCGTAACCGCTGGGAGAAACTAAACTCGATCTCCCGCATCTCTTAAACCAGGAACCTTATGATCGCTACCGAAGAAATCGCACCCGCTGCCCTGCCGAAGTTGACCAACGAAGAGATTGCGCGCTACTCGCGCCACTTGATCCTGCCTGAGGTGGGAATGGAAGGGCAGCAGAAGCTGAAGGCTGCCAAGGTGCTGTGCGTGGGCACGGGCGGGCTGGGAGCGCCGATGGCGCTGTATCTCGCGGCTGCGGGCGTCGGCACGATCGGGCTCGTGGACTTTGACGTGGTGGATGAGTCGAACCTGCAGCGGCAGATTATTCATTCGCAGTCGACCGTGGGCATGTTGAAGGTGGACTCGGCTGAGCAGATGCTGAAGGGGCTGAACAAGAACGTCAACATCGTGAAGCACAACACGATGCTGACCTCGGCGAACGCGCTCGAGATCTTCAAGGACTACGACGTGATCGCGGACGGGACGGACAACTTCCAGACGCGGTATCTGGTGAACGATGCCTGCGTGTTGACGGGCAAGCCGAATGCTTACGGGTCGATCTTCCGGTTTGAGGGGCAGGCGAGTGTGTTTGCTACGGAAGAAGGGCCTTGCTATCGCTGCCTGTATCCGGAGCCGCCGCCTCCGGGGCTGGTGCCGAGTTGCGCTGAGGGTGGAGTGCTGGGGATTCTGCCGGGGCTGGTTGGCGTGATCCAGGCGACGGAAGTGATCAAGCTGATCCTCGGGATTGGCGAGCCGCTGATTGGGCGGCTGCTGCTGGTGGATTCGCTGGGCATGACGTTCCGGACGCTGAAGCTGCGCAAGAATCCGGAGTGCCCGATGTGTGGGACGCATGAGATCAAGGAGCTGATTGATTACAACCAGTTCTGCGGGATTGCCGCGCCGACCGAGGCTGGGCCGCTGGAGGTGAGCTCGCATGGAAAGACGGCAGAGCTGCCGGTAGTGGATGGGATTCCGCAGATGACCGTGGAGGAGCTGAAGGCTCGGATGGATGCAGGGACTGCGCCGTTTGTGCTGGATGTACGCGAGCCGAATGAGTACCAGATCTGCGATATCGGGGCGCCGCTGATTCCGGTGGGCGATCTGCCGAACCAGATGCATCGGCTGACGTTCCCGAAGACGACGGAGATTGTGGTGCACTGCCGGTCGGGTGCTCGCAGCCAGAGGGCAGCGCTGTTCCTGAAAGAGCAGGGGTATACGAACGTCAGCAACCTGGCGGGCGGGATTTTGGCTTGGGCGGATCGCGTTGATCCGTCGCTGCCGAAGTATTGAGCCGTGGTGACAGGAGCCGGGGCTAAAGCCCCGGCTTTTTTGTTGCCGCGAATTTCGTGGGGCTAAAGCCCCACGCTAATCCGGTAGTGCGAAGGGGCAGGGTGTTATGGAGGTGGCGTTGAGCGAGGTGGATGAGGCGGAGATTCGGCGGTTGCAGGAGCACTCGAACCGGTCGATTGTGCGGAGGAATGTGCTGGGGGTGGGGGATTCGCTGGATGCGGAG
>JAZKBC010000104.1:3830-4041 GCA_040388825.1 Acidobacteriota bacterium | reverse complement strand
GCTCGCACTCCCATCCAGAATCAGCCCTCCGCTGGCCGCCGCCATCGGCAACGATCTCCCTGTATCGAACTCATCCTCCAGTTCACCCACCACCTGCTCCAGCACATCCTCCGCCGTCACCAACCCCAGCGTTGATCCAAACTCATCCACCACAATCGCAATCTGCCGCCGCCGCTCCTGAAACTCCTGCAGCAGCTCATTCGCGGGCTTC
>JAZKBC010000104.1:0-3820 GCA_040388825.1 Acidobacteriota bacterium | reverse complement strand
ACCAGCACATCGCGCATCACCTGCCGCAGCGTCACCGCACTCGGCAGCCGATTCCCCAACCCCTGCGACACGCTCCGAAAATGCATCAGTCTCGAAACGTCCTTCGAGTACACCACCCCCACCAAATGATCTTTACCTTGCTCCGGCTCATACACCGGAATCCGCGAGTGCTGCTCCTCCACGATCCGCGCACTCGCTGCTTCCAGCCCCATATCCGCCGGCAGTGAAAATATCTTCCCTCGCGGAGTCATGATCTCGCTCACCGTCACATGGTTCAGCTCGATCGCGCGATGGATCATCTCCTCCTGCGACGCTGGCAGCAATCCGGTCCGCCTTGCCGCCGTGGCCATCAGCTTCAACTCTTCCGGCGAGTGCGCCGTCGACTCAGCCCTTAGAGGCGCATTGAACAGCCGCAACACATGCATCGCCGAAAAGTTCATCAGCTTGATCGCCGGCCGCGTAATCCGTATGAAAACATCCATCGGCCCGGCCACCGCCACGGCAATCCGCTCGGCCCTCTGCAGCGCCAGCGACTTCGGGACCAGCTCTCCCAGCAGCACCTCAAAGTAAGTAATAGCCGCAAACGCAATCACCACCGCCGCCGAGTGCGCATACAAATCCACATGCGCCGCCACCTGCGGCCACCGGCTCAGCACCGTAGCCGACTCCAGCCCACCGCGGATCACCTCCGCCACCACCGGCTCGCCAATCCCGCCCAGTGCCAGGCTCGCCAGCGTCACCCCAAACTGCACCGCCGGCAGAAACTCATCGATGTGATGCTTCAGGCTCAGCGCCGTCCGTGCGCCCGGCAGATTGCGAGCGATCATCTGCTCAATCCGCGTCTCTCGCGCACTCACCATGGCGAACTCAGCCGCCACGAAAAAGCTGTTCGCCAGGATAAAAAAGGCGATCAAGCTCCCGTGAACAAGGATCCACTCCACCATCGTTCTCCGAGTCTACCAGCGCCAGACGCAGGAAGGCCCGCAAGCAGGTTCACTCGCGGGCCTTCAAATTTCCTCAAACCAAAACGCAGCTTACGCCAGCACGCGCTTCAGCGATTCGTCGATCGTATCCTTCGGCACGAAGCCCACAATCTGCTCGGCGACCTTGCCGCCCTTGAAGATCAGCAGCGCGGGAATTCCGCGGATGCCATAGCGTCCCGGCGTCATGTTGTTCCGGTCCACGTCCATCTTCATCACCTTCAGCTTGCCGTTGTACTCTTCGGCGACAGCATCCACAACGGGCGCCAACGCGCGACACGGTCCGCACCACGCCGCCCAGAAGTCCACCAGTACAGGCGTCTCCGACTGCAGTACGACCTTCTCAAAGTCAGCGTCGTTCACTTCCGTTACAAACTGTCCTGCCATGATCCATCTCCCTTGGCCCGCCCATTTTGCGAAGCCCTTCACGTTCGTGCGCCGTTGCCTTCTAACGCACCCTAATCATAGATGCCCAACGGTGGAAAACGATGCATCCCGGTCCGACAGGTCCAGAACCCCTATCGGCACCTCATTCCCCCAACTCAAGGCAGCGGCGGCCCCTGCGGAATCGCCGCCCCATCCGACCGTGGATCCGCCCCCGCCATCTTCACATTTCGACCGCTATCAAAAAGAACCGCCTCCCCCTGACCCACGCTGAACGAGAACGGCTCCAGCACCTCAATCTTGTGCCCCCGCTTCTCCAACTCCGCCCGCACCGCCTCCGGAACCCGGTTCTCCATCTGCACATCGCAGCCCTCGAAGGTCCCCTTGGTAAACCGCGCGCCTTCCATCGCTGCCTGCACGTTCATGCCGTAATCCACAACGTTCGCCACGAACTGCGCATGCGCCTGGGCCTGGTTCCATCCCCCCATAATCCCGAACCCAATATGCAGATCGCCCTTCTGCATGAACGCCGGAATGATCGTATGCAGCGGCCGCTTGTGGCCCGCCAGCGAGTTCGGCAACCCCGCCGTCATCTCAAACCCTGCCCCCCGATTCTGAAACGAGAACCCCAGCCCCGGCGCCACAAACCCCGTTCCATATCCAGCATAGTTGCTCTGGATCAGCGAAACGATGTTTCCGTCCTTGTCGATCGTGGACATATAGATCGTCGAGTTCCCGTGCTTCTCCAGCGTCGCCTCAATCTCCGCAGGAACCACCTGACACTGCGCCTTCGCCATGTCGATCAGCTTCTCCCGCTTCTCCGCCAGCTCCTTCGAAATCAGTTCCTTCGTCGGAATCGCCGAGAACCGCGGATCGCCCACATACTTGTACATATCCGCATACGCCAGCTTCTTGGCCTCGATCAACACATGCAGCGCATCGGCGGAGTTGTGCCCATACTGCGCCATCGGAAAGTGCTCCATGATGTTCAGCATCGAAAGCGCCGCAACCCCCTGCCCATTCGGCGGAAGCTCAAACACCGTCCATCCCCGGTACGTCGTCGACACCGGCTCCACCCATTCCGGCTCAAACTCCTTGAAGTCCTCCAGCGTATGCTGCCCACCCTGCGCCCGCAGGAACTTCACCATCGTCTCCGTCATTGGCCCGTCATAGAACGCCTTCTTCCCATGCTCAGCCACATCCCGCAGCGAGTGAGCCAACGCCGGATTCCGAAACAGGCTCCCCACCTTCGGCTCAAATCCATCCGGCAGATACGTCTCCTTCCACCCCGGTTTGTTCAGGAACGCCTTGCTCGCCCAATACCGCGCATTCCTTTCAGCCAGTGGAAACCCATTCTCCGCGTAATAGATCGCCGGAGCCAGCGTCGTCGAAAACGGCATCGTCCCAAACCGCACCCGCATCGCATCCCATCCAGCCACGGCCCCCGGAACCGTAATCGCATCCACCCCCATGAATTCGATGCTGTTCTTCCCCTCCGCCTTCAGTGCCTCAATCGTCTCTCCCTTCGGAGTCCACCCGCTGGCATTCAATCCATACAGCTTCCCCGTCTTCGCCTCGTAGTACACGATGAACAGGTCGCCCCCCATCCCGTTCACATAGGGCTGCACCACCCCCATCACAGCATTCGCCGCAATGGCTGCATCAATGGCATTCCCGCCCTTTTCCAGAATCCGCGCACCGGCCTGCGCTGCCAGAAACTGCGGCGCCGCCACAATTCCAAACTTGGTCACCACCATCGACCGCCCCTGCTCCGGCACCGAATGCATCTCCTGCGCCACCATCGCCGGAGCAACACATAAACCCACAACCGCCAGCCAGAAACAAAGTGACATCACATGATCCTTCCGCGCATGAAGCGCAAACGGAATTCAACTCAGGATGTCACCCACAATACAACGCCTGCCATCGCAATATGTCACAGACTTACAGAGTCACCCGCTCCGCCCCCACCCCAATCCGCACCGCCAGCAGTTCCACATCCCCCTCCACCATCGCCCGAATCCGCGTCTCCGCCTCCAGCAGCGTCGTTCCCTCCGCCAGAAACACCAGCACGCTAGGCCCCGCCCCGCTCAACGCCACCCCGGCAATCTCTTTCTCTTCGGCCAGGGGCAACAGCTTCGCCAGCAGCGGACAAGCTGTCATCCGATATGGCTGATGCAACCGGTCCTGCATCCCCGTCCGCAGCAAATCGAGTCGTCCCTCAGCAAACGCCGCCGTCAGCAACGCCACCCGCTGCACATTGAACACCGCGTCCGCCTTCGAGTACGTCTCCGGCAGCAACGCCCGCGCCTTCTTCGTCGCCAGGCTCGTCGGCTGAATCGCCAGCATCATCTCCCAGCCAGCATCGCCCGCAAACGTAGCCCGCTCCACGCGTCCATCCGTCTCCGCAGAAACCGTAAAGCCCCCATACCAGCAAGCCGCCACGTTATCCGGAT
>JAZKBC010000103.1:7419-8652 GCA_040388825.1 Acidobacteriota bacterium | reverse complement strand
CCGTGGGCGGGGCGGGGCGAGGGGCGGTAGAGGAGCAGCCAGCAGAGGTTCCAGCAGGCGCGGCGGGCGCGGTTGGTGACGGAGAAGGCGGGGCGGGTGTAGAGGTCGTCGCCGGTCGTGATGTGGTCTTTGGCGTTGTAGTCGGCGGGGCGGGGGGGCATCAGCGGGCCTCCTGGATTTCGGAGTCACGGAGCGAGGTGGTGGTTGCTTGCTTGAGATGGGGTTCAAAGATGCGGAGGATGGCTTCGGCGTTGCGGCGCATGTCGTAGCGGGTGGCGAAAGTGAGACGGGCCTGGGTGGACATGGCTGCGCGGTCGGCTTGTGTGGTCTTCATCCAGCGGGTGAGGAGAGTGGCGGTGCCTTCGACGGTGTCGGGTTCGACGTAGCCGCAGTTGTCGGCGGCGACTTCGGGGGCGAGGTTGACCTGGTTGGAGATGAGGACGGGGGTTCCGGCGCTAAGGGCTTCGACTACAGCTACGCCGAAGTTTTCCTGGTGGGACGGGAGGACGAAGGCTTCGGCGGCGGCGAGGGCACCGAGTTTGGCGTCGCCGAGGATCATGCCGGGCCAGTGGATGTAGTTCGAGTTGGTGAGGGCGCTTTTACTGGCGCGGAGGTCTGTGGCCCAGGGGTTGGTCTCGGGGCCAGCGATGACGAGGTGGAGGTCGAGTCCTGGCGAAGCTTTGGCGGTCAGCGCGAAGGCGTCGAGAAGAAGGTCGGCGCCTTTCTTGGGGTCGATGCGGCCGAGGTAGAGGAGGAAGCGCTTGTCGCGGAGGTCGGGGCAGCGTTGGTGGAAGGCTTCGATGAGGCGCGCGGTGTCGGCGGGTGGGGGTTCGCAGCCGATGGGGGTGATGGCGGGGGTCCAGTTGTGAAGCCAGAAGCTTTGAGTGGCGAGGGTGGACTCGGTTTGGGTGGTGAAGAGGACGCGGTGGGCGTGGCGGAGGACCCAGTACTCGGCGAGGAGCCAGTAGAGCCACTTTTTGGCGTGCTTGGCGGGGTAGGCGCGCTTGAACCAAGGGTCGAGCATGCCGTGGGGGAAGACGGCGTAGGGGGTGTCGCCGAGGGAGAGGAGAGCGGCGAGGCCGGTGAACTCCCAGAGGCCGTGGACGATGACGCCGTCGAAGCGGTGGCGGTTGTTGCGGAGGAATTGGGCGAAGGCGGGGACGTACCAGCGCTTTTGGGAACTGCCGAGGGCGTGGACGTTGTAGGGGAGATCGTGGAGGAAGGGGGAGGCGG
>JAZKBC010000103.1:5926-7409 GCA_040388825.1 Acidobacteriota bacterium | reverse complement strand
TGGCGACCTCGGAGGTGTAGCCGGGGGGAGCGTGCTCAACGAGCATGCGGATGACTTCGGTGGGACCACCCGCCGCGGGGCTGATGGTTCCGACGATGTGCAGGATGCGCATGCGGTTATGGGGACTCCCGGGGTCAGGATAGCAGGGTAGAGGCAGGGAGTAGGGAGTAGGGAATAGGGAGTAGAAAATGGCTAGGGGCGGAGGTTGCGGGTGATGTGGGCTAGGGCGTGGCGGAGGCCGGTGATGTTGGACTCGATGCTCCAGCGGGCCATGTGCTGCTGGGCGGCGTGGCCGAGGGTGGCGGCTTTGCTGGGGGTGGAGAGGGTTTTGTGGAGCGCCTGGGCGAGGGCGGGGACGTCGCCTACGGGGTAGATGTAGCCGGTTACGTCGGGGAGGACGAGGTCGGGGGCGGCGCCTACGTCGGAGGAGACGATGGCGGGGAGGGCGGCGGCCATGACTTCGTTGACGATGAGGCCCCAGGGTTCGTGGCGGGAGGGGAGGACGAAGACCGAGGAGAGCTGGAAGAAGCGGGGGAGCTCGGTTTGATTGCGGAAGCCGGCGAAGATCACGTTGGGGATGCGCTGGTCGCGGACGAGGGCTTCGAGGTTGTTGCGCTCTTCGCCGTCGCCGACGATGAGGAGGGCGGGTGGGTTGTCGAGGCGGAGGGTGGGGTCGGTGAGTAGGAGCTGGTAGGCGTGGACGAGGTCGGCGCAGAGCTTGCGGGTCTGGAGCTTGGAGGCGAAGAGGATGACCGGGGTGGTGGGGGCCAGGCCTAGCTCGGCGCGGAGCGCTGGTTCGTGAGGTGTGGCGGCCAAGGCACCGGCGGCGAAGGCTGCGTTGTCGACGGCGTAGGGCATGAAGAACTGGGGGAAGTCCGCGCCGAGGTAGTGGGCCCAGTAGTTGGCGTTGGCGGTTCCGGCGGGGAGAGTGGCGGCGACGAAGTGGCGGAGGAGGCCGAGGATGAACTTTTTGGCGAAGAGGGTGCGGGAGCTGCGGGGGCGGTCGTAGAGGGAGCTGTCGGCGCGGAGGAGGACGGGGATGCCGAGGGCTTTGGCGAAGAGCATGGCCTGGATGGATTGGAGGCTGGCGTAGCCGTGGATCCAGAGGGCGTCGAAGGCGGGAGAGCCATCGGGGAGGGTGAGGCGGTGGTAGAGGTTGCGGCTGAGGGGGCTGACGAAGGAGACGGTGCGGTGATCGATGAGGGGCTTGAGGAACTCGGAGCGGTAGCCGTCAAGGAGGGGGATGTCCCAGTCGACTTCGACGCCGAAGCCTTCGTCCTTGTAGGCGGAGAGGGAGAAGTCTGAGCCGAAGAGGACGGTGAGGTCGATGCCGGGTTCCTGCGCGATGCGGCGGAGGAGGGGGGCCTGGTACTGGATGGGATGGGAGACGAGGTAGGCGAGCCGGACGCTTTGTGGTTTGCGTCCGGCTGCGTTGGATTCGGTGGGCGTCATGACTGGCGCATCCTTGGCAATGAACCGCGTC
>JAZKBC010000103.1:0-5916 GCA_040388825.1 Acidobacteriota bacterium | reverse complement strand
CGGGTGTAAGCGAGTGCGCTGATGGCGATGCCGGCGTCGCCGAGAGCAGCACCGATGCCGCCCTGCTCGAGGATGGCTTTGATGGTGCTCGAAGGCAGGAAGACGATGTCGTTGGGCTGGAGGATGGGGTCGGCGGCTTTGCCATAGAGGACGGCGTGGGCGTCGAGCTTGACGACTTCGCGGCGATCGCCGATGGTGCGGATGATGCGGAGGTCGCCGTTTTTCGCATCGGCAGTGATGCCTCCGCTGATTGCCGTGGCCTGCAGCAGTGTGAGGGGAGCGTAGGGCGTGAGGTTGATGACGCCGGGGGTCTTGAAGGAGCCGATCATGTAGACGACGCCGATGCGGCCGACGACGATGGTGTCTCCGGCGAAGACTGGGACGTTGGCCAGCTCGCTGCGCATGGGGTCGCTGCCGAGGTCGATAACGAGCGGCTGAGATTCGCCTGGCCGGTTGATGGTGACGACGTGGCTGGCGGTTGGGGGAAGGCCGCCAGCGGCGGAGAGGACGTCCAGAAGGCGGCGCGAACCGGCGACCGGGATGACGCCGTGGACTTCACCGATGAGGGTTACGACGGAGTTGGGGCCTTCGGTGATCTGGAGGCTGACCTGCGGATCTTTGTACATGCCGGCCGCTTCTAGGTCGTGGGCGACGAGGTGTTCAGCGTCCGTGATGGTGATGCCGGCGAGGTGGACGACGCCGATGAGCGGAAGCTCGAGGGAGCCGTCGGTGGAGATGCGTCCGGCGGGCGCGTACTCGGGCTGACCGAAGATATGAATCTGGACAACGTCACCGGGGCCGAGGAGCTGATCGTGGACAGCGGGGAAAAGCATGGTGCGGTCGGTCGTGAGCTCGGTGCGGCGGTTGATTTCGCTGCTGGGTGTGGTGGAGGCGGGACCGTTGAACTGGGCTCTTGCGGTGGCGCACGGAAGCAGCAGCAGAGCGAAAGCCAGAGCAAGGCCGGAGTGCGAGCGGAAGGCCGAAGTACAGGTTGCGTTGGGAAGGAGTCGCATTATTCCTGGTCTTCCTTGTCTCCGGAGCGCGCGTTGCGCTTGCGGGTGGATTTGGACTCCCAGCCGGTGCTGTCGACGCCAGCGGAGGCGTAGCCCGAGTAACCGTAGTAACCGTAGTAGGAGTAGTACTCCGGCGAGTTGAGGTCGACGGCATTGAGTGCGATGCCGGTGACGGGTGCGCCGGAGCGGAGCAGGAGGTCGCGCGCACGGCGCACGGCGTGCTTGCCGCTCTTTCCGTAGCGCACGATCATGACTACGGCGTCGGCATCGCGTGCGAGCACGACGGAGTCGGTGACGGAGAGCAGAGGCGGCGAGTCGATGACGATGTGGGTGTAGATGCCCTTGCAGTGCTCGATAAGCGCGTGCATTGTGTTCGAGCTAAGCATCTCGGTGGGGAAGGGCGGGACCGGGCCGCTGACGAGGATGTCGAGGTTGGGCAACTCGGGGACGTGCTGGACGGCCTGCTCGACTGTGACGTTTCCGGTGAGCACGGAGGTGAGGCCGATCTTGCCGTTGAGGCCGAAGCGGTGGTGGACTGTGGGGCGGCGGAGGTCGGCGTCGATCAACAGGACGCGAACGTCGCGCTGGGCGAGCACGGCGGCCAGGTTGGTGGAGACGGTGGTCTTGCCTTCGGAGGGGGTAGCGCTGGTGAGCAGGATGATCTTGGGCTCGTGACCGGCGGTGGAGAGCAACAGGGAAGTTCGCAGGGCGCGGAAGGATTCAGAGAACTGGGATTTGGGCGTGGAGATGACGCCGAGGTTTTTCGCGACGGTGGTAGCGTTGGGATCGACGGCCTGACGCCGGGTACGCGGGATGAGTGCGAGCGACGGAAGACCGGAGACGGCTTCGATTTCGGCGACGCTGGAGAGTCCGGTGTCGAGGCTGTCGAGCACGAAGGCTATGATGATGCCGATAATGAGCGCGATCAGCGTGTCGATGATGATGATGGTGGAACGCGGGCGCATGGTGGGAGAAATAGCGGCGACTGCGTTATCGATGATGTCGATTTCGGTGGACTCAAGGCCGGCCTGTACACCGGCGGTGCGGAGCCGCTCGAGCAGGCCTTCGTAGAGAGTGCGGTTGGATTCGAACTCGCGCTGCTGGAGGGTGTACTGGACGAGGTCGTCGCGGAGTTTGTAGGCGACGGTCTTTTCGGTCTCGAGAGCACCGCGGGTCTGATCTTCTGCGGCGCGTGCGGCCCGATAGTTTTCGCGGGCCTGGGCGACCACGCGGTCCTGTTCAGTCTGAATGGCCTTGGCGAGCTGATCGAGTTCGGCGCGGACCGACTTGACCTGGGGGTTGTTGGGGCCGAGGGTGGCGCTGAGCTTGGCGAGGGTGGCCTGATCGCCTTCGTACTGGCCGCGCAGTGCTGGAAGCTGGGATTGCGGAACGACTGAGTGAATGGCGTTGACGGATTCGTCGATTTCGGAGGGCTTCATGCTGGCGAGGGCGCGGTAGCGAACCTCAGCCATGATGCGATCGATCTGCGCCTGGCCGGCGGCCTTGGTGAGGTCGTCGAGGGTAGCGGTGATCTCGTTGTGGCTATTGTCGATCCCAACCATGCCGAGACGCTTCTGGAGATCGAGCAGATGCTCCTGCGAGGTTTCGACCTTGTTTTTGAGGTCGCCGAGCTGGTCGGAGAGGAAGCTGGAGACGCGCTTCTGGGCTTCGGCGCTGGATTCCAGGCTGCGGGTGATGTAGTCGTGAATGAGCTTGTTGACGATGTCCGCGGAGAGCTGTGCGTTGAAGGTGCTGGCGCTGATGCGGATCAAGTCGGTCTTGGGCACGGCATTGACGTTGATATCGCCCTGCATGATCTGCAGGACGTGCTCGCGCACGATGGGCTCTTCGATGTTCTGGTGCGGAAGAGCGACCTTCGGATTGACGATGCCCATGAACGCGGCGTTGTTGGCTAGATCGAGGTCGGCGGCGACGGTCAGCAGCAGCGTATCGCTTTTGAGGATGGCGACTTCGGTCGGGATGCGAGAGGAGCCCTGACTGTTGAGAGCTGAGGTGGAGCTAATGCGGTACTCGTTGGAGGACCCGGCGCGGATCTCGATGTTTCCGTAGCTCTCAAAAAGGCGCGGCTGAGTGGCGCCCTGGTAGAAGCCATAGGCGATGCCGAGCAGGGCGGCGATGAGGATGTAGTACTTGCGTTTTCGGAGGGTGAGCCAGGCTTCGGAAAGCGTAGTGTCGGCCGCCTGGTCAGAGGCAACGGGGGAGAGCGCGTTGTCGGTGTCCGTCACCGGTACAGTCTGAGGCCGAACGGAATTCATTGTCTTCAGTCTACGCGAAGTGTGCCGTAACGGCACCTTGGCGGGTGCGGGTTTGACACCTTGTAGTCACTGACTTCCCAGCGCGGCTCTGCGATAATAAGCGCAAACACGAGCCAACAGCACCTAGCGGCGATGGGAGACGTACGAGAGATATGAGCAAACCAATTCAGATAGCCGTGGTGGGCTCGGGGTACGTGGGGCTGGTCGCAGCGATTTGCTTTGCGGAGATGGGCCATGAAGTGATCTGCGTGGACAATGACGAGTCCAAGGTGGCCGCGCTGCAGGGCGGGGACACGCTGATCCACGAGCAGCATCTTCCGGAGCTGCTGGAGCGGTTCCGCAATACTCGGGTGCGGTTCATGACCGACCTGGCCGAGGCGACTCGGGAGTGCGCGGCGGTGTTCATCGCCGTAGGAACGCCACAGGCTGAAAATGGGGACGCCGACCTTTCGTACGTGGAGGCGGTGGCGAGCGAGATTGCGCGATCGATCAACGGGTACAAGGTGATCGTGGAGAAGAGCACGGTACCGGTGTACACCAACGAGTGGGTGCGGCGGGTGATTGAGCGCAATGGTGTGGCGCGCGACGCGTTCGATGTTGTGTCGAACCCGGAGTTTCTGCGCGAAGGAACGGCTGTGGAAGACTTCCTGCATCCGGACCGAATTGTGGTGGGGGCTGACAGTCCTCGCGCGGCGGAGTTGCTGGCGGCGATCTATGCGCCGCTGACGGACGGAAGCTACTACGACAACGCTGGAGCGATTCAGGGATGCTGCTCGAAGCAGAGCCCGCCGCCGCTGCTGCTGACGTCGACCAAGAGCGCGGAGATTATCAAGCATGCTTCGAACGCATTCCTGGCGCTGAAGATTTCGTTCATCAATGCGGTGTCGAACCTGTGCGAAGCGGCGGATGCAAATGTGGAGCAGGTGGCGCGCGGGATGGGTCTGGACTCTCGGATTGGGCCGAAGTTTCTGCGGCCGGGCATTGGTTACGGAGGATCGTGCTTTCCCAAGGACGTGGCGGCGTTCCGGTCGGTGGCCGAGCAGATGGGCGTCGACTTCAGCCTGCTGGGTGAAGTGGAGAAGATCAACGTCAACCAAAAGAAGCGGTTTTTGAGCAAGGTGCGGTCGGCGTTGTGGACGCTGCGCGGCAAGAAGCTCGCTGTGCTGGGACTGGCGTTCAAGGGAGATACGGACGATATTCGCGAGTCTCCGGCGATCGACCTGGTGGAGATGTTGCTGGCCGAAGGATGCTCGGTTGCGGCGTACGACCCGGCGGCGATGAAGCGGGCGGAGAGTGAGATTCCGGTTTCGGCGCAGATGCGCTACGCGAGCAGCGTGGAAGACGCGGCGCGCGATGCGGACGCTTTGCTGATCCTGACCGACTGGACGGAGTTTGCGCGGCTGGACCTGGCGCAACTGCTCTCGCTGCTGCGTTACCCAATTGTGATCGATGGCCGGAACCTGTACGACCCAATCAAGATGGGCGAACTTGGGTTTACGTACCTGAGCATTGGCCGGGCGGCGGCGACTCCAACGCGGGAATCGACCGCGGTGGGAGCCTGAAACGGATGGCAGAACAGACGATGCTGGTGACGGGTGCCGCGGGGTTCCTTGGCTCGCACCTGTGTGACGCGCTGCTGGCCGAAGGCCATCGCGTGATTGGCGTGGATAACTTTTCGACCGGCAATCCGGCGAACCTGGCGCACTTGTCGGGGGAGACGCGGTTTCAGTTTGAAGAGCACGACATCTGCGAGCCGTTCGACGTGGGGAACGTGGACTTTGTGTTCAACCTGGCGTCTCCGGCGAGCCCGATCGACTACATGAAGCTGGGCATCGAGACGCTGCGGGTGGGGTCGCAGGGGACGTTGAATACGCTGGAGATTGCGAAGCAGCATGGCGCGGGGTATCTGCATGCGTCGACTTCCGAGTGCTATGGCGACCCGGAGGTGCATCCGCAGGTGGAGAGCTACTGGGGGAATGTGAATCCAGTGGGGCCGCGGTCGGTTTATGACGAGGCCAAGCGGTTTTCCGAGGCCGCGGTGACGGCTTACTGGCGTTATCACGGTGTGAATACGCACCTGGTGCGGATCTTCAATACGTATGGTCCGCGGCTGCAGCCGAATGATGGGCGAGTGATTTCGAACTTGATGATGCAGGCGCTGCGCGGGGAGCCGTTGACGATTTATGGCGATGGGTCGCAGACGCGGAGTTTTTGCTACTGCTCGGACCTGATTGACGGCATGGTGCGGCTGGCACGGAGCGACAAGCATGGGCCGGTGAATATCGGGAACCCCGATGAGTGGACGATTCTGGAGTGTGCGCAGGAAGTGCAGACGCTGGTGGGGTCGAGCTGCGAGATTGTGTTCAGGCCATTGCCGCAGGATGATCCGACGCGACGGCGGCCGGACATTACGCTGGCGAGGGAGCTGCTGGGGTGGGAGCCGAAGGTGAGTTTGAAAGAGGGGTTGGCGCGGTCGCTGGATTATTTCAAAGGGTGCGTGGCAGCGGAGAAGCAGGGTGTAGGCAGTAGGGAATAGGGAGTAGGGCTTGCCGTTAGTGAGGCCAGTTGTCTATTTCTGATTTGAGGGTTGGGGGAAGAGGGTTGTGCAGAGCTTCGAGCGCTGAGGC
>JAZKBC010000102.1:0-3933 GCA_040388825.1 Acidobacteriota bacterium | reverse complement strand
GCGTTCCGCTATACGTCGGCGGATTCGCCACATACTGCGGAATCACCGTAGCCGTCCCCGTCGGTGTCCCCACACCCGACGCCGAACTATCCGTCACCGTGAACTGGATCATCTGTCCCACAGCGGTATTCGCGGGAGCCGTTGCGCTCACCTGCGAGGCCTCCGGCGCAACCGAGAAGCTATCCGTAACACTGTTACTCGCCGCATAGTTCGTGTCGCCCGAGTACTGCGCCACCACCGTGTAATTCGCATTCGCGGGCAGCGTATTCGTCGTCAGTGCGTACGTCCCGCTCGACAACGTCCCCGTCCCAATCGTTCCCGCGGAGTTCGTCACGAAACTCACGGTTCCCGTCGGTGTAGGCAGCGCCCCATTCCCCGACGTATTCGTCACCGTAGCCGTGAACGTAATGTTCTGCCCATGCACCGCGCCCGGATTCGTAATCACGATCTGCACGTTATTCGCCGAAACACCCGCCGGAAACGCCTTGCCCAGCGCCGCCAGGCTCACCACGCCCAGCCCGGTCGAAGCCTGCCATGTCCCTGCCGCCGTTCCATCTGGATGCGAATACACATCCCCATTCGAAGCCAGCGAATAAAGCTGCGACCCAACATTCCCCAACCGCGCCGCACTGCCATCAGCATTCGCCGGCTGCTTCGCCAGAATCGCCTGCATCGTCTCTGCCAGCGCCGCCATGCTGCTCACCGTCACATCCGGCTCATGCCGAAACACATCACTCGGCAGTCCCTGCGCGACCTGCCAGCTCGGCCGCAGCTCCGTCAACGCACCAACGCCGCCATCAACTCCCGTCGCAACCGCAACGGAAACACTCTGCGCCAGCGAAGCCGGGAAGCCAGCCGACCCACGTGCTCCGCATCCACTCTGCGCCAGCACCGTCACGCCCTGCGCCACAGCCTGCTGCATAGCCAGCCGCATCGCGCTCAAAGTAGCCGCATCAAAATCTTCCACACACCCGGTGCCACTCAAAGCCAGCACCCGAGCCGCGTTCGCCTCCACCGCCGCACTCACCACTCCGAGCGCATCGTCACCACTCGAGTTGAACCCGTCAGCAAGAACAGAAATCGGATGCGCGCTAGGCGCCGTGCTCAATCCACCAATCGCCATCACATGAGCAGCCAGCGCCGCCGGAACCGCAGGCACCGCCGTATTCGCATAAAACGTCACCGCACCCGACTTGTAAGCATGCACCGCCGGAGCCAGCGCACTCTCCACCTGCGTCGCGGTCCCCGTCACCGTCACCCGCAACCCCGAAGCCGACACCGCACCCACACTCAAACCATTCGCCGCCGCAAAGCTCTTCACCGCAGCAACCGCGTCACTCGAAGCCCCAAACCGCGCCCCAAACTCCGCCGGCGTCATCCACTGGTGATAACTCGCCGACCCCGGCGTCTGTACATCCACCAGGAACTGCCCCAGCGCCGCCTGCTTCGCCGCATCGGGTGCCAGATACAGCACCACGCTCATCGTCTGCGCTGCCGGAACCACGCCCAGGTCCACGCTCCCCGCGCCCACTGCAGGAACCTTCATCGCTGAACTGGCATTCACAGCAAGCTGCGCCTGCGATGTCAGCGAGCACACCGCAGCCATCACCAGCAGCACTACGCGTGCACGAAGACGGCTGACCCGGAAAGTTTTCATTGCAACTTGGATTGAAACCCACCGAACACACAAACGCAAGAATCAACCGTAACACTGGGGCCAATCAGTCGTAACACACTTTGGTGCGCCCGCCTGCCTCCACACCCTCATCTGCAGTCCAACATCTCGAACCGCACCCGCCCTAACCGCAACCCCTCTCCACCAAAGCTGATAAACTTGATAATTGGCGCGGCTTCCTCTCCGCGCACGATTCAAGGAGTTCCATCATGGCAAGCGAACACAACGGCACCGCCCCTGCAACCAGCCTCCGCCTCAAAACCGGCCTCGCCGAGATGCTCAAAGGCGGCGTCATCATGGACGTCATGAACGTCGAGCAGGCCCGCATCGCCGAAGAAGCCGGCGCCTCCGCCGTCATGGCCCTCGAGCGCGTCCCCGCCATGATCCGTGCCGAAGGCGGCGTCGCCCGCATGGCCAACCCCAAGCTCATCCGCGAAATCATGGCCGCCGTCACCATCCCCGTCATGGCCAAGGCCCGCATCGGCCACTTCGCCGAAGCCCAGGTCCTCCAGACGCTCGGCGTTGACTTCATCGACGAGTCCGAAGTCCTCACTCCCGCCGACGAAAGCTTCCACATCGACAAGCACGCCTTCACCACCCCGTTCGTCTGCGGTGCCCGCAACCTCGGCGAAGCCCTCCGCCGCATCGCCGAAGGCGCAGCCATGATCCGCACCAAGGGCGAAGCCGGCACCGGCGACGTCGTCCACGCCGTACAGCACATGCGCCAGATCGTCCGCGAGATGCGCGAGCTAACCACCCTCACCGACCAGGAACTCTACAACGCCGCCAAAACCCACGGCGCTCCCTACGAACTCATCCGCATGGTCGCCAAGGCCGGCAAACTCCCCGTCCCCAACTTCTCCGCCGGCGGCATCGCCACCCCGGCCGACGCCAGCCTCATGATGCAGCTCGGCGCGGAAGCCGTCTTCGTCGGCTCCGGCATCTTCATGAAGGAACGCGCCACCCCGCTCGACGTCGAGATCCACAAAGACCGCGCCACCTTCCCCAACCACAAGGACTTCGAAGCCGCCGTCTCCAAATCCAAAGACGAACGCGCCGAAGCCGTCTCGCGAGCCAAGGCCATCGTCCTCGCCACCACCCACTACAACGACCCCGCCATCGTCGCCGAAGCCTCAGAAGCCGTCCTCGGCACCATGAAGGGCCTGGCCGCCGCCGGCATCGACGAGAAGGACCTCCTCCAGACCCGCGGCTGGTAAATCCCTCAAGACCCGGCACCACAACAGAAAGCCCCGCTGGCACCTCAGCGGGGCTTCTCCGTATCCAGCCCCGCTAAACCCATCCTCCATCCACCACAAAACTCTGGCTCGTAATCGCCGAGCTCTCATCCGCCGCCAGAAACAGCACCACGCTGGCGACCTCCTCCGGCAGAATCATCCGCTTGAGCGCCTGGTTCGCCAGAATCTCCGCCTTGTACTCCGGCGTAAACCACATCTTCTGCTGCCGCTCCGTCAGCACCGCCCCAGGCATCACGCAATTCACCCGCACGTCATCCATGCCAAACTCATGGGCAAGCGTCCGCGTCATCCCCACGATCCCCGCCTTCGCCGTCACATAGACCGGTAAATTCGTCGAAGGAATCACCCAAGCAATCGATCCCATATTGATGATCGATCCTCGCCTCGCGCCCCGCATCCCTTCTGTAACCGACTCCACACTGTGCCGCGTGTCATTGCCGGCATTGTTCACCAGCACGTCCACCCCGCCAAACCGCCGCTCCACCTCCCGAACCGCCGCCCGCAACGCCGCAATATCGGTCAGATCGCACCGCGCATAAGTCGGCACCCGCAACCCATCTCGCGACATCCGCTCAATCAGCGCCTCAGCCACTTCATCCTGCACATCCAGAAACACCACCCGCGACCCCTGCCGCGCAAACGCCTCCACAACCGCCGCTCCGATTCCGCTCGCCCCACCCGTCACCACCACCACGCGATCTTCCAGGCTCGGATACACCGCCGTCCTACGCTCAATAGCCATCGCAGCATTATCGCTCGCCGTACGATTCCACAGCGCCTGTCTTCAATCCACTAAAATCAAACAGTGACCGCGCTCTCTCCAAAAATCGGCGTCCTCGCCCTCCAGGGCGCCTACGACGTCCACGCCCACCGCCTCACCGCCCTCGGCGCAACGTCCTCGCTCGTCCGCACCCCTGCCCACCTCGAAGGCCTCGACGCCCTCGTCATCCCCGGCGGCCCGCTCGAAATGGTCTACATCCGCGCCCCCCGCATCACCCACAC
>JAZKBC010000101.1:0-11348 GCA_040388825.1 Acidobacteriota bacterium | reverse complement strand
AACCCGGCGGAGTGGAATGGGGTGAAGTACAAGGCGAGCTATGGGGGGGCGGGGAATCCGAAGATCATCAGTTCGATTGAGAGCTATCTGATGAAGCCGGCGCCGGTGGCTGAGACTCCGGCGAAGATTGAGGAAGTGGATTTTGCGCCGACGTATGTGGCGGCGTTGGAAGCGTTTGTTGATTTGAAGGCGATCAAGGATTCGGGGTATCGGTTTTTGATCGACACGATGTATGGCGCGGGTGCGGGGTATATTGCGGCGATCTTTGGGCGGGCGGGGATTCCGTGCGTGGAGTTTCGCAGCGAGAACAACCCGGCGTTTCCGGGGATCAATCCGGAGCCGATCATGCCGCACATTGCGGCGACGCGGGTTGAGGTGGTGAAGGAGAAGTGCGCGGCGGGGTTGATTACCGACGGCGATGCGGACCGCATTGGCGCTGTGGATGAGCATGGCAACGTTGTGGACGCGCACAAGATTTATGCGGTGCTGCTGGAGTGGCTGCTGAAGCGCAAGGGGTGGCCGGGCGACATTACGCGGGCGTTCAATACGACGAAGATGCTGGATCGCATTGCGGCGAAGTATGGACGCAAGCTGTATGAGCATGGGATCGGGTTCAAGTACGTGGTGGACCTGATGCTGGAGAAAGAGATCCTGATGGGCGGCGAGGAGTCGGGCGGGATCGGCATCAGCAAGCATCTGCCGGAGCGCGATGGGCTGCTGAACAGCCTGCTGCTGGCGAATGTGATGGCGGATGAGAAGAAGACGCTGGGCGAGCTGGTGGCGGCGCTGCAGGCGGAGTATGGCGAGCATCAGTATGGGCGCATCGACATGCATATCAATGAGGCGTTGAAGCAGTCGGCGATCAAGCGCGCGAAGGAGTTTGTGGCGGGGCAGGCGGGGATTGGAGGGATGAAGATTCTGCGCGTGGAGACGATGGACGGGATCAAGTTCTTCCTGGAGAATCCAGCTTGCGCGACGCTGCCGAATGCGGCGGAGACGTGGCTGCTGTTGCGCGCGAGTGGGACCGAGCCGCTGTTGCGCGTGTATTGCGAGAGCTGCAGCCAGGAGAGCGTGCAGCAGGTGCTGAAGGCTGCTGAGGCGTTTGTGCTGGCGGGGGACAAGGCTTGAGCGGTTCGGCTGAAGTGAAGGTGGAGACGGCGGGCCTGTTGTTCGATATGGACGGCGTGCTGGTGAGCTCGATTGGCAGCGTGCTGCGCTGCTGGCGGCGGTGGGCTACGCATTATGGTGTGCCGGAGTCGCAGCCGATCCATATTGCGCATGGGACGCGAGCGCTGGAGATTATGGACTCGATCAAGCCGGGCGTGGACAAGGTGGAAGGCCTCAAGCTGATTGAGGATATGGAGATTGAAGACGTTGGCGATCTGAAGGTGCTGCCGGGGGTGAGGGCGCTGGTGGCGAGTCTGCCTGTGGAGCGTTGGGCGATTGTGACTTCCGCGACGAAGCGGCTGATGGAGGGAAGGCTGAAGGCGGCGGAGCTTCCGGTGCCGGAGCGGCTGATCAGCGGCGATATGGTGGAGCGGGGCAAGCCTGATCCGGAGCCTTACAGGCGCGGGGCTGGGTTGATTGGAGCACGGCCTCAGGATTGTGTTGTGGTGGAAGATGCGCCGAGCGGTGTAGGGTCGGGCGTGGCGGCGGGCTGCCGGGTGCTGGGTGTGCTGGGGACGCATACGGCGGCGGAGTTGCGCGCGGCGGGAGCGGCGTGGGTGGTGGGGTCGCTGGAGGATGTCAGCGCTGAGGTTGTTGAGGGTGGGTTGGAGTTGAGGTTCGTGGCGGTCAGGGAAGAGTAGAAAGCCGCTTGCGGGTTTCCTGTCATAGCAGCGTTGCTAGAATTGACCATCATGCAAAGACAGGTCAACAGGAAACAGGGTCGACGGCTGGCGTTATTGCTATTGTTTTTCCTCGTGAGCATGGGCGTCGCAGCTCGTGCACGATCGCAATCCGCGCTGAAGGTCGAACATGGTTTGATGGTACCGAACGGACATACGCCGTGGGCGGTGGACCGTTTTAGCGACCAACCTCAACTGGTTCCCATTCACCATTCGACCATCGCCGTGAACAACCATACGGGCGCAAACATCGCTGGTTCATTGGCCGGGTCCTTCTTTTACAAACCCAAGGTCACCACCGAGCTGGATGGCACGAGTTCACGGAATCAACTCCATAGCAGAACTCCCGTTTTCTATTTCCTTGTGGAGGAGGACGAAGAGCCAGGCGCCGAGGCAAAGGACGCCGACCTCTACAGTTTTCAGATTGTTCGTGTGACGGTGGCGAAGGGCAGGCGCGTGGTCGATAACCTCGCCTATACGCAGTTGACGGGCAAGGCGAAGCGGAGCGATTCGTTCGTGGAAAGCGTCACCACGAAGCTGCCCGGCGGATGGATACGTATCGAGACGAAGGATCCGATGGATGAAGGCGAGTACTGCCTATTGCCTGTGCCGGCGGCGAACGGAACGTTTGCGACCCGGGTGTACGACTTTGGAATTCATGCAGATGCTCCCAACGCGAAAGACGCAGTTGCTCCGGGCAAGGGGCAGTAAACGCAGGCCCGAGACGGTCCTCGCTCTGCTCTGGATGACACTTTTCAAGTGGCGGGTTTGTTGAGAAGGACCTGCTCAACGCGTTGGATGTCGTCGGCGGTATCGACGCCTATCGTGTCGTGAGTGGTTTCGGATACGTAAAGGGCTAGGCCGTTTTCGAGCAGACGGAGCTGCTCGAGGCGCTCGGTTTGTTCGAGCTCGCTGGGGCCGAGGGAGGCGAAGCGTTCGAGGGCGGCGTGGCGGTAGGCGTAGAGGCCGAGGTGTTTCCAGTAGCGGGCGTGGGTGGTGGGGGCGTGGGAGAGGATGGTGTCGCGGTCGTAGGGGATGGCGGCGCGGGAGAAGTAGAGCGCGCGGCCGTCGGTGGCGGTGACGACTTTGACGACGTTGGGGTTGTTGATGTCCTCGGGGCGGCAGGGGACTTTGAGCGTGGTGACGTCGACGTGCGGGAGAGCGAAGGGGGCGAGCATCTGCGCGATGTGGTCGGGCTGGAGGAGCGGCTCGTCGCCCTGGATGTTGACGTAGATGTCGGCGGGGACTTCGCGGGAGACGGCGTAGAGGCGGTCGGTGCCGCTGGGGAGATCGGGTGAGGTGAGGATGACGGGCCAGTTGCGGGCGCGGCAGAGGTCGAGGACTTCGGCGGAGTCGGCGGCGATGACGACGTGGTCGAACTGCGGGCAGGCGATGGCGGCCTGGTAGACCCAGTGGAGCAGCGGCTGGCCGGCGATCTCGCGGAGGACTTTGCGGGGGAGGCGCGTGCTGGCGAGGCGCGCGGGTATGACTCCGAGGACGCGGGGTTTTGCGGTGGTGCTCACTGGTGGGGGTCCTTACGGTTGTTGCGATTTCTGCGGTAGATATGGACGAGGAAAATGAGGGTGGGGACGAGCACGATGACCAGGAGGACAGCGGTGACATTGAGCAGATGGAGGACCTGGTCGAGGCGGCATTCGAGGCGATTGCCGCTGGCGTCGCAGTCGGGTGTGGCGGCTCGCGCGGCGGAGGTGAGGGCGAGCAGGGCCGACAGGGCGATGGATTGGAGCGCACGAGCCATTCCAAAGGAGTTTCGCACGTTTGGGCTTGGTTGACCCTGAGGGCATTGGAAATCTATGATGGGAGAGCGGCTGACGTCGCGGCCGAACCGCCGCTTGATGCAGTCTCCCACCCCGGCGGTGTAGCTCAGATGGTTAGAGCGACGGACTCATAACCCGTAGGTCATTGGTTCGATTCCAATCACCGCCACCAATTTCCTGTCCTGAAAGAGAGCTGCCGAGCGCGCAAGCGCCGGTTTTTTTGCGTTCATGCGGCTACGTGTCAAATGTGGAATGCGGGTGGGCGAATCGCTGGTTTCGCCTGGGGCAGGGCTGAACAGTTGGCAGGGTTGGCCGATGGAGGGGGATGACGCCTACGTGTGTGCGAAGGCACGCCGGGAGGATCTGGATTGAAGGGAATCGTATTCAATTTGCTGGAGGAAAGCATCACGGCACACCACGGGTCGCCCCTGTGGGAGGAGCTGCTGGCGGCGAGTGGAAGCGACGGGGTCTATATGTCGCTGGGGAGCTATCCGGACAGGGAGCTGCAGGCGATGGTGATGGCCGCGGCGATGAAGCTGGGGCTGAGTCCGGCGGAGGTGCTGCGATGGTTTGGCAAGGCTGCGATGCCGTTGCTGATCCAGCGTTACCCGGAGTTTTTTGCACGGCAGAGGACGGCGCGAGCGCTGCTGTTGAGCGTGAAGAACAGCGTTCATCCAGAGGTGCTGAAAATTTATCCGGGGGCGGGGCTTCCGGAGTTGGAGTTTCGCGACGCCGAAGATGGCGGCCTGCTGATGAGCTATCGATCGCCGCGGAATCTGTGTGCGCTGGCGCACGGCTTTGCCGAAGGGACTGCACGGTACTTTGGTGAAGAAATTGAGTTCACCCATTTGAAATGCGTGCATCGTGGTGACGATGAATGCCTTTGCCATATTGCGTTTGAAGGTTGAGCGATGACGATACAGGACGACGGCACAGGAGTTTGCGATTGCGGATTTCGAACTCGCTTTGAGCGGGAGCGGAAGACGCGGCTGGCTGCGGAGGCACTGGCCGAGCAGGGTGTGCGCGCTCTTGGCGACAACAAGCGGCTGCTGGATCTGGTGGGCTCGATCGCGATTGCGGCCAACGAGGCGGCGAGCCTGGAGGATGTGCTGGACTTCACGCTGCGGCGGATCTGCGAGACGATTGGCTGGCAGGTGGGCCATGCGTACAAAGTGACGGGCAACCCGCTTCGGCTGGAGCCGACGGCGATCTGGTATGGAGGGACGGGGGAGACGCTGCAGGAGTTCCGCGAGGCTTCGGAGTCGACGTGGCTGAAACCGGGCGACGGCCTGACGGGGTCGGTGCTGAACTGCCCGGAGCCGCTGTGGGTGTCGTATGTGGACGCGGAGCCGAGGTTTTCGCGTGCGGTTCTGGCGAAACGATGCGGACTGAAGGCGGGGTTCGCGTTTCCGGTGATGGCGGGTTTGGAGGTCGCGGCGGTGTTGGAGTTCTTCACCCCACAGCCGTGCGAACGAGATGAAGCCATGCTGCGTCTGATGGGCCAGATTGGAACGCAGTTGGGACGAGTGGTGGAACGGAAGCAGACCGAAGAGCGGCTGATTCATGATGCCTCGCACGACCCGCTGACACGGCTTCCGAACCGCGTGCTGCTGATGGACCGCCTCACGCGAGCGCTGGCGCGGCATGAGCGGCATCCGGAGCAGCGATTTGCGGTGTTGTTTATTGACCTGGACCGTTTCAAGGTAGTGAACGACAGCCTGGGGCACCGGACGGGAGACGAACTGATTCTGCAGGCGGCAGCGCGGTTTTCAGCGATGTTGCGGCGAGAGGACATCCTGGCGCGGTGCGTGGAGGACCGTGATGCGGATGAGCGCGGGACGCTGGCGAGGTTTGGAGGGGACGAGTTCGTGGTGTTGCTGGAAGACCTGCACGATACGAGCGAGGCCGCCAAGGTGGCGACGAGGCTGCAGGAGTCGCTGACGGCGCCGTTCCAGATTGGAGGAGCGGAGCTGTTTATCAGCGCGAGCATTGGGATTGCCTCCAGCGATACGGGCTACAGCCGGGCGGAGGATGTGCTTCGGGATGCGGACCTGGCGATGTATCGGGCGAAGTCCGCGGGCAAGGCACAGTACCAGGTGTACGACGTGCAGATGCATGCGGAGGCGGTGCGGCGGATGGAGCTGGAGAACAGTCTGCGCGGAGCCTTTGAGCGGCGAGAGTTTCTGCTGTATTACATGCCGATTGTGGATATGGAAGAAGGCACGGTGAGGGGATTTGAGGCGCTGGTGCGGTGGCAGCGTGAGGTGGAAGGGATCGTTCTGCCGGGAGAGTTTATCAGCGTGGCTGAAGATACGGGGCTGATTTTGCGGCTGGGGGCGTGGGTGCTGCTGGAGGCGTGCAAGACGTTGCGGCGGTGGCAGATGATGATCCCGGGATGTTCCGGGCTGACGATGAATGTGAACCTGTCGCCACGGCAGTTTGCCCAGCCGGACCTGGTGGAGGTAGTGCAGCGCGTGCTGACGGAAACGGGTGTCGAGCCTGGGCTGATCAAGTTGGAGATTACCGAAACCTGCATGATGGCGGACGCTGAACGGGCGATCGATGTGCTTGGCCGGTTGAGAGCGCTGGGCGTGCAGTTGAGCCTGGACGACTTTGGGACGGGGTTCAGTTCGCTGAGCTACCTGCACCGGTTTCCGCTGCAAAACCTGAAGATCGACCGGTCGTTTGTGAGCCGGATGACGGACGACACCGAGAGCCTGGCCATCGCGCGGACGATTGTGCGGCTGGCGCGGGATTTGAAGCTGGACGTGACGGCGGAGGGCCCGGAGACGCATGCGCAGGTTAAGGCGCTGCAGTCGCTGGGGTGCGATTATGCGCAGGGGTTCTACTATGCGCGTCCTCTGCCCGAGGCGGAGGCGGAAGCGCTGCTGCGGGGGCCGTTGGCGCTGGCGCCGCCGATGCTGGTGGAGGCGGCCTAGGCTGCCGGGGACGTGGGCGGGGCCGCGGACGCTGCTGGGGGAAGCGGATTTGGGGGGCTGGAGAGTATCATTTCGCTAGCGGGTTACGTCTAACCCTTGAACTGCAAGCTGCCCCCTATCGGAGTGGATTACCCCCATATGCCCAAGAGCATCAAAATTTCCCTTCTCGCTGCATCGGTTGCGCTGGTCCTCGGCATTTTTCTGGGTGTGAACGCGCATGGCGTTCATGCCAACACGGACAACTCGGCGACTGAGGGCGCGTATCGCCAGATCAACGTGTACCAGGAAGTGCTGCAGCATGTTCAGAGCGACTACGTTGTGACGCCGAACATGAGCAAGGTGACCGATGGCGCGCTGCGCGGGCTGCTGGAGTCGCTGGATGCCGAGTCGAGCTACCTGACGCCGAAGGAGTACCAGGACTACCAGCAGGACAAGGGCGGCAAGGCGCAGGTAGGCGTCAATGTGTCCAAGCGTTTCGGCTACGCGACGATCGTTTCGCTGGTTCCGGGCGGGCCGGCGGATAAGGCGAATCTTGAGGATGGCGACATTATCGAAGCCGTTGCGGGACAGGATACGCACGATCTTTCGCTGGCAATGATTCAGCGCATGCTGGAAGGTGCACCGGGCTCGAACCTGGAGATTGCGGTCATTCGACCGCGGCGGGCTGATCCGGAAAAGATGACGCTGACGCGCGCGGTGGTGGCTGAGCCCGCTGTAGCGCAGACGATCTATGAAGGCGGCTCGATCGTTTATCTGAAGCCGGCAACGCTGGACCATGATCATGTGCAGGAGATCGAGAGCAAGCTGAAGACGGCCAACAAGGGCGGCGACAAGAAGGTGCTGCTGGACCTGCGCGATGTTTCGACGGGCGATATGCACGAGGCCCTGCGGCTGGCGAACCTGTTCGTGAAGCAGGGCGTGCTGGCGACGCTGGAAGGCCAGAAGTTCCCTCGGCAGACGTTCAATGCGGACTCCGCGAAGGCGGTCGATGCGACTGCGCCGGTGGTTGTCCTGGTGAATCGCGGAACGGCTGGGCCGGCGGAGCTGGTGGCGGCGGCGCTGGCGGACAACAAGCGCGCGAGCCTGGTTGGCGAGAAGACGTTCGGCGCTGGAGCGGAGCACAAGACGTTTCCGCTGCCGGATGGCGGAGCGCTGATCCTGTCGATTGCAAAGTATGCGTCTCCGCTGGGCAAGAAGTTTGAGGACGATGCGGTGACTCCAAAGACGCTGGTGGCTTCGAACGAAGACACTGCGGACCAGGGTGACGACGCGACGGCGAACAAGACGACGGCGATGGCTTCCAAGCCCGTGATTACAAAAAAGGCTGCCCCGGCGCCCGATGACCAGCTCAACAAGGCGCTGGAGATGCTGAAGGCGATGACGGCTTAATGCGATGGGCCTGCGTGGTAAGGTGGGAAGCACCGTGCAGACCCCGTTGACTCCAGACGAGCAGGAACCTACCCCGGACGCGATCGAACAGGCGTCGAGCGTGAGCGAGCAGCGCAAGCTGCGGCGGGCGGCTCTGTGGGCGGCGATGCGGCGGTTTCCGTTTCGCGACCCGAAGTTTCGCAACCGGAAGCTGGCGGCGCGGGCAGCTTACTTTGTGCTGCTGGGAGCTTCGGCGCTGTTCGGCATCATGTTGGGGCTGGTGCTGGTGTTCTCGATCAACCTGCCGCAGATGGCGGAGCTGGAACGCTATAGGCCGAGCACGACGACCGAGCTGTATGACATCCACGGACAGGTGATTGGATCGTTTGCGCTGGAGCGGCGCGTGGTGGAGCCGTACAGCGAGTTCCCGAAGCAATTGCATGATGCGATCCTGTCAATCGAAGACAAGGACTTTGAAACCAACAGCGGACTGAACGTGGTGCGCATGGTGGAAGCGGCATACCAGGATCTGCATTCGCGCGGCAAGGTGCAGGGTGGATCGACGCTGACGATGCAGTTGGCGCGGAATCTGTTTCTGTCGTCGGAAAAGACGTACGGGCGCAAGATTCAGGAGATATTCCTTTCGCTGCAGATCGAGCGGCGGTTTACCAAGCAGCAGATATTTACGCTGTACTGCAACCAGATTTACCTGGGGCGCGGAACGTACGGGTTTGAGGCGGCGTCGGAGTATTACTTCTCCAAGCATGTGCGGGAGCTGACGCTGCCTGAGGCGGCGCTGCTGGCGGCGCTGCCCAAGGGCGCGGAGTATTACTCGCCGGTGCGGTATCCGGAGCGCGCGCTGAAGCGGCGGAATCTCGTGATCGACGAGATGCTGCAGGACCACAAGATTTCGAAGATCGAAGGGGAGGCGGCGAAGGTTGCACCGCTGGGACTGCACCTGGAGGCGCCGGCTAATACTGAGGCACCGTACTTTGTGGAAGAGGTGCGGCGGCAGCTGGAGCGCGAGTACGGTGCGGATGAAGCGCATGGCGCGGGGCTGCGCATCTACACGACGCTGGATTTGGATTTGCAGCGAGTGGCCAACAAGGCAGTGCTGGATGGGCTGGCGGCGTATGAGCGGCGGCATGGATGGAAGGGCCGGCTGGAGAACGTGCACCCGAATCTGGACGACTACAAGCATCCCGATTGGGCGAACCCGATTGTGGATGGAGCTTACTTCCACGCGCTGGTGACGGAGTCGGATAAGGAGCGCATGGTGGTGCGCATCGGCAAGCGTTCGGCGACGATGGTTCCGGCGGACTGGGTTTGGACGCAGAAGCTGAAGGCGACCGACCTGGCGAAGGTGGGCGACATTGTTTATGTGCGCGTGGTGAACTCGGTGGAGACGGCACCGCTGCATGTGGCGCTCGAGGAAGACAGCGGAGCGCAGGCTTCGTTGATGGCCGTGGACAACTCGAACGGCGAAGTGCTGGCGATGGTGGGCGGACGCGACTTTGCGCTGAGCCAGTTCAATCGCGCAACGCAGGCGCAGCGGCAGGTGGGGTCATCGTTCAAGATTTATGACTATACGGCGGCGATGGAAGCGGGGATGAAGCCATACGACCAGATCCTCGATACGCCGACGACGTTTTATACGCCGAGTGGACCGTATACACCGCACGATTACGAGCGTGGGAGCTTTGCGGGGTCGATGAGTTTGATCGATGCGTTTGCGGAGTCGCGGAATATTCCGGCGCTGCGGCTTGCCGACAAGGTGGGCATCAAGAACGTGATCGAGGTGGCCCACCGGTTTGGCGTGACCAGCGATATTCCGGCGTTTCTGCCGGTGGCGATTGGAGCGGCGGATATTACGCTGGCCGAGCAGGTGGGGTCGTACAGCGTGTTTCCTAACGACGGCATTCGCATTGCGCCGCACTACATTCGGCGAGTGGCGCAGCCGGATGGAAACCCACTGCAGCAGAAGTCGGCCAAGGTGAAGGTGGTGCTGACGCTGGATATCGCGCGCAAGATGATGCTGCTGTTGCAGGCTGTGACGTCGCATGGAACGGCGGCGGCGACGGCCTCGATGAATCATCCGCTGGGCGGGAAGACGGGAACGACGAACGGTTATACGGACGCGTGGTTCCTGGGGTTTTCGCCGTCGGTGACCTGCGGTGTGTGGGTGGGCTACGACAACCGGACGTCGCTGGGCGAGAAGGAGACTGGAGCCAAGGCAGCTTTGCCTATCTGGATGGACTTCATGAAGCCGGTGATTGCCGAGCATCCGGACGAGCAGTTCTCGAAGGCGAGCGTGCCGAAGAAGATCGATGTGCCGGTTTCGCCGGACGATGATGCGGTGCCGGCGAAGAAGACGGATGACTCGGACGCGCCGGCCGACGAGGACGGAGGAACACCTGCGGCGGTGCCGGCCGCGGCTCCTGCGCCAGTTGTGCCGCCGAGCGATGCGCTGCCGAAGGATGAGGCTGCAACGCCAGCACCGGCAGCGAGCAAAGCTCCGGTGGCGGGAACTCCGGCGGGGATCAAGCCGGGTGTGAGCAAGCCGGGGGCGGCGGGGGCGAAGCTTCCGCCGGCGCCTGCGACACCACCGAAACAATAGGATTAACTGAGAGGTGCGTGCAGGGCGTCGGCGAGCGCGAAGTAGCGCTGGGTGCGGGCTACGTCGCGCGTGATCTGCGCGCGGAGAAGTTCGGGTGAGTCGAAGCGCTGCTCGGAGCGGAGGCGGTGGAGGAAGGTGAGCTCGAGGGGGGTGGACTCGGTGAGGGCTAGGGGCTCGAAGTCGAGGAGATAGGTTTCGACGGCGAAGGAGTCGGCACCGAAGGTGGGGCGGTTGCCGGCGTTGGTGACTCCGCGGAAGAGTTTTGCGTCTGGACCGTCGCCGACTTTGAGGGTGGTGATGTAGACACCGTTGGCGGGGAGTAAGTCGGCGTAGGGCGCGAGGTTGATGGTGGGGACTGTGTAGCGCGAGCCGTAGCCGCGGCCGGAGGCTGGTGTGCTGCGGATGCTGAAGGTGCGGCCGAGGAGGGCGCGGGCTTCAGAGAGCCGGCCTGCGGCGATGAGCCTGCGGATGCGGCTGGAGGAGATGGGCGCGCCGCGTGCGATGACGGGCTTGTTGGCATAGACGGCGAAGCCGAGGTCGCGGCCGAGGGTTTCGAGGGTGTGGATGTCGGCTTCGGCGTTGTGGCCGAAGCGGAAGGTTTCACCTTCGTGGACTTCGACGGCGTGGAGCGCGTTGTGGAGGACGGTTTCGGCGAAGTGTTGCGCGGAGCTGTGACGGAGCTCGTCGGTGAAGGGGAGGACGAGGGTGTGGTCGAGGCCGGTGGCGGAGAGGAGCGAGAGTTTTTCTTCGAGCGGAGTGATGAGCTTGAGGTGGGTGCCGCGGAGGACGTCGGCGGGGT
>JAZKBC010000100.1:0-4550 GCA_040388825.1 Acidobacteriota bacterium | reverse complement strand
TGCGCGCAACTACGACCGTTACGTTCTCGTCGAGCAGGATGTTCTGCCCGGCATGGGTGCACCCGCCGAAAGCGCACGGCGGAATCGCGAGTACCTGCGCTCGATTGAATCGAATTTTGCTTGACTTGCTGCCTGTGAGGGAAGATTGAACCACGAACAACTTCAAGTCGGAATTATCGGGGCCGGGCGCATTGGACGCGTGCATGCCGAGTCCATTACGTTTCGTTTGCCGCAGGCGCG
This sequence comes from Acidobacteriota bacterium, assembly GCA_040388825.1. Taxonomy (GTDB): domain Bacteria; phylum Acidobacteriota; class Terriglobia; order Terriglobales; family Acidobacteriaceae; genus Granulicella. The sequence goes on along the minus strand of JAZKBC010000100.1, from coordinate 4,310 downwards.
CGTGTTGGCCATTACGGATGTGAGCCGAGAGGCTGCGGAGTCGGTGGCGGCGCGGTGCGATATCGCGATCGTTGCGGAGTCGAGTGCCGACATCCTGAGCAACCCGAAGATCGAAGCGGTGTTGATCTGCTCGTCGACGGATACGCATGCTGAACTGATTGTGCAGGCGGCGCAGGCGGGCAAGCACATCTTTTGCGAGAAGCCGATTTCGCTGAGCCTGGCGGAGATTGACCGCGCACTGGCTGCTGTGAAGAAGGCTGGGGTGCAGCTGCAGATCGGGTTCAACCGGAGGTTCGATGCGAACTTTGCGCGGGTGCGCAAGGCGGTTGTATGCGGCGAGATTGGAACGCCGCAGATGATGCACATCATTAGCCGCGATCCTGAGCCGCCACCTCCGGCGTATGTGAAGGTGTCGGGTGGGATGTTCATGGATATGACGATTCATGACTTCGATATGGCCCGGTTTTTGATGGGCGATGAGGTCGACGAGATTTATACAAGTGCTGGTGTGATGGTCGATCCGGAGATCGGCAAGGCCGGGGATGTGGATACGGCGCTGATCGTGCTGCGGTTCAAGAATGGAGCGATTGGGACGATCGATAACAGCCGCAAGGCGGTTTATGGATACGACCAGCGGGTGGAGGTTTTCGGCAGCGGAGGCAAGATTGCTACCGAGAATAATTTCCCGAACACGGCGCAGATCAGCACGGCGAACGCGGTGTCGACGGAGCTGCCGCTGAACTTCTTCATGGAGCGGTATATGGAGAGCTTTGCGAGCGAGCTGCGGGAGTTTGTGACTGCGATCCGGGAGAAGAAGCCGACGGCGGTGTCAGGCGAGGATGGGCGGATTCCGATTGTGATGGCGCTGGCGGCGCGGAAGTCTTATGACGAACATCGGCCGGTGAAGCTGGCGGAGATTGAGGCCTGACACGGGTCCGGGTCACTGCTGTTTTGGGGCTGGCGAAGTTACAATAGTTTCATGGCTTTGACATCCCAAGTTGACCTGGTTGGCGTAGGACTCAACGCGACGGACACGGTGATTTCGGTGTCCGAGTTTCCTGAGCGTGGGTCGAAGATTGAGTACAACGCGGAGACCGTGAGGGCCGGCGGGCAGGTGGCTTCGACCGTGGTGGCTTGCCAGTTCTGGGGGCTGCGGACTCGGTACGTGGGCAAGCTGGGCGATGACGCTGCGGCAGCGCTGCATATGCGCGAGTTCGCGAAGGTGGGAACGGAAGCCAAGCTGATCCATGTGCCGGAAGCGGCGAGCCCGAAGTCGCTGATCCTGGTGGATGCTGAAGGCGAGCGCACGGTGCTTTGCCGGCGGGATGAGCGGCTGATTCTGCAGCCGGATGAGATTGACCGCGACTGGATTGTGAATGCGCGCGTGCTGCATGTGGATGGGCACGATACGGCGGCGGCGACGGCGGCTGCAAAGTGGGCACGGGCTGCGGGAGTGCCGGTGACGGCGGACCTGGATGAGACTTATCCGGGGATTGAAGAGCTGGTGGAGAACATCGACTACCTGATTGTGAACAGTACTTTTCCCTGCCGGTTGATGAAGGAGAACGATCTGCACAAGGCACTGCAGCAGATGCAGCAGAAGTTCGGCTGCAGACTGGCGGCGAGTACGCTGGGGCCGGATGGGGTGCTGGCATGGGATGGGACGCGGTTCCACCATAGCGCTGCTTATCATGTGGCCGTGGTGGACTCGACGGGGGCTGGCGATATCTTTCGGGCGGGCTTTATCTATGGGCTTTCGCAGGGGTGGAGTTTGGAGCGACAGCTGGACTTCTCGTGTGCGGCGGCGGCGAGGAATTGCATGGCTGCGGGGGCTCGTGGGGGGATTCGTCCGATTGAGGAGATTGAGGAGCTGATGGCTACGGCTCCGCGGTATCCGAGTCCGTTTGCGGTGGAGTCGATGGAGCGGGTTTCGGCGTAGTAGTTGTGTCCAACCAACCGGATTGACCGCAGCGTTCGGCGTGCGAGAGGCGGCGCGCAGGTACGCTTGCCGCCCTACACTGCATCATGGCATGCATGACACGCCGCCGTTTGCTGAGTGCCGGATCCGCGGTCGCCCTTCATCTGATCACGCGACCGGCTACCGCTGCGAAGAGCCGGCGATTTACGTTCTCGAAGATTCCGCTGATGCTTGGGGCCGATAGCGTCAGCGATTCCATCCACACACTGCATCTCGGGGATATCGCTGACCTGCAGCCGAAGTGTGCGTGGAGGCTGCGGGATGCAACGCCGCTGACGGATCGGCTGTTCCGGCTGGCGCTGCACTCGTTTGAGGAGAACGTGTATACCGCCGATCCGCTGGGGACGTACCTGACGGCGGGGACGCATTGGGGAGCGCGGAAGTACACGCGGGACGTTTCGTACTCTGGATTGCTGGGGGCGAATGTGTTGTTTCCGGAGCTGATGCTGTCGTCGCTGAAGAACTTCACGGCGACGCGGGAGGAGCTTGGGTGGCGGGTGCCGACGGGATGGGATGCGCGGTCGCCGGAGCTGAAGGTGGACTGGATTGTGGAGCCGATTCCGATTCTGGAGTACCTGGCGAAGTATCGCACCGATCCGTATACGCACCGCACGGATGACGTTGTGTGGATCTGGGCGATGCATGACTTGTTTCAACGGAACCCGGGGCTGGCGGATTGGGAGTGGTTTTATCGGGCGGGGATGAAGCAGTTTTCGTCGACGTATGATTTGTTCTTCGATGTGGCGGATGGGCTGTATCGCGGGCAGCTTACGTTTGTGGATGTGACGGGATCGGGGTATGCGCCGCACTCTTCGGTTGCGGATTGCGTGCTGGTCAAGGCTACGGCTACCAATTGCCTTTACGTGATGGCACTGCGTGCGATGGCTGAGGCTGCCGAGCGGACGGGGCATGCGGATGAGGCGAAGAACTGGAGGAAGCGGGCGGAGGTGCTGCGGACGGCGATTGTGGAGCATCTGCGGCTGCCGGGTGGGGGCTTCTCGTGCTATCGGGATCGTGCGGGGTTGCTGCGTCCGGAGAGAGATGCGATGGGGACGGCGTTGGTGATTCTGGCGGGTGTGGTGCGCGGGAAAGAGGCGCGGCGGGCGATTGATGGGTATCCTCGCGATGAGCGTGGGGTGCCGTTGTTTGAGCCGTTTCTGCCGTGGGGGAGTGCGACTGGGCAGTATCACAACCACTCGGCGTGGCCGTTTGCTTCTACGTTCTTTTATAAGGCGCTGGAGGTGGCGGAGCGGAGGGATTGCACGGATGAGAATGCGGCGATGCTGGCGCGGTTTGTTACGGCGGAGAAGGCTGGGGCGCCGGCTACTTTTCGGGAGTATTGCTGGTGGCAGGATGGGGTGCCGCGGGGGTCGGCGGATCAGCTTTGGTCGGCGGCGGCGTTTTTGGATGTTTGTTGGAGAGCGGGGTTGATTGTGGGGGTGGCGGGGTGAGGCTGCCGGAGACGTCCGTGGCAGTGCGTGATCCTATGGCAGCCGTGGCTGGACAATACCGAGGTCCTTCGCGTTGCTCAGGATGAGGGGGTTCGAAGGGTTGCGGTGGGGGCTGGTGATTGCGGTGGTTATTTTTTGGTGGGGCCGATGGTGGATTCGCGGGCTACTACGGTGGAGGGGACGAGGACGCTTTTGGGTTCCTGCTGGGGTTTGGCGGAGAGCTCGAGGGCGAACTGGCCGGCTACGCGGCCTAGTTCCGTGGTGCCGTGGTCGATGGAGCTTAGAGGGACGCGGAGGTAGTTGGCGTAGCGGAGGTTGCCGCAGCCGATGAAGGCGATGTCCTGGGGGACGCGGAGGCCGGCTTTGAGGGTGGCGTCGATGGCGCCGATGGCGGTGAGGTCGTTGTAGCAGAAGACGGCGTCGGGGCGGTTGGGCTGCTTGAGGAACTCCTGCATGACCTGGTAGCCGACGGCGTCGCCGGACTCTTCAACACGCTCGCGGGAGACGATGAGGTTTTCGTCGACGGGGAGATGCGCGGCGGCGAGGGCGTTGCGGTAGCCGCGGAGGCGGTCGTAGGAAGGGCTGGAGTTGCGGCCGCCGATGTGGGCGATGCGCTTGCGGCCGATCTCGATGAGGTGATTGGTGGCCATTTCGCCGACGACGACGTCGTCGGTGCCGACGAAGTGCGCGGCGAGGTGGGGGAAGTTGCGATCGAAGAGGAGGTAGGGCGTGCGGTTGTCGCCGAGCTCGTAGAAGTTGCGCAGGTTGACCTGGCAGGAGGCGATCATGAGGACGTCGACGCCGCGGTTGAGGAGGGTGCGGATTTCCTGGCGCTCGATCTCGGGATCATAAACGCCCAGGTACTGCCGCAGGTTCTTGAG
>JAZKBC010000099.1:0-3981 GCA_040388825.1 Acidobacteriota bacterium | reverse complement strand
CGCCAAACAATTCCCCGTAACGTTCACCATCGTCCGCGCCATATCCATCAGCACATCGACCCCCAGCAACACCGCAATCGGCCCCTCCGGCAGATGAAACGTAGCAGCCGTCGCCAGCAGCACCACCATCGTTGCCCTCGGAACCCCAGCCACACCCTTGCTCGTCAGCATCAGCGTCGCCATCATCAGCAACTGCTGCCCAATCGACAAATGCATCCCCGCCGCCTGCGCCACAAACACGCTCGCAACGGCTAAGTACAGCGTCGACCCATCCAGATTGAAGCTGTACCCCGCCGGAATCACAAACGCCACAATCCTCCGCGGAACCCCCATCGCTTCCATCTGCTCCATCGCGCTCGGCAGCGCCGCCTCACTCGTAGCCGTAGCAAACGCAATCGTCGCCGGCTCCGCCACCGCCCTCAAAAACCGCAGCACCGGAACACGGAACAACAACGCCGCTGGCAACAGCACCACCAGCGCAAAAACCAGCAGCGCCCCATACAGTGTCAGCACCATCGTGCCCAGGTTCACCAGCACGTGCACGCCCGTATGCCCCACCGAGTACGCCATCGCCCCCGCCACACCCAGCGGCGCAAAGTACATCACCAGGTTCGTAAACCGGAACATCACCTCACCCAGGCTCTCGCAGAACTTCAGCAGTGGCGCTCGCTTCTCCGCGCTCACCATCGTCAACGCAATCCCAAAGAACACCGCAAACACGGCCACCTGCAGAATCTGCGCCTCCGCCACGCTCTTGGCCAGGTTCTCCGGAAACATATGCAGCAGCACCTCATCCCACCGTGGCGGAGGCGGTGCCGTTCCCAGCGCCGCCACGGGAGCCGTCGCCGCCAGCCCCACGCCCGCCTTCGTCAGGTTGATCGCCGCCAGCCCAATCACCAGCGCCAGCGTCGTCACCACCTCGAAGTACACCAGCGCCTTCACGCCCATCCGTCCCACGCTCTTCAAATCCCCTTGCCCCGCAATGCCGCCCACCAGCATCGCCAGGATCAGTGGAGCCACAATCGTCTTGATCAGCCGCAGAAAAATATCCGAGAACACTTTCATCTGCACGGCCACATTCGGCGCATCGAACCCCAGTTCCGCCCCCGCCAGCATCGCGAAGAAGATCCACGGCGTCAGGCTCCTCTTCCGCAACGCCCAAACCGCAAACACCGCCAGCCCCGCCAGCCTCAAACCAATCCCCACACCATGCCGCTCCGCCAGCGCCGCCCCGGCCGCCACCAGCAACACACCCACACCCACCCACACAGCGTCCTGAGTCCCAGCTTGTTTAGCCATGCCGCGAAGCATACCAGTCCGGCACCTCCGCAAAAAATACTTCATCTACCCCATCGCATCCCGAGTCAAAACCGCAACCCCGCTCGTATACTTCCCGGGCATAGCCCAATCAGTCTCACCGAAGTCTCAGGATCACCTCCAGGAGGGCTCCATGAGTACCATCGCGATCCAGCGCACCACACGGAATTGCATCACCCTCACCGCAATCCTCTCTTCCGCACTTCTCCTCGCACCCGCCCAGACAAAGTCCGAAAACCTCGCCGTCTCTCCCGAGATCGTGCGGCTCTCGCTCGTCCAGGGCGACGTCCGAATCACCCGCGGCCCCAAGGCCGCCAAGGCCACCGGTAACGTCTGGGAGCAGGCCTCCGCCAATCTCCCACTCGAGTCCGGTTACTCCATCGTCACCGGCAACGGCCGCGCCGAGATCGAGTTCGAGGATGCCTCCACCCTCTACCTCGCCCCCAACTCCGCTCTCACCCTCAACGACCTCACATCCGTCGCCTCCATCCCTGACTCCACGCTCACACTCCTCACCGGAACCGTCACGCTCAACCTCCACACCACCATCCGCGGCGAGCACTTCCATCTTGAAACCCCCACTGGCAGCGTAGACGTCCCCTTCTCCACCACCGTCATCGAGCGCGTCGACAGCTATCTCGACGCCATGGCGATCACCACCTACAAGATTCCTCCTGCTGATCCCCGCAGCCTCAACCTCCCTGCACCGGCTCAGCCCACCACCATCGTCTACCGCAAAGACCTCCCGCCCAAGGTCAGCCCTGTCGTCGCCGAAACCGCCTGGGACAACTGGGCCGCCGCCCGCATCCACGACCGCGCCACCGCCATGACCGCCATCATGCGCCAGGCCAACCTCAACGTTCCGCTCCCCGGCCTCGATGACATGGACCAGCAAGGCAGCTTCTTTCCCTGCGAACCCTACGGCACATGCTGGCAGCCAACCAACGGTTGGGCCGAGTCGCCGCAGCAAACCGCCGCCACCATCACCGCGCAAGCCGCAGTCGTCAAACCCTACCTCGTCTGGGAAGACGTGGGTGACTTCCCCTGCACGCCCATCTACTTCCACCAGCTCGTCGCCATCGACCCCATCACGCAACAACGCCGCATCCTACGCACCGAGTTCGGTCAGCATATCTACCCCTGGGCCTGGACCGTCTGCCACGCAGGAAGCTGGATCCGCTATCACAACCGCTATGCCTGGGTCGTGGGCCGCAACCGCCACCACGAGTGCCCCGTCCACTGGATCAAAATCGGCCACCGCACCGGCTTCGTCCCCATCCATCCTCGCGACGTGAATGGCAAGCCTGCGATCAACCTCAAAGAAGGCCTCTTCGCCGTCGATCACAAGACCCGCAACGTCGAGCTCACCGCCTGGAAGGAAGGCGACCACACCAAACCCCTGAACGACACCCCAAAGTTCGCCCGCAACCCTGAGCTCCACCCCCTCCCCCGAGCCGAAGCCCCCACAGTCATCGCCCGCAATGCCGATCCGCCTCCCAGCTCCGGCAGCCGAACCACCACCCTTGCCACCGCTGCTCCCGCTCCGGCCGTCCTCTTCTTCAACGACCACCGCCAAAGCTTCATGCTCGGTCACGATGTTGCCGGCAAGTCCACCGCGCGCGCCTCCGCCGAACCCTTCGGCGGCCGCGTCGACCACCCTGACTACCACTCCAGCTCTTTCCGCAGCGAGGTCATATCCGAGCGCGTCTACGCGGCCGAGCGCAGCTCCGAGCGAGCCCAACGCGGCGGCGCATCCGACAACTCCTCGCGCCCCAACAGCACCTTCCACGGCAACCCCACCAACGCATCAGGCTTCTCCGGCAACAACTCCGGCAGCAACGTCTCCACCAGCTCTGGAGGAAACTTCCATAACGGCGGCGAGGGCTCCCGCAGCGGAGGCTCCTCAGGTGGCAGCTCCGGCGGCAGCTTCCACGGCGGCGGTGGAGGCTCCTCGAGTGGCGGAGGCTACTCAGGCGGTGGTGGCGGAAGCTTCCACGGCGGTGGCGGAAGCCCGGCTCCAGCCCCTGCTCCCGCTCCCGCTCCGGCCTCGGCACCCAGCAGCAGCCCCGGCAGCAGCGGAGGCGGAGCTCCCCACCGCTAGCCCCCATCAACCTCGGACCAGCAGCGCGCCGTAGAATCTCCCCATGCGTCGAGCCGCCCTCACCCTCCTCCTCACTCTCTCCACCGCCCCGCTCCTCCACGCTCAAAACCCCGCGCCCTCGCTTACACCTCCCGCCTCACCCGATCCCCTCTCCCACCAGCCCACCCTCAGCCCCATAGCCAACCCCACCTTCTCTCCCGGAGTCCTCGAGCTCCTCAAGCTCGAAGGCCAGTTCTCCGCCGACGTCGCCCGCCGCGGCGGCGCGGCCTTCGCCTCCTGGTTCGCAGAAGACGGCGTCTCGCTCTCCAACGGCAAAGCCGCCGTCCTCGGCCTTCACTCCATCACCGCCTCCGCCCAGTGGGATCCCAGGGACTACCAGCTCTCCTGGTATCCCGAAGGCGCGCAGATGGGCCCCTCCGGCGACACCGGCTTCACCTGGGGACACTACGACGCCAACTCCAAAGACGCCCACGGCAACCCCGTCCACACCTCCGGCCGTTACATCACCTTCTGGAAGAAAGTCGCCGGCAAGTGGAAAGTAGCCCTCGACGCCGGCGCCAACG
>JAZKBC010000098.1:2787-11171 GCA_040388825.1 Acidobacteriota bacterium | reverse complement strand
AGGTTGGGGGTGCGGGTTCCGGCGTCGTCGGAGCCGCAGAGCCAGAGGCGGTCGTGGCCGCGCTCGATGGCGACGAAGCTGTCGACGAGGACGGGGGTCTTGTGGGCTTCGAGGGGGCGGATGACGTGATCGGCGCCGACCGAGACGTCGTGGTTGCCGAGGATGCCGAAGCGCTGCGGGGCTTTGAGGCCGGAGAGGATCTCGGCGCAGGTTCCGGCGGCTTTGTGGGCGACAGACTCGCCCCAGGGGCCGCGGCTGACGAAGTCTCCGGTGAGCAGGACGAGGTCGGGGTTGAGGGCGTTGATCTGGGCGACCATTTTTTCGAGGAACCAGGCTTCGGTGTACTCCTCGAGGTGGATGTCGCTCATCTGGACGATGCGGAAGTTGACGAAGCCGTCGGGGAGGTCGCGGATGGCGAAGGTGCGGTGGGAGATTTCGAGCTCGTGGCGGCCGTGGGTTGCGCCGAAAAGGGCGAAACCAGCAGCGACGGCGGAGCCTCCCACCAGGAATGTCCGGCGCGTGAGCAGATTGACGGTAGAGTGCGCGCTGGGGGGTGGAGCGTCGGGCATAGTTCATGATAGCGGGTGATGTGGAGTGTTCGGCAGGTGCTGACTCTTTCGTGGCACGGGCGGGTAAAATGGACGGATGCGCGAAGTGTCCAGACGAGAGCGGGCGATGCAGGCAGCGGAAGCTGCGGGAGTGGCGGCCCTGGTGGTGACGCATGGACCTGATGTGCGCTATTTGACTGGGTTTACGGGGTCGAGTGGAGCAGTGGCCCTGGTTCGGCGTAAGGGAAAAGTGCTGGCCGCGCTGTTTACCGACGGGCGCTATACGACGCAGGCGAAGAGTGAAGCTGCGGGCGTTCGCGTGGTGATTGAGAAGAAGGCTCCGGGTGGGCAGGCGGTGGCGTGGCTGGCGGATGCCGGCGTGACGCGGTGCGGGTTCGATGCGGGGCATACGACGGTGAGTGCGCTGGAGTCGATGAGGAAGGGATTGCCGGGGAAGGTGCGGCGGGGGTTCTTTGTGGCGACGGCGGGGCTGGTGGCACGGATTCGCGAGATCAAGGACGCCGACGAGATTCGCAAGATGCGGAAGGCGGCGGCGCTGGGGTGCCGGCTGTTTGAGGGGGCGCTGGGGTTTATCGCGTCTGGGGTTCCTGAGACCGAGGTGGCGGGGCGGCTGGAGTTTGCGGCGCGGCTGGCTGGGGCTGAGGGAATGAGTTTTGAGACGATTGTGGCGGCGGGGAAGCGCTCGGCACTGCCGCATGGGCGCGCTACGGGGGCTAAACTGCCCGCGCGGGGCTTCTGTACGCTGGATTTTGGGGTGCTGCTGGACGGGTACTGCTCGGATATGACGCGGACTGTACACCTGGGTAAGGGGAGCCAGCGGGAGTGGGACGTGTATCATTCGGTGCTGGAAGCGCAAATGGCTGCTGTGGCTACGGTTGGGCCCGGAGTGAGCTGCGGCGACGTGGATGAGGCGGCACGGAGTGTGCTGCGGAAGGCGAAGCTGGGCAAGGCGTTTTCGCACTCGACGGGACATGGCGTCGGGCTGGAGATTCATGAAGGGCCACGGGTCGCAGCTAAGCAGGAACAGAAGCTGGAGCCGGGGATGATCATTACGATTGAGCCGGGAGTTTATCTGGCGGGAGAGTTTGGAATTCGCATCGAAGATATGGTGCTGGTGACGGAAAAGGGTGGCGAGGTTTTGACGGCGGCCAGTCCGAAGGTTTGGGTAGAGCTGTGAAGTGCAGGGAGTAGGGAACAGGGAGTAGGGAGTAGAAAGACCGAGTTTAGGAGCAAGAACTGATATGGATGGGAATGATTTGAAAGAGTTGCGGGAGTTGGTTGAGTTCTTGAAGGCCAACGGGATTGCTGAGTTCGAGATGGAGCGGCCGGACCTGAAGGTGGGGCTGAAGTTTGCCGGGGCGTTTGCTTCGTCGGCCTTTGAACCATCAGTACCTTCGTTCTTTACACCGGCGGTGGGGACGGTTCCGGCGGTGGCTGCGAGCGCGGCTCCTGCGGCTGCGGCGGCTGAGCCGTCAGCGGAAGATGGTGCGCACATTGTGAAGTCGCCGATTGTGGGCACGTTCTACGCGGCGCCCTCGCCGGATGCGGAGCCCTTTGCGAAGGTGGGCGACCAGGTGAGCGTGGGTAAGGTGCTTTGCATTGTGGAAGCGATGAAGCTGATGAACGAAATTGAGAGCGACGCGGCTGGAGAAATTGTGAAGGTGTTTGTGAAGAGCGGACAGCCGGTGGAGTATGGGCAGCCGCTGTTTGCGGTGAAGTAGCGAGGTGGCTGTGATGGCGAAGCTGACGCAGCATCCCGGAGTGTTCGCGATCCTGATGTGGATTGTGGCGTTGAACGAAGGCAGCCGGATTTCGGAACCTTGGGCGACGGACAACGCTCTGCACCACGCATGGAGATTTGCTGCGATTGCGTCCATGATTACGGTGGCAATTATGTTTACGGTGGAATGGCGACGTTCGCGGCTTGCGAAGCGGACCGAAGTGAACGGATAAGGAAGATATGTTTCGTAAGGTATTGATTGCCAATCGCGGAGAGATTGCATTGCGCGTGATTAGCGCTTGCAAGGAGCTGGGGATTCGTACGGTTGCGGTTTACTCCGAGGCCGACCGCAATAGTCTGCATGTGCGGTTTGCGGATGAGGCGATTTGCATTGGGCCGCCGAAGTCGGCGGACAGCTATCTGAATGTGCCGGCGGTGATTTCGGCGGCGGAGATTGCGGGCGCGGATGCGGTGCATCCGGGCTATGGGCTGCTGAGCGAGAATGCGAACTTCGCGGAGGTTTGCCGGGCGTCGAACATCAAGTTCATCGGGCCGCCCCCCGAAGTGACGCGGATGATGGGCGAGAAGTCCACCGCGCGGCAGACGATGAAGAAAGCCAAGGTGCCGATCCTGCCGGGCAGTGATGGCGTGATTGAGAGTGAAGGCGCGGCGCTGGAGTGGGCGCAGAGCGTTGGGTATCCCGTGATTTTGAAGGCGGTGGCTGGCGGCGGCGGGCGCGGGATGCGTATCTGCCGCACGAAGGAAGAGCTGCCGGCGCTGTATCAGCAGGCTTCGACCGAGGCGCTGAATGCGTTCTCGAACGGCGACCTGTACATGGAGAAATTTATTGAGCGGCCGCGGCATATCGAGTTCCAGGTGCTGGCCGATGAGCATGGGAATGTGATGTCGCTGGGCGAGCGTGAGTGCTCGATTCAGCGCCGGCACCAGAAGCTGATTGAAGAGGCGCCGAGTTTGCAGATCACGCCGAAGCAGCGGCTCGAGATGGCGAAGGTGATCGAGCGGTCGCTGAAGGATATCGGCTACTGGAATGCCGGGACGATTGAGTTCCTGATGGATGAGGATGGGTCGATCTATTTCATTGAGATGAATACGCGCATTCAGGTGGAGCACTGCGTGACCGAGATGGTGACGGGTGTGGACCTGGTGAAGGCGCAGCTGCGGATTGCGGCGGGCGAGAAGCTGAGCGAGATTGTGCCGAAGTTGCCGCCGATCAATGGGCATGCGATTGAGTGCCGCATCAATGCGGAGCATCCGGAAAAGTTCACGCCGAGCCCGGGAAAGATTACGGTCTATAACGTGCCGGGTGGCAATGGGGTTCGGGTGGATACGGCGCAGTATCAAGAGGGTGTGGTGCCGCAGTATTACGACTCGCTGATTGCGAAGCTGATCTGCCACGGCGCGAACCGCGAAGAGGCGATGAACAAGATGCAGCGGGCGCTGTCGCAGTTTGTGGTGCAGGGGATTCATACGACGATTCCGCTGCACGAGAAGATCTTTGCGGATGAAGAGTTCCGGCGGGGGGACTTCGATACGAAGTTCATGGAGCGGTTTTTGGAGCGGGAGAAGCTGAAGGGGTAGTGATGAAGCTGCCGCGGCTCTATGCGATTGTGGACCGCGAGACGCTGGAGCGGCGTGGGGTTGCGGTGCGGGCGTTTGCGGAAGAGCTGCGCGATGCGGGCGTGAGGCTGATGCAGTATCGCGACAAGGTGGGTGGGCCGCAGGAGGTGCTGCGGGTTGCGGCGGAGATTCGTGAGGTGTTTGCTGGGACCGGAGCTGCGCTGATTTTGAATGATCGCGCGGACCTGGCGGTGCTGGCGGAGTGGGATGGCGTGCATGTGGGGCAGGGGGATTTGTTGCCGGTGGATGCGCGGAGGGTGATGGGAGAGGGGTTGATCGTTGGGGTTTCGACGCATAACGCGGAGCAGTTGACGGCTGCCGAAGCGACTGAGGCGGACTACGTTGCGATTGGGCCGGTGTTTGCTACATCGACGAAGCCCGATGCGGAGCCTGTGGTGGGGTTGGAGGGCGTGCGCATGGCGCGGCGGCTGACCGCGAAGCCGCTGGTGGCAATTGGGGGGATTACTCGGGAGAACGCGCACTCCGTGATTGAGGCGGGGGCGGACTCGGTGGCGGTGATTGGGGCGCTGCTGCCGGCCGAGGGGATGTCGGCGCGGCAGCGGGCGGAGGAGTTGATCGCGCTACTTGGTGGGTGAGGGCTTGGGTGCGTCAGGCTGAATGGTGGCGAGGCGGTCTTTGCGGAGCTTGAGGACGATGCCGGCGTTGCGGTCAGCGACTTCGGAGATGCGGAACTCAGCCAGCGTGCCGAGGACCTGGGCGATCTCGGACGGCGATAGCTTGTAGGTGTCGGAGAGCCAGTGAGCCATGTTGTTGGTGGCGGACTTGATGGCGTCGTCGAGTGAGCCTTCGAGGCCCATGGCCATGATTTCGGTGGGGGACTCGATGCGCGGGCTGGGGGTACGGTGATTGTGGATGATGTCGACGGAGAGCTCGACGTCCATGGAGGTTTCGAGGGCGTTGCCGTTGAGTTCTCCATCGCCCTGGAGAGCGTGGGCATCGCCGAAGAAGAGCAGAGCGCCGGGGACGGAGACGGGCAGGTAGACGGTATTGCCTTCGACGACCTCGTTGAAGTCCATGTTGCCGCCCCAGTCGCCGGAGTCTCCGGTGGGAAAGGCCGGACCGGGGCGCGGAGCGGTGGCGATGCAGCCGAGCATGGGGTGGAAGGGGACGGTGAACTGCTTGAGGTGGTCGCCGGGCCGGGTGGTGGTGGCGACGTTGTGCTCGAGGTCGAGCTTCCAGGTGAGCGTGTCGTCGCCGACGTCTTTGGTGCGAACGGAGAGGTCGGGATTGAGGACGCGGGGGTCCAGGCCGTCGTCGGAGATGGCGGTTTCGCGATTGGGCTTGAGGTGGAGGATGTGGACGGCGAGCGTGTCGCCGGGCATGGCGGTTTCGATGAAGAAGGGGCCGGTTTCGGGGTTGCCTCCTGCGGAGCGCACGATGCCGTGCTCGTCGGTGCCGCCAGCGTCGACCGTGGTGGTGTGGATGGTGTCTCCGGGCCAGAGATGGGCGACGGGAGCGATGGCGGCTGAGAACTGGCGATAGAACACCGTCGGCTTGAACTCCAGACGCTGCGGCGGGCCGGAGCGCGGTGCGGGCTGGAGCGTGGCGGTGTAGGGATGCGATGCAGCTTTGTCTGCCGAGTCGCTTTCGCGCAGCCAGATGAGATTGCCGGCGAAGCTGTTGTTGGCGAGGGTGCCGGTCACGTCTTCGTAGCCTCCTTTCGGGTCGGTGGCGACGAACTTGACGTGGGAGCCGTCGTGGGTGCCTTCCACTTTGTCGCCGTCGAGATCGCCGGTGAGGTGGCCGGCGGTGTCGGTGAGATGGAGCTGCCAGTACATGGTGGAGCCGAAGAAGTCGGTGGAGATGGTCCAGGTGCCGGTGAGGTTGGCGGGCTGCTGGGCGGCCAGGGGTGCGGCGAGAGCGGCGGCGAGGAGAGCTAGAGCGAAGCGGCGCATAGGGTTTCCTTGCTGGTAGGAGTATGAGGCTGGACGCACGGGTACGTGGATTGTAGTACGGAGGACTTCGTAGATTGGTTCCCCGGGGAGGGAGGAATTGTGGGGGGCGAGACTTTCCGAAGGCGTTTGCTGTAGGGTTTGGGGAACGTGACTCAACACTCATCGCCAGACGCAAATGCAGATTCCTCAACTGCGCTGCGGAATGACAACCAAGGTGGCACTGGCCCGAGCTTCGTGCAGGGAATGGGGCTGTTTTCTGCGACCGCGATCGTGATGGGGTCGATGATCGGGTCGGGGATTTTTATTGTGCCGGCGGATATGAGCCGGGTGCTGGGGTCGCCGGCGCTGTTGATCGCGGCGTGGCTGGTGACGGCGGCGATGACGATCATCGGGGCGTTGAGCTATGGGGAGCTCGCGGCGATGATGCCGAAGGCGGGCGGGCAGTATGTGTACCTGCGCGAGTCGCTGGGGCCGATCTGGGGATTTTTGTATGGGTGGACGCTGTTTACGGTCATCCAGACGGGGACTGTCGCCGCTGTCGGCGTGGCGTTTGCGAAGTTCCTGGGTGTGTTTTTCCCGAGCGTGAGCCAGACGCACTGGATCTGGCATGTGGGCTCAGGAAACGTGGGGCTGAGTACAGCGGGGCTGGTGGCGATCTGCGTGCTGGTGCTGCTGACCTGGACGAATACGCGCGGGGTGAAGACCGGCGCCGCGGTGCAGAACGTGTTTACGAGTGCGAAGGTGCTGGCGCTGCTGGCGGTGATCGCGGTGGGTGTGCTGCTGTTTGTGGAGCACAAGGATGCGGCGGGGTTGGCGGCAAACTTTGGGCAGAACTTCTGGTCGTTAGGATTCACAAAGTATCAAGGTTTTCTTAGTACGGAAGGTCATTCGGGACCGCTGTTTCGCGCAGGCAGCCTTCAGATTGCGTTGAGCGTCGTTGTGATTCTTGCGGTGGTGCAGGTCGGTAGCTTGTTCTCGAGCGACGCCTGGAACAACGTCACGTTCACCGCGGGCGAGATTACGAATCCGAAGCGGAACCTTCCGCTGTCGCTCGCGATTGGGACGGGCGTGGTTCTGCTGCTGTATGTGTGCTGCAACTTCGTTTACCTGAGCGTGCTGCCGATGGCGGCGATTGGCGCGGCTCCGCAGGATCGCGTGGCTACGGCGGTGATGCAGGTGGCGTTCGGGGGCATGGGCGCGAAGCTGATGGCGGCAGCGATTCTTGTCAGCACGTTCGGTTGCGTGAATGGGATGTTGCTGGCGGGGGCTCGCGTGTATTACGCGATGAGCCGCGATGGGTTGTTCTTCAAGAGCACGGGGGTGCTCGATGCGAAGACCAAGGCTCCCGTGAATGCGCTGTGGTGGCAGTGCGGATGGGCTTGCCTGCTGTGTTTGAGCGGGCAGTATGGGAACCTGCTGGACTACGTGATCTTCGCGGTGCTGGTGTTTTATGTGCTGACGATTGTAGGGCTGTTCGTGCTGCGCAGGACTCGGCCGGACGCTCCGCGGCCTTATAAGGCGATCGGATATCCGGTGCTTCCTGCGCTGTATATCGTCATGGCAGTGTGGATTTGTGGTGTACTGTTGCGATATAAGCCTCAGTACACGTGGCCGGGATTGTTGCTGGTATTGCTGGGCGTCCCGGTGTATCTGGTGTGGCGACATTTTGGTGAGAAGTCGCAAGACTCAAATGAGAATTGAACGGCGCTGCTGCCGCTGATTTGAAACGGGAGAGACACGACGCATGGCGAATTTGTTTGTAACGAAGTCCATCGACACGATTCTTGGGGAAGCCTCGGAGACGGGTGAGCATACGCTGAAGCGGTCGCTGGGTGCGGGCAATCTGGTGACGCTGGGCATTGGAGCGATCATCGGCACGGGCATCTTTGTGCTGACCGGTTTGGTGGCTGCGGAGAATGCAGGGCCGGGCGTCGTCTTTACGTTCATCGTTGCGGCGATCTGCTGCGTGTTCGCCGGGCTCTGCTATGCGGAGTTTGCGTCAATGATTCCGGTCGCGGGTTCGGCCTATACGTATGGCTACGCGACACTGGGCGAGATCTTTGCGTGGATCATCGGATGGGATCTGGTGCTGGAGTACGCGTTCGGCGCGGCGACGGTTTGCTCGGGATGGAGCGGCTATGTGCTCTCGCTGGGGCAGGACTTCGGCATACGGCTGCCGCCAGCGCTGGCAGGTGTCCCGGGATCGAAGTTCGTGATGTGGCAGGGGCACTGGGAGCTGCTGAACAGCGCGTTGAGCGACAAGCTGAAGCTCGCGCATGTCGATCCCTCGTCGCTGCCGATGCAGCATGGCGTGTTCAACCTGGTGGCGTTCATCGGCATCATGTTCGCGACGACGGTGCTGATCATCGGCATCAAGGAGTCGGCGAACTTCAACAGCTTTATCGTGGTGGTGAAGGTGGCCGTGCTGCTGGTGTTCATCGGCGTGGGCACGTTTACGCTGATGCATCATCCGGAGTTGCTGAAGGCCAACTGGCATCCGTTCCTGCCGGCGAATACGGGACACTTTGGGCAGTTTGGATG
>JAZKBC010000098.1:0-2777 GCA_040388825.1 Acidobacteriota bacterium | reverse complement strand
ACGCAGTGTCGACGGCGGCGCAGGAATCAAAGAATCCGAAGCGGGATATGCCGATCGGCATTCTTGGCTCGCTGGCGATCTGCACGGTGCTGTACATTCTGGTCGGCCTGGTGCTGACGGGTCTGGTGAACTACAGGTACCTGGGCGTTCCGGATTCACTGGCAATCGGCATGGATGCTACGGGCTTCAAGTGGGGCTCGCTGCTGGTGAAGGTAGGTGCGCTGGGCGGCCTGACGAGCACGATGATCGTGATGTTGCTGGGACAGAGCCGGGTGTTCTACTCGATGTCCAAAGATGGTCTGCTGCCGAAGATGTTTTCGTCGATCCATCCGAAGTTCCGTACGCCGTGGATCTCTTCGCTCACCGTTGGGCTGGTGGTGGCGACGTTTGCTTCGCTGATTCCGCTGGCGAAGCTCGGCGATATGACGTCGATCGGCACGCTGCTGGCGTTCATCATTGTGAGCGCGGGCGTTTGGGTGCTGCGGGTGCGGAGACCGGAGCTTCCACGACCGTTCCGTGCTCCGTGGATGCCGGTGACGCCGATCCTGGGCATTGTGTTTGCGCTCATAATGATGCTGAGCCTGCCAATGGAGACGTGGATTCGGCTGGTGCTATGGCTGGCCGTTGGGCTGGTCATTTACTTCACCTACAGCCGCTTCAATAGCCGGGTGCAGAAGGGCCTGCCGCCGGTACCTCCGGAGTAGTTACGAGGAGCAGGGAATCAAGTGTGGTGCAAGAAGAAGCAGTCCGGTTCGCCGGGCTGCTTTTGTTTGTTAGCCTACCTACCGGACGGTAATATCCCCGAAAGCTCTAATTCTTCTTGACTTAGGCTGTGGAAATCGGGTAGATATCACTCACTGCACTAAAGTTTTCTGGCAACCTCTCGTGATGTTTTTGCATCGGGCCCGAGTGAAGGCGCTGCCGCGCGGCAGTCAGTAATCCTACCTGTAAGAAGGATTCAAGAACGATGACCTGCAAGACGTGCCAATCCCAGGCAATTTCGAGCTTCCCGGCTGATGTCCGTTTTTACCTGAACGGATCGAGAACGATGAGCGCTCCCCCGATGAGTCCGAGCCCGAAGGTAACGGTCTGCCTGAACTGCGGAACTTCCGAGTTCGTAGTGCCTCCGGCGTGGTTGTCGTCGGGCTGGCTGCGTCCGATTGAGATTCCGGCGTCGTTTACGGGACTCGCGCAAAACAGAGACTAATGTCTGTCGCGGCGTGAGAGCGTCGCGAGCGGGTTGAGGTGTGCCCTGGCTGTTTGTGGAAACAGCCGGGTAGAGCTGCGTCTGGGAGCAGCTAGGAGGTTGAGGCAGGGTGCAGGTGAGCGCCGTGGCGAACGTGCAGCGTGCTGGAAGGTGGAACGGCGGGTTCGCGGGGCGCTAGAGGGACGTTGGCGGAGTCGATCGCGGTGGGGTCGTCGCGGAGGCGGAGGAAGAGCGTGGCGGCGGTTGGGGGACCGTGAGGGTGGCTCCGGTGAAGCCGTCGGGGATGGGGACCGGGGTGGCGAAAGCGGGGTCGTTGGAGAGCGCGGCGAGGAGGAAGAGGTCGGAGCCGGTGAGGGTGCAGGACTGGGCTTCGTCGGTCGGGCACTGGATCTGGTTGAGGTGCGGAAGGCGGACGAGGGTGACGAGGGGGATCCAGTTGCTGCTGGGTGGTTCGGTGGCGAAGTCAGAGTGGGCGTCGGGTGTTTCGGCGGATTCCGAATGCCGGCGGGAGGGTTCGACGGCAGGATAAATGGCGCGAAGACGTAGGGCACCGAAGGCGCTGGGACCAAAGGAGCTGAGGGGATCGAGTGTGGCGACGATGGTGCGCGGATCCTGCAATAGGAGGCCGCCTGAGGGTGCGAGCGTCAGCACCGTGCGCAGGGTTCCGTCTAGGGTTTCGACTTCGATCTGTCCGTTGCGGGGGAACGGGCTCGGGGTTTTGAGGGTGAAGGTGATGCGCGAGGAGAGAGCGACGTCGTCGGGGTTGGTGAGGGTGATGGTGGGGTTGGGCTGGGGCTGAGCGGTCTTGCTGAGCAGCGTAATGACGGGGCGCGGTGCGGAGACGATGACCGGACGGGAGAGCGTGCGGCCGTCGTGGAGAGTGATCACGGCGGTGAGGTGATCGTCGACCTTGGTGGGAGGGGCGGGGGCTTCGTTGGGGAGGGATAGCTGGAGCGTGTTGGGCTGTTGGGAGGGGTGGGGTTCGGTGGTGGTGGGTGTTGGGCTAAAGGTGAGGTCGCCGAGGGAGAGAGAGGCGATCTCGGCCAGGCGGGTTCCGGCGATGACGAGGGTCTTGTCGTTGGCGTGGAGTTCGATGGAGGTGACTTCGGCGGGCTCGGAGAAGGTGCGGGCGGCGAGCTGGTCGGCCTTGGGCTGGCCGAACTGCTGGATGGCGAGGTGGAGGTCGCCGGGAGTGGTGGCGCGGTCGAGAGGGAGAGTGACGTCGAGGAGGTTGGCGTCGTCGGGTTTGGGGTCAGGCTTGAAGGTGAGGGCTAGGTCCTTGGAGCTGCCGGTCGGGTGCGCGGTGATGGTGTGGACGCAGGCGGAGCCGGTGGAGGTGAGGACGAGCTGCGCGGCGTGGCCGGCGATGAGGTTGGTGGTCGCTCCGCCTGAGGCGACGATCTGCCAGCCGGAGCCGGGGAGCTGCTGGAGCGGAAGCGTTGGGCCGGTGAAGGCGTCGAAACCCCAGCGGCCCTGGATGGTTCCGGTGAGGAGAACGGGCTTAGGTTCGGTTGGCTTGGGAGCTTTGGGCTTTTTGGGGGCGAGCTCGGGGTGGATGAGGGGGCTGGGA
>JAZKBC010000097.1:33635-34046 GCA_040388825.1 Acidobacteriota bacterium | reverse complement strand
GGCCTCCGTTGAGCTGGCCGGAGATGGTGCCGCCGGAAATGCTGTACGGGGAAGGCGTGGGGGCAAAGCTGGTGGAGCAGCCGGCGAGGAGGAAGGAGAGCGACAGCAGTGACGCAGCAACAGCGCGAGCGGACATTGGGACTCCGTGGGGAAAAAGGTCGAGGGCCCGGTGGCTGGTGATGTGCGGTGTGATCTGGATTTTATACCGGCGTGTACTGGGTTCGAATTAACAGATGTTGCCCAAAGTTTGTTCCGAAGCAAACAGTGGAGTTGCAGGTTGAGTGAAGCGGAAGGAGAATGGGGCGAGAGTTGGAGAGGGTTATGACTGAGTCAGCGGCATCGGCATCGGCGTTGATCGATCGGAAGATCGAGGAGCTTGGGGACTGGCGGGGCGCGATGCTGGCGAAGGTG
>JAZKBC010000097.1:29488-33625 GCA_040388825.1 Acidobacteriota bacterium | reverse complement strand
GGTGTGGTCGCGCGGGGGGATTCTTTGTACGGGCGAGACCTACAAGAGCGTGGTGAAACTGACTTTCGCGAAAGGTGCGGCGCTCGGGGACCCGAAGGGGTTGTTCAACTCCAGCCTTGAGGGCAACGTGCGGCGGGCGATTGATCTTCGCGAAGGCGAGAAGTTGAATGAGGTGGCGTTGAAGGCACTGATCCGCGAGGCAATTGCGCTCAATCTTGCAGGCAAGAGCCAAGCAAAGAAGACGGCGACTAAGAAGCTGAAGTAGCGACGGCTCTGGCTTAGGGGCGCGTGCCGATGGCGTTGGCGGCTACGGCAGCTACCAGGGGAGTGATGGTGGGAGTGGCGGCGCCGATGAACTCGACGAGGTTGTCGCCGCTGGCGTTGGCGATCCAGATATTGCCGGCGCCATCGACGGCGAGGCCGTAAGGCTGGTTGAGGAGAGCGCCGCCTGCCTGGTATCCGAGAGTGGAGAAGAGCGGTGTGCCGTCGCTGGCGAAAGCGCTGAGGCTGTTGCCGCTCTGGTTGGCGACCCAGACGTTGCCGGCACCGTCGACCGCGGCATCGGACGGGCGGCTGATGCCGCTTCCGCTGATGTTGGTTCCAACGCCGGCCGCGGTCACCATGGTGATGGAGTTGCCGGTGTAGTTCGAGACCCACGGCTTGCCGCCTGCGCCGATGACGACGGATCTTGGCGTAGCGTAGCTTCCGGTGAAGAAGGGTGCCGTGCCTGCGGCTGCTCCCGCGCTGGTGACTTCCATGATGTTGGTTGAGTTGTAGTTGCCGGACCAGATGTTGCCGGCGCCATCGATGGCGATTTGCCAGGGCTGGTTGAGGCCGCCGGGAGTGTAGGGAGAGCCGGCGAGTTCGTTGCCGAGGTTGTCGAGCTTGCTGAGGGTGTTCTTGTTGGAGTTCGAGACCCAGATGTTGCCGGTGGCGTCGATGGCGATGCCGGCGGGGTCGAGGTCGTTGTTGCCCTTGAAGCCGGTGGAGGGGCTTTTGACGGTTCCGCTGGGGCCGAACTCGGTGACGGAGCCGCCGGTCTGGTTGGCGATCCAGGCGTTGCCGCTGGTGTCGATTGCGATGTAGATGCCGTGGTTGAGGCCGCCGCCGCTGTAAGAGCCTCCGCCGGGGAAGGTGCCGCCGTTGGGCAGATACTTGGCGGTGCCGGAGCTGTAGCAGGAGACCCAGACGTCGCCGGAGGCGTCGATCGCGACGAACTCGGGGAAGCCGAGAGCGCCGTTGTAGAAGGAGAGGGCGACGGAGTAGTCGAGCGGTGCGGTAGTGAGGGTGGGAAGGAACGGCGTGCCGATGCCGACAGTGTTGCCCCAGATGGCAGCGACGGAGGTGGTGGGATTGTGCGCGATGTTGATGGCCACGGTTGCGGTGTCGGTGGGTGTGGTTCCGGTGGTGCCCGCGCTCTTGATGGCGAACAGCGTGGAGCACTGCGAGGAGGCTGAGCTCGTGGAGTTAATGCAGGCGGCGAGCGAGTTGGCTAGCGAATGGATCTCGGTCTGGGGAACGGATCCGGAGCCGGATTTGGGTATCAGACGGGCACGGTCACCGCTGCCGCCGGAGATGTCGTAGATGTTGGCCGCCGTGGCGAAGGCGTTGGCGATGTTGGTGAGCGCGAGCGGTGTGTTGGTCGATGCGACGTGCGTGGCGTCCGTGGCGAAGGCCGCGAAGGAGTAGGCAGCGGCGACGGTGGAGACCTCGTTCATGCGGACGATGGTGGAGGCGTTGAAGTCGGTTCCGCAGGTGCCGAGGATGGCGAGCAGGCCGGCGGCGGAGTTGCTGCTGCCCGATCCGGGATCGCCGCCGAGAGCGTAGAGATAGACCTGCGATCCGGGCGTGCAGGTGTACTCGGCGGAGATGTCGAAGTTGCCGAGGGGGTCGCTGGTGACGTAGTAGTTGTTGTCGGCGGCGTCTTTGGTGGTGGGAAAGCTGCCGGTGGAGACGGCGTTGAGCAGCGAGGTGGACGCTGTGCCGTAGCCTCCGGTGCCCGCGGCGAAGAGATAGACGTGAGCTCCGGCGATGGGCTGGCGTCCGCCATGGACCGTACCGGTGAGGTGGCCGATGGTGGTGAGCGCGGGAGCGGCGGCGATGTCTGAACTGAAGTTGGCGCAGCCGATGACGAGCAAGGCACACACAAGGGCTGTGACTGCAAGGAGCAGGCGGGGCACTACGGTGGAGGGGCGCAATGTGGTTCCTGACTGCCGGAGGGTGGCGTTCATGCGATGGCTAAGGGCCAGCGTCTGCACTCTAGTGGTTGGGCAGCCGGGATTGTGACTGGAGTGGAGACCTATATTTTTCGTGGGTCGACTGGGTGAGTCATGAAAGCGGCGTCCGTCAAGGGATGGCTGCCGCCGTTCGCACGGGTGGTCATGGTCAGGGGCGTTGGCCTAGTTTGCTGTTGGCTACGCCGTAGGCGATGGGAGTGACAACCGGTGTTGTTAGGCCGATGACCTCGTAGAGATTGCCATCAGTTATGGATGTAAACCAAGCGTTGCCTGAGCCATCGAGGGCGAAAGCGTCGGGAGAAGGACCGCTGCCGACGAAAACGCCGGGAGAGGCGGTGATGGCGGTTCCAGCGGACGTAAAGCCGAGAAGGTAGTTCTGGTTAGTGCCGAAGTAGAGCGAGTTTTCAGCGGCCCAGACGTTGTTCGCGCCGTCGATGGCAAGGCTGTTCAAGCTTCCTCCGCCTGCAGGGAAGAAGTCGCTCCGGGAGGTGCCAGCGGCGTTGAGCACCACCAATTGATTGGGATCGGAGGCTCCACCGATGGTGAACCAGGCATTTCCGTTCGCGTCGATGGCAACACTGGAGGTGAAAACCGGAGTGCCGGCCGGAGTCAGGACGGTGACGCTGTTGCTCAGCAGGTTCGCAAAGATGTGGCCGTCGGCCTCCCAGACGTTGCCGGTGGCTCCGGGCTCGACGGCCAGACTGAGAGGTATGTAGACGTAGCCGCCGGTCGCGAGGATGGTGCCAGCGGAAGAAAGCTTGACGACATGCGCACTGCCATCGTCGCCGAACCAGATGTTGCCCGAGCCATCGATCGCCATGCCCATGGGTAGGGCATTGGAGCCGAGGGAGTAGGTTTGCGTTGTGCCACCTGCGATGGTGAAGGCAACGGCGTTTCCGTCGTTGGTGTTGGAAACCCAAACTTTGGCGGAGGAGGCGTCGACGGCAACGGCTGTGGGTCCGTTGAGCGAGGAGTAGCCAGTGGTGTTGGCGGGGATACCAAGGGGGCTGAACTCGCTGAGCACGGATCCGTTGGCGGAGATCGCCCAGGCATTTCCGGAGCCGTCGATCGCGATGGCGTTGGCCTGGCCTGTCGTGGCGACGTGTCCGGCACCGGAGAAGGTAAGGATGATGGCGAGACTTGAAGGAGCGGTGTTGTAGTACGGGGTGTAGGGCTGCGCGCCGACGAGATTGTAGACGGTGGCATTGGCCGGGTTCTGCGCCATGTAAATGGCTTCCGTTGCCGTGTCGGTTGCAGACGTGCTGAGGCGGCTCTTGCCCTTGGAGAAGAGCGTGGTGCACTGCGTGGAGCCGGAGGAAGATGTGTTGATGCAGGTGGCGAGAATGTTAGCGAGTGTGTTGACCTGCTGCTGCGGTACAGTGCCCGTGCCTCCCCGCACGCCGCTGTTGGGTGTGACGGTGCGAGCGGCGGTGTTGGGCTTGTTGAAGGGATTGGTGGAGATGTCAAAGATCTGATTGGCGTTGGCGAAAGCGTTCCTGATGCCGGTGGATGCAAGGGCGGAGCCGGAGGTGCTGACGTGGGTGGCGTCAGTGGCAAAGCCGGCCATGGCATAGGCCGCCGCGATGGTGGAAACTTCGTTCATGTTAACCGTTGTGGCGGAGGAGAAGTCAGTGCCGCAGGTGCCCAGCACAGCCATCAGTCCGGCGGCCGAGTTGACACTGCCGCTGCCGGTGTTTCCACCCACGGAGTAGAGATAGACCTGACGCCCAGTGTCACAGGTGTAGTTGCTCGATATGGAGAACTTGCCGCTCACGTCTGTGGTGGTGTAGTAGCCAAGCGTAGCGTCATGACCGCCGTTGGTCAGGAGGGACTTGGACGCGTTGGAGGTGCTGGCGGCGATGCCGGGACCAGCGTACGCGGTCGTACCGGCTTCGAGCAC
>JAZKBC010000097.1:28407-29478 GCA_040388825.1 Acidobacteriota bacterium | reverse complement strand
GCCCTGAATGGGTTGGCGGCCGCCGTAGGCCGTGCCGGAGATCGACAGGCCAGTGGTGGCAACAGCGGTGCTGGCAGCGGGATCGAAGCTGGCGGAGCAGCCGGTAAGGGTGAGGGCGAGAAGGCACACAGAAGCAAAACAGAGACTGCAAGCGAGGCGCATGAGGGCCAACCTTGGGAGGCAGAATGTTTAGGGGGCCGAGCAGCGACGGGGATGTCACAAAGAATAGCGCGAAGTGCCGTTGGAGTTAAGTCTTCCAGCGGACACTTCGCGCTATTTTTTGTGCGGTTTACGACTCGCTGAGGCTGGGCAGGCAGCGCTCTGGGACGGGGTCGTTAGTTGGTGGCAAGTTCTCCTTCGGGCTCGAAAGACTCGGTAAGAGCCGGTTCAAGGTGCGGAGTAGAGAAGATGCTGGCGCCTCTGTCGGCGGGGCCGACGGCGTTGCGGAACATGCGGAAGAGCTCGCGGCCGGTGCCGAACTGGCTGGCTGAGAGGTCCTCAGTGACGGGGCGGCGGTGGTTCCACTCGGCGGCGTCGACGAGCGCGGTGAGCTCGCCGGAGATGGCGTCGATGAGGAGGCGGTCGCCGTCGCGGAGCCTGGCGATCGGACCGCCTTCGGCGGCTTCCGGGGTGAGATGGATGGCCGAGAGCACGTCGCCGGAGGCTCCGGAGAGGCGGCCATCGGTGACCAGAGCGACCTTGTGTCCGCGGCTCTGCGCGGCCTGCAGCGGCGGAAGGAGTTTGTGGAGCTCTGGCATGCCGTTGGCGCGGGGGCCCTGGAAGCGGACGACGACGATGACGTCGCGGTAGAGCTCGCCGCGTTTGAAGGCGTCGAGCATCTGCTCCTGCGAGTGGAAGATGCGGACTTCGCCTTCGATGACGTGGCGCTCGGCGGCGACCGCGGAGCTCTTGACGATGGACTTGCCGAGATTGCCTTGCAGGACGCAGAGACCGCCTTGCAGCGCGAAGGGGTCGTCTACTCCACGCAGGACAGAGCTGTCGCCTGTACTCGTGATGCCTTCGCGCCAAGTTAGATTGCCTTCCGCATCGAGGAAGGGCTCGGCGGTGTAG
>JAZKBC010000097.1:25184-28397 GCA_040388825.1 Acidobacteriota bacterium | reverse complement strand
TGTAGCGATGCAGGCCCGGGCCGACTACGGTTTCGACGTCCTCGTGGAGCAGGCCGGCGGAGAGCAGCGTGCGGATGAGGAAACCCATTCCGCCGGCGGCGTGAAAGTGGTTCACGTCGGCCTTGCCGTTGGGATAGACGCGGGTGAGCAGCGGTGTGACTTCGGCGAGGCCGGCGAAGTCGGACCAGTCGAGCTGGATGCCTGCGGCGGCGGCCATCGCGACGAGGTGCATGGTGTGGTTGGTGGAGCCTCCGGTGGCGAGGAGACCGATCATGCCGTTGACGAAGACGCGCTCGTCGAGCAGATAACCGAGCGGCGTGTAGTTCTCGCCGAGGTAGGTGAGCTCGAGGACGCGGCGCGTGGCTTCGCGGGTGAGAGCGTCGCGCAGGGGCGTGTTGGGGTTGACGAAGGAGCTGCCGGGCAGGTGCAGGCCCATGATTTCCATCATCATCTGGTTGGTGTTCGCGGTTCCGTAGAAGGTGCAGGTTCCGGGGCCGTGATAGGACTGCGACTCGGCTTCGATCAGCTCCTCGCGGGTGACCAGGCCTTCGGCGAAGCGCTGGCGGATGAGCTTGCGGTCGGAGTTGGAGAAGCCGGTGGTCATTGGTCCGCTGGGAATGAAGATGGCGGGCAGATGGCCGAAGGAGAGAGCACCGATGACCAGGCCGGGGACGATTTTGTCGCAGATGCCGAGGTAAACGGTGGCGTCGAAGGTCTGGTGCGAGAGGGCGACGGCGGTGGAGAGGGCGATGACGTCGCGGGAGAAGAGGGAGAGTTCCATTCCGGTTTCGCCCTGGGTGATGCCATCGCACATGGCGGGGACGCCGCCGGCGACCTGGGCGGTTGCTCCGGCCTCGCGGGCCGCTGACCGGATGAGCTCGGGGAAGCGCTCGTAGGGCTGGTGGGCCGAGAGCATGTCGTTATAGGCCGTGACGATGGCGAGGTTGCCGGCGTCTCCAGAGCGGAGCGCGGACTTGTCTTCGGCACCGCAGGCGGCGAAGCCGTGGACCTGGTTGGCGCAGCCCAATCCGGCCCGACGAGGTGTTGTTCGGGCAGAGGCAGCGATATTGGCGAGGTATTGCTCGCGGGTGCCCTGGCTGCGGGCGACGATCCGGCGGGTGATTTCAGCGACGCGGGAGTTCAGAGCCATGCGGCGACTCCGGCGTTCGGGCCTTCGATAGGGCTACAGCGGGCGTAGGAAATGGAGGGCATAGGCGATTATACCGATTATCGGCTGGATCGCGCTCGCTGTTAGTTGCCTATTGGATTGGTGCGGTAGCGGCAAGTGGTTGACTCTCCCCCCTCCCCCTCCATCTGTTGCCCGGGGCTAAGTGGTTTTATTTGATGGGGTTACAGGCGGGGATCTGCGCTACGCCCTTCATTCTAAAGGGTTACCTGTCAAGTATTTCATTCTGCTTGGGTTAGGGGCCAAAGGGGCATGCGACAGCAGGTGCAAAGGAGAATACAGGGGTTTCTCCGCTGCGGCGGCAAAAGCGCTGCCTTCGGCCGAAATGACGAGTGTTTGGGGTGGGATGAGGCGGAGGGTGTGCGCGGCTCTTGGCCGGCTCCAGGTTTTATCCCCTGCTTCCATTGTAAGTGGGTCGGTGGGGCAAGTGGGCCAAGCTTTTCTGGTAGGAATCGCCAGTCTTTACAGGTGTTCTGGCGATTTGCGTGGCGTATGGGGGCTTGACAGGTCTGGAACGGCGATTGGGGTGACTCGACTGAGCGGATGGAGTCGGGGAGTGGACCAGGCTTAGGGGCGGTTGGCTACCTTGTTGTTGAGGACGGCGTTGTCGATGGCGAGCCCGGTGGGGTCGGTGGGCGCGACGGTGAGGGAGGTGGTGTCGGTTTCGGAGGGGGTGGCCGACGAGGTTTTGTGGTGAAGCAGCAGCGAGGCGGCGTCTTAGGGCGGTGGGGCGGACCGTCGGGCGGGTTAGTAGATGGGGGAGATGGGGACGGTGGGGACGGGGGCGGGGATGGTGGCGCCGACGTAGAGTCCGAGGTTGGCGTCGTTGTTCTGGATGACCCAGATGTTGCCGGCGTTGTCGACGGCGAGGTTGCCGAGCGGGGAGGTGGCGGTGTCGAGGTTCATGGTGGTGCTTTGGCCGGCGGCGGAGCTGAAGGTGGAGATGCCGAGTTTGGAGCCGAAGACTCCGGTGACGATGGACTGCTGGAGGGAGTTGGTCTGCATGAACGCGGGGCTGGTGACGCCGGTGCCGAGAGTGCCGTTGGCTGCGGTGTCAGGGATGATCTGGGCGGTGCCGTTGGGGTAGCTGTAGCCGACGGCGAAGCGAAGGTTGGTGGAGTCGAAGTCGAGCGCCATGAGATAGCCGGCGTCGATGAAGCCGAGGGCCATGATGCGGACGGGCGGTGCCGGGGTCCAGGTGTCTCGGAGCGTGGCGGCTGCGCCAGAGTTGAAGCTGAGCCACTGGATGGTGTTGTTGTCGCTGACCCAGGGATTGCGCTGATAGTCGATGGCGAGGACGGTTGGAGCGATGGTGGTGGCGCTGCTCTGGGCGACGGCTGAGGTGGTGAAGCGGAGCAGGGAGTTGGCGTAGTTGGAGGCGTAGATGTATCCGTTGCCGTCCGAGATGAGCTGGCCGCAGGCGGTTTTGCCGCACACGTTGTAGGAGTTGGTGGTGCCGTCGGGCTGGCGGATGTAAAGCAGGTTGGAGGAGACGAAGCTGTCGTAGAGGCCGGGGACTTCGCCGATGAAGAGGTCGCCGGAGATGGGATCGAAGGCGGCTCCGCCGGGAGCGGTGTAGCTATTGCCGGTCCAGGCGTGGAAGGCTCCGGTGGGTGTGGCGGTGTAGAGATACTTGCCGGCGAACCAGGCGGTTCCGTTGGCGTCGATGGCGAGCGTGTAGGGGGAGAGATAGGTGGAGAGTTTGGAGGGCTTGCCGTAGGTGGTGATCTGCGAGCCGGTGAAGTAGTCGATGCGGAGGGAGAGGTCGTCGGGCGCGGAGGTGAGCGTGGGCTGGAAGGGAGCGTTGGGCTGGACGAGAGCGTAGATGGACTCGGCGTTGTTGTAGTTGAGGCCTCCGCCGGCCGCCTGGGCGAGGTGCATGATCATGGCTCCGGTGGTGGAGGGAGCGTAGAGCGTGCCGAAGGTGGTGGTGTAGTAGAGCGCGCGGACACCGAACATGTAGCACGAATCATTGGAGATGACACCGGTGCCCTGGTTGACGCAGGAGGCGAGGGCGTCGGCGACGG
>JAZKBC010000097.1:10942-25174 GCA_040388825.1 Acidobacteriota bacterium | reverse complement strand
CCCACGTGCATTCCATCCAGGCGCGAGTCATGTCGTCGGCGACGGTGTTGACGAACTTGTAAGGGATGATGCCGTTGCCGTTGGTGGTGAGGGAGCGGGCGGTGCCGGTGGAGATGTCCGTGATCTGGAGCGCGAGGGCCATGGCGTTGGCGGCGGCGGAGATTCCGGCGGTGGTGTTGGGGACGGAGAGGTGGGTTTCGTCGCCGGAGTTGAAGGCGTTGGGGTTGAGGCTGGCGTTGGCGAGGCCGGCGAAGGCGTAGCCCATGGCGACGGTGGTGACCTCGTTGATGACGACGTTGGGGACGGTTCCGGCGAGGGTTCCGGAGGCTCCGCACTGGCCGAGGGGAGCGAGAAGCTTGATGGCGGGGTTCTCGCCGGCGCCGGCGTCGCCACCGGAGGCGACGAGGTAAACCTGCTGGCCGGAGGTGCAGGTGTAGTCGCCGGTGACGGAGAAGAAGCCGCCGGAGTCGGTGGTGACGTAGTAGCTGGAGCCGTCGCTGGTGGTGTTTGCGGCGGCCGTGAGCAGCGAGGTGGAGGCCTGGGCGTAGTCGGAGGCGACGGTGACGGCGTAGAGGTAGATGTGGGATCCGGCGATGGGCTGCTGGCCTCCGTGGACGACGCCCTGGATGGGGCCGAGGGAGAGGGTTTCGGGGGCAGCGGGAGTGTTGAAGCCCGCGCCGCAGCCGGTCAGCAAAGCAGAGGAGAGGAAGAGAGACGACAGCGCTGCAACAGATAGCCCGAGACGCATGGGAGGCCCGATACCTTTGAGGGAGTGGTCGCTGGCGCGGCGAACAGCGGGCGATGCAGCAAGAGTAATCGAGACGTGGAGGATGCACAACCGTTCATCCGGGCGAGCTGACGGCCGGTGTCGAGGCAGAGGATGGTGCGCTGGATCAGGGGCGCTGGGCTAGTTTGCCGCCGGCGATGCAGGAGGAGAAGGGCTGGCAGGTGGGGACGGCGGCGCCGAGGTATTCGATCAGCGCGCCACCGGCGCCGCCGCTGGAGGTGCTGGTGATCCAGACGTTGCCGGAGATGTCCGTTTGTATGCGGTTCCTGCTGTAGGCGTAGACGGAGGTAGCGACGGAGGTGTTAATCGGGGCGGGGCTGTTGAGGGCCTGCGTGGAGATGACGTTGCCGCTGTTGTCAAAGGCCTCGGCAACGCCCTGCGGCGTGCCGACCCAGAGGTTGCCTGCACCGTCGATGGCCAGGTTGGTGGCCTGGGACAGCACGGTGTTGTTGTAGGCCGTCCCGGTGCTGCTGGCTGGAGGGAGCAGGACGACAGAACTGTCGGAGGGGCGGAGAGCCCACTCGTTGTCGCTGCTGTCTGTCGCGATGGCAACGCCCCCCGTCGACCAGGCTTTGAAGACCGTTCCGGATGCATCGAGCCCGTAGAGCATCCCGGTAAGGGGGGCCACCCAGAAGATGTTGTTTTTGTCAGCGCAGAGAGAGGAGAACTCGTGGCCAATGAGGTTGGAGGTGTTGACGACGCCGCTGCTGTTGAAGCTGATGAAGTAGGAGAAGCTGGGGGTATAGTCGTCGACCATCATCGTATTTCCGAGGCCATCGGAAGCGATGTCGACGGAGTTTCCCGATGTGGTGTCCGGATACTGGGCGGAACTGGTGATGGACTCCGCGGTTACGCCAAGGCGAGTTACGGCTAGTGCTCCGGTTGCCGTGGCCCAGACGCTGCCATCGGTGTTGACCGTGATGGCGAGCGGGGTGGTGACATTCTGCGTCTGTCCGGCAGAGGGTGTGATGGCGTTGCCCTGGGGGTCGAGCTCGGCGATGGAGCTGTTGGCGTAGTTGGCGACCCAGACGTAGCCTGCGGCGTCGGTCGCGAGGCCGGCGGGACTGCTGCTCGCGGTAATGCCTCCGCCGGTGTAGGTGATGGCGATGCCGAAGTCAGCGGGCGCGGTGGAGCTGGACCAGGGAGTGAAGGGGTTGGGCGCGCCGCCGGTGATGGCGTAGATGGCGGTGACGTTGGTGGTGGGGTGCTGGGCGAGATCGATGGCGGCGGTGGCGGTGTTGGTGGGGGCGGCGTTGGCGCCGGGGTTGGCGCTTGTGAAGAGCGTTGAGCACTGCGTGGAAGCAGGGCCGGAGGAGTTGACGCAGGCAGCGAGGATATTGGCGAGGGTGTTGATCTGCGCCTGAGGAACGACGCCGTTGCCGCCGGGGGTAGTGGTGCGGGCGGAGGGCTCGGAGGTGTAGGGGCTGGAGGTGGCGTCGTAGAGCTGGGCGGCGTTGCGGAAGGCGTTGCCGAGCGCGGTGGCGGCGAGCGCGGAGCCGGAGTGGGAGACGTGGGTGGCGTCGGAGGCAAAGCCGGCGATGGCGTAGGCCGCCGCGATGGTGGAGAGCTCGTTCATGTTGACGGTGGTGGCGGAGGAGAAGTCCGCGCCACAGGTGCCGAGAACGGCCATGAGGCCGGAGGCGGAGTTGTCCGTTCCGGCGCCGGTGTCGCCGCCGAGCGAGAGCAGGTAGACCTGCGAGCCGGGAGTGCAGGTGTAGTCGTTGCTGACGGAGAAGGCGCCGTTGGTGCTGGTGAGGACGTAGCTGCCGATGCTGTCTGTCCCGGCGGCGGAGGCCTGATCGATGAGGGAGACCGAGGCGTTCGCGCTGGACGAGGCAAGGCCCGGACCGGCGTAGGTAGAGGTGTTGTTCTGCAGCAGGTAGATGCGCGCACCGGCGATGGGCTGCCGTCCGCCGTGGGCGATGCCTGTGATGGCGACGCCGGTGGCTGGGGCGGTGGCCGTGGGGCTAAAGCTGGCGGCGCAGCCGGCGGCGAGCAGGCACGCAGAGGACAAAGGGAGAAGAGCGAGGCGGCGAAAAGGCATGGGAACGCGAAGATGCAAGGGAACTCCAGGAACAGAGGAAGTGAGGTTTCTTGGATGTCGGGGTGGCCCAGGCGCTTCTGGAGATTGATTTTATGAAAGGTGAGGGTGCGTCCACAATGACAAATGCGTCAGACGACATTCAGGCTGCCACCTGCTGCAACGAGTCGCGACTGGTTGCAATGCCCCACTTAGACGGGGCGGGCGAAGAGGAGGTCGCAGCAGCTCTGGGTGCCGACCTGGAAGGTGCGGTGGCCGGCTTCGGTGAATCCGTTGCGCTTGTAGAAGGCGATGGCGCGGAGGTTGGTTTCGTGAGTGCCTAGGAGGAGGCGGGTTGCGCCGAGGTCGGCGGCGTCCTGGATGGCGGAGTCCATGAGTGCTTGCGCGGGCTTGATGCCGGGGTGATTCGTCACGAGGGTGGAGGAGCTGCGGAAACGGGAGAAGAGGTAGATGCGCTTGAGCTCGAGGTCGGTGGGCTGGACGTCGAAGCTGGGGAGGTCGGGGGTGCAGACCATGGCGAGGCCGACGGGGACGTCTGCGCCGGCGGTGGCGAGAGTGATGCGGGTGCGGGGCGAGGCGAGGTAGTGGGCGTAGGCTTCGGGAGTGAGGTTCGTGGTGCAGTGGGCGAGGATGTCGGCGCCGGGGAGGAGCCAGGTGAAGGCTTCGAGGAAGGTGGCGGCGGAGACGAGGGCGAGGAGGCCGGCATCTGAGGGTGTGGCGAGGCGGAGCGTGATGGGCTCGTGGGTGGGCTCGGTGGTGGAGGAGCAGGAGGAGATGTTGGGGTTGGACATTTGTATTCTCTGGTGATGATTTTAGCGTTGGAGTGGTTAGTGGTTAGTGGTTAGTGGTTAGTGGTTAGGGAGTGGAGGAGGTGTTGGTGAAGAGTGTGGTGGAGAGGGATCGGGAGTACGCAGGGGTTGGGGAGGCGTTTGCTGCGGATGAGGGAGTTGCACGGGAGTTGAGGAGCTTGGTGGAGGATGCTCGCGTTACGGTGCGGCGGGGTGGGGTTCCGAAGGGGAAGTGTGTTGTGTACTGGATGCAGCGGGCGCAGAGGGCGAGGGAGAATCATGCGCTGGATAAGGCTGTCGCCGCGGCGAATGTGCTGGGGCTGCCTTGCGTGGTTTACTTCGCGGCGGTCAGTAATTTTCCGCATGCGAACCTGCGGCACTATGCGTTTTTGCAGGATGGGTTAGCGGAGATTGAAGAGGAGTGTGAGCGGCGGGGGGTGGGGTTTGTGTTGCGGAGGGCTGAGGATGGCGTGGAGGGGCGCGAGGACCCGCTGAAGTTTTTTGCGGAGGTGGGAGCGGCGCTGGTGGTGGGAGATGAGAATCCGATGCGGGGGCCGGAGGGTTGGCGGGTGCGGGTTGCTGAGGCGTTGACTGTGCCTTACTGGACTGTGGATGCGGATGTGGTGGTGCCTTCGAAGCTGCTGGAGAAGGCGCAGTTCAGCGCGGGAGTGGCGCGGCCGCGGCTGTATCGGGCGATGGGGGAGTTTCTTGTGCCGTTTGCGAATTCGTCGGCGGAGGTGGCCTGGAAGAGGCCGCGGGGGTTGGTTTGCGATGCAGTGTCGGGGGATATTACGCGGGGGTGGATGCAGTTCGATCGCAGCGTGCAGCCGGTGGAGGCGTGGTTGGGTGGGCATCGCGCGGGGGTGAAGCGGCTGGAGTTGTTTTGCGGCGAGACGCTGGCGCGGTATGAGCGGGATCGGAATCATCCGGAGGTGGATGGGTCGAGCAAGATGAGTCCGTATCTGCACTTTGGGCATGTGGGGCCGGTGACGATTGCGCTGGCAGTGGATGCCGCGGCGAAGAAGGATGCGCGACTGCAGGCGGCGCGGGATAGCTACTTCAATGAGCTGATTGTGTGGCGGGAGCTGGCGATCAACTTCGTGCGGTATCAGCCGGAGTATGACTCGCCGGCATGCGCGGATCGCTGGGCGCAGGCGACGATTGCGGAGCATGATCGCGATGAGCGCGAGGTGCTTTATAAGTTGCCGGTGCTGGAAGAGGCGCGGACGGCGGACGAGCTTTGGAATGCGGCTCAGATACAGATGGTGCGGTATGGGTGGATGCACAACTATCTGCGGATGTACTGGGCGAAGAAGATTCTGGAGTGGACACCGAATGTGCGGATCGCGATGAAGGTGGCGACTTACTTGAACGACAAGTACTTTCTGGATGGGCGCGACCCCAATGGGCATGCGGGGATTGCGTGGTCGATGCTGGGGAAGTTCGATCGCGCGTGGTTCGATAGGCCGGTGTTTGGGAAGAGGCGGTACATGTCAGGAGCGAGTACGGGGAAGAAGTTTGATTCGAAGAGGTATATCGCGCAGATGCAGAGCTTAGAGGATTAGCGAGTAGAGAGTAGGCTTTGGACATGCGGCGATTGGTGATGGGGTTGATGTTGATGGCGGGGGTGGGAGCTTCGGCGATGAAGCCTAAGCCGGAGCTTCCGAGTGGGAAAGTGGGAGTGGCGGTGCGGGTGTTTCATCCGAAGGAGGCGAGGGATTGGCGTGGGGCTGAGACGAAGGAGCTGCGGGTGCGGGTTTGGTATCCGGCGGTGGGGACGGCGGTGGAGACGCAGCAGTTTGAAGGACCGCCGGGGCGGGGACTGTTCGAGGCGGGAGCGGCGGCGGTGAATGCGGAGATGGCACCGGCGCTGAGTGGGTATCCGCTGATTATGCTGTCGCATGGGACGGGTGGGTCGGCGCTGCAGATGGCGTGGCTGGGAACGGCGCTGGCGCGGGCGGGGTTTGTGGCGGCGGCGGTGGATCATCCGGGGAACAACTCGAATGAAGCGTATACGCCGGCGGGGTTTCTGCTGCTGTGGGAGCGGGCGACGGATTTGAGCAATGTGATCGATGGGATGCTGGCGGATGCTGAGTTCGGCAAGCGGATCGATGCGTCGCGGATTGGGGCGGCGGGGTTTTCGCTGGGCGGGTATACGGTGCTGGAGCTTGCCGGGGCGCGGACGGACCTGAGCCAGTACTTCGACATCTGCAGGGCGAGGCCGGAGAACCCAGCTTGCCAGGTTCCGGAGATGAAGGGGATGGGGTCGATGCAGCAGGTGCTGGAGGCCGTGCGGAAGACGGATGGAGTGTCGCTGGCGCGGTCGGCGGAGTCGTACAGAGATGTGCGGGTGAAGGCGGCGTTCGCGATCTCGCCGCCGGCGCGGGAGGTGCTGACGGAGGAGAGTCTGCATGAGCTGCGGGTTGCGGTGGAAGTGGTGGCGGGCGCGGATGACCCGATCATTCCTCCGGCGGACAGCGTGGAGTACCTGCGGCAGTATGCGCGTGGGATGCGGGGGTTTGTGCTGCCGGGTGGAGTGGAGCACTACACGTTTCTGGATACCTGCACGGCGGCTGGGCGGGAGATATTGCCGCGGTTGTGCACGGACAAGCCGGGCGTGGATCGCAATGCGGTGCATGCGCAGGTGGCGGGGATGGCGGCGGAGTTTTTTGTGAAGGCGCTGCAGATGCGCTAGCGGCAGGTGGGGACTGTGGGGGAGCGGTGCCAGGTTTCGCTGCGGCCGAAGAGGGAGATGCCGATGTAGCCGCGGAGGTGGAGGGTGTCGCCGTCGGCGGAGATGTTGCCGCGGTAGTCGTGGCCGGATTGGGGGTCGTAGAGATGGCCGCCGGAGAGGTGGTTGGGGTCGGGGGCGTGGAAGCCGGTGCCGATGGTGAGGCCGCAGATGGAGCGGTGACGGAGTTTGGGGTCGGGGTTTTTGTTGTCGGTGGTGGATGGAGCTTTGCGCTGCAACTGAACGACGGTGAGGCAGATGTCGGAGCCGCAACGGTCGACGCGGACGATGGAGCCTGAGGGCGTGCGCCAGTCGCCCAGGACGCCGGTCGCGGCGTGGGCCGCTGTGGTGAGGA
Source organism: Acidobacteriota bacterium (assembly GCA_040388825.1). GTDB lineage: Bacteria > Acidobacteriota > Terriglobia > Terriglobales > Acidobacteriaceae > Granulicella. The sequence goes on along the minus strand of JAZKBC010000097.1, from coordinate 18,472 downwards.
TGACTATGGCGAGAGCCAGGCGAATGGGGTGCATTGGGGGTTGGATGCGTGGCGGGTGATTGCGGGTGCGGGCGTACAACTCTGAACGGAGATTCATAATCTCAACGATGCGTCGCGCGCTGGCTTTGAGACGCCGGCCGATTGAGAAAGAGCTTATGCCGACAACAAAGAATGTGGTTTCCAAATCAGCTGCCGAAGATAAGGTGGAGCTGCTGTCGTCGAAGATCGCGAGTGAATCGAAGGGCGATGCCTTTGGGAAGTTTGCGGCGACGGCTTCGGGATGGCTGGGCTCGAAGTGGGCGTTTGTTGTGGCGATCCTGATCATCGCGGTCTGGGGAGTTACGGGGCCGCTGTTTCGGTACTCCGACACGTGGCAGCTGGTGATCAATACAGGGACGACGATTGTGACGTTCCTGATGGTGTTTCTGATTCAGAACACGCAGAACCGGGATGCGCGGGCGATCAACCTGAAGCTCAACGAGCTGATTCGGGCGACCGCGGCGGCGGGCGACCAGATGATGGATATCGAGAGCCTGAGCGATGCGGAGCTGGAGGCGATGCATTCGAAGTATGAACGCATACGGGCGGAGTGCGTGGCGCGGCAGAAGCGTGGGCAGGCGGGGGCCGACTGCGGTAGTGAGGAGAGTAATTAAGGAGGCTGAGACGACAACAGCCGCCCGGAGGCGGCCGTTGCAGAGGATTGGTTGAGAAGCGCTCAGGGGCGGGCGCCTACCTTGTTGTTGGCGACGGCGTGGGCGAGAGGAACGTCGACGGGGGTTGCGGCGCCAAGCATCTCGTGCAGGGTGCCATCGATGGAGGAGTTGTACCAGACGTTGCCAGAGCCGTCGAGGGCAATGGCGTTGGGTTCGGCGGTGTTGGGGGCAGCGACGAAGCCGGTGAGGCCGGTGAGGAGAGTTCCGGAGTTATTGAACTCGATCACGGTGTTGTCGGTGAGGGGCGTGCTGCTCTTGCTGGCAAGCGTGTGGGCTGAGATCCAGACGTTGCCGTTGCCGTCGATGGCGAGGGACTGGGGACCGGAAGTTCCGGCGGCTCCTGTTGCCGCCCATGTGTAGTTGCTGGAGACGATCGTGCCTCCGCTGACACTGGCTTTGACGAGGTTGGGATTCTGATAGCGGACGAACCAGCCGTTGTTGCCGGCATCGGCTGCGCACGAAATCGGGCGGTCCATGAAGAGGGAATCATTGGAGTTCGCAATGGCCGTGCCTGAGCTGTTGAAGACGCTCATGCCGGTGACGCTGCCGGGATTGTTGACCCAGATGTTGCCGTTGTCCGCGATGGCGGGAGCGCCGGGTTGGTTGAGGCCGTTGCCGGTGGTCTGGCTGCCTAGTACGCCGGTAGACGCGGTGATGGGATAGAGCGAGTTGAGGTTGTAGTCCGTGACCCAGAGGTTTCCGCTGGAGTTGAAGGCGATGCCGTTGGGGCTGCCACCCGAAGGACTGTTGTAAAAGGTGGTGGCGGAGGTTCCGACGTTGAACCGGACGAGGCGATTGTGGACGCCATCGCCGACCCAGACATAGTTGGGGTCGTTGTCCACCTCCACACTGATCGCATTGGACGTACCCAGGCCGAGGCTGGTGTATCCGGTGGAGCTGACGGGAACGCCGAGCGGGCTGAACTTGCTGAGTGCCGTGCTCGCGCCGACGGTCCAGACGTTTCCTAAGGCGTCGATGGCAACGAGCTGGGGAATGTCGTAGTGGTACTGGGCGACCATGCCGCCGCCGCTGAAGACGAGCTGGATGCTGAGATCGTTCGGCGTGGTGTTGTAGTACGGCGTGTAGGGCGGGTTGGCGGCGACGTTGTAGACGCTGTTGTTGTGCTGGTTGTGGGCCATGAAGATGGCTGCGGTGGCGGTGTCGGAGGGGGAGACGTTGCCTCTGTCCTTGTCGCTGCTAAAGAGCGCGAGGCATTGGCTGGATCCGGAGCCGGAGGAGTTGATGCACATGGCGAGGATGTCCGCGAGGGTGTTGATCTGCTGCTGGGGAACGGTGCCGGTGCCGCCGTTGGTGCCGTTGCCAGGTGTGGTGGTGCGGGCGGTGGTGTTGGGCGTGTTGTAGGGATTGGAGCTGATGTCGTAGATCTGTTTGGCGTTGGCGAAGGCGTTCTTGAGGCCGGTGAGCGCGTTGGTGGAGTTGGTGATGCCGACGTGCGTGGCGTCGGAAGCGAAGCCGGCGAAGGCGTAGGCGGCGGCGATGGTGGAGACCTCGTTCATGTTGACCGTGGTGGCGGAGGTGAAGTCGGTGCCGCAGGTTCCGAGGACGGCCATGAGGCCGATGGCGGCGTTGGCATTGACGCCGTCCGGCTTGCCGCCGAGGGAGAGGAGATAGACCTGGTCACCGGCCGTGCAGGTGTAGTCGCTGGAGACGGAGAACTTGCCGTTGGCGTCGGTGAGGACGTACTCGCCGACGCTGTCGGAGCCGCTGCCGGTGGTGAGCAGCGAGTTGGAGAGATTGCCGGAAACGGGAGTGATGCCGGGGCCGGCGTAGGACAAGGTGTTGGCGCGGAGAACGTAGACGTGCGCGCCGGCGATGGGCTGGCGTCCACCGAAGCTGGTTCCGGAGATGGCGACTCCGGGGATGATGGAAGGGGCGCTGTCGGCTGGATCGAAGCTGGTGGCGCAGCCGGTGAGGGTGAGGGCGAGGGCTGCGGAGAGCAGGGATATGGCGAAGGGGCGGAGATGCATGATCGGAGACTCCATCGTCGCTGATCGTGCGCCGCGACAGAAAGGTGAGATGGCTGAGGATAGTTGGGTTGAAGGACAATGTGCGACGCGATTGCACGACGAATTTACGATGTGTGTCCCGCGGTGGCCGTGCTGAGCCCGCTCGAAGGCAGCCCACCACGGCCACCGCGGAAGGGTTAGGGGCGAGCGCCTAGCTTGCTGTTGGCGGTGGCGTAAGACAGAGGGACGGATACGGGCGTAGCAGCTCCGACGATTTCGTGCAGACCGCCGTCGCTTTGCGAGTTGAACCAGATGTTTCCAGAGGCGTCGACGGCGATGCTGTCGGGCTCGGTGGTGTTGGGTGTGGCCTGGTACCCGTTTGCACCGTTGGCCTTGGAGCCATCGGCCGCTAGCAGGAAGACCGCGTTCTTTTGCGGCGTGCCCGTTGGCGCGCTGGCGAAGTCGTTGTTGGCAAGCCAGACGCGGTTGGATCCGTCGATGGCGAGCTCGTTGTCGGAGTTGCCGAAGTTGACTGGATAGATGGAGTACGACGTGATACTGGAACCGAGGGCTTTGGCAACGCCGTTGCCGTTGATCAAGGCAGAATAAGCGTTGTTGTTGGCGTCGAACGCGATGGAGCCCCACTGCTCGGCGGCTCCATCGACCTCCTTGCCGGCTGCTGTGCCGTTGTAGTGGAACGCGCTCACGCCGACGCCGCCAGCGTTGCTGATCCAGATATCACCCTGAGAACCGGATTTCATGGCGATTCCTTCGACGCCGCTCAAGCCGTTGCCGCTGAGCGTGGTGGTGATCGTCCCGCTGCTGGGGTCCACTTTTGCTGCTGTGTCTGAACCGATGAGGAGCACCCAGGGAAAGCCATTGCTGTCGATGGCTATGGAAAACGGCCCTGAACTTGAGCCCGTGGAAAAGGTGTTCATCAGGTTGCCGTCGCTGATTCTGACCTTGACGAGAGAGTCGGTGGCGTAGCTGGTGACGTAGAGATAGGTGGACGTGGCATCGACGGCCAGGCCCTGAGGGGCGCTAAGGCCGAGGGAGCCATAGCCACCGTTATTGAGGGGAACACCGAGGTGATTGAAGCCGCTCAAGATGGTGCCGTAGGAGCCGCTTGTGGATCCCTGGCCGGAGGTGACCCAGATGCTTCCGGAGCCGTCGACGACGAGGTCCTCGAGGTCATTGAAGGCAGCGAGGAGGCCCGCGCCGGTGAACGTGAGTTGCAAGCTGAGGTCGTTGGGCGCGGCGGAGCTGTCCCAGGGCTTATAGGGGGCGGACGAGTCGACGACGAGATTGTAGATGGCGGTGAGATTGGAGGTTGCGCCGACCAGAGCAGCGGAGTTCTGGGCCATATAGATGGCGATGCCTGCGGTATCGGAGGCGGTGGTTCCGCTGGCGCTTTTCATGTCCGCAAACAGAGTGGTGCACTGTGAGGAGGCGGTGCCGGTGGAGTTGATGCAGGCGGAGAGGATGTTGGCGAGGGTGTGTATGCGCTGCTGGGGAACGGTGCCGGTGCCGCCGTTGGTGCCGCTGCCGGGGGTGGAGGTGCGGGCCACGGTATTGGGCTTGTTATAGGGACTGGAGGAGATGTCGAAGAGCTGGTTGGCATTGGCGAAGGCGTTGGCGATGCCGGTGGCGGCGACGGTATTGGTAGCGGAAGGAGCGCCGACGTGGGTGACGTCGGTGGCGAAGCCGGCCATGGCGTAGGCCGCGGCGATGGTGGAGACCTCGTTCATGTTGACGGTGGTGCTGGAGCCGTAAGATCCGCAGGCGCCGAGCACAGCCAGCAGGCCGGATTCGGTATTGGCGTTGACGCCGTCGGGTTTGCCGCCGGTGGCGTAGAGATAGACCTGCGAGCCGGCGGTGCAGGTGTTGTAGTCGCCGGTGATGGAGAAGCTGCCGTTGGCGGCGGTGGTGACGTAGAAGTTGGTGCCGTCGGAGGTGGTGTTGGCGGCTGACTTAAGCAGCGAGACGGAGGCGTTGGAGACAGACGCAGCGAGGCCTGGACCGGCGTAGTTCGCCGTGTTGGTCTGGAACATGTAGACGTGCGCGCCGGAGATGGGCTGGCGTCCGCCGAAGGTGCTTCCGCTGACGGTGCCAACGGAGAGCTGCGAAGGGTTGGCGGCGTCGATGGGATCGAAGCTGGAGGAGCAGCCGGTGAGGGTGATGGCAGCGGTTACAGAAAGGAGCGCAGCGAGTAAAGGCCGTTGGAGGTGCATGAGTGGAACTCTCCGGGGGGTCGCTGCACGTGCACCGCGACGAAAATTGTTGATGCACCAGAGTAGTCCTATTGCGACACGATTGGCATATGAATATCCGTGCATGACGCACGGAAGTCAAGGCCCAGCGCCGACTTTGGTCGCGACGGTTGAGGAAGCTAAGGGCGGGCGCCGAGCTTGCTGTTGGCGGCCGCGTAAGCAACGGGATTGGCGACCGGGACGGCGATGCCAACCAGCTCGTAGAGCTTGTTGTCGGTGCCGGTGTCGTACCAGACGTTGCCGGAGAGGTCGACGGCGATGGCGTTGGGTTGCGTGGTGGCGGTGGGAGGCGGGTATCCGTGCGCTCCGCTGATGTTAGCGGCGCTGTTGTTCAGCGCGCAGATGGCGTTATCCGTGTTGACGCCACTATTGAAGGAGTCGTTGGCGGACCAGACATTGCCGGCGCCATCGAGCACGATAGCGCTTGTAGAGGCAGTGCCGGTCAGGCCGGTAAATCCGTGGAAGACCGGGGACCCGCCGGAGCTGTTGACCTTGGTCGTGCCGTTATACATATCGGAGAACCAGGCGTTGCCTGAGGCATCGATGACGACACCGTCGTTCTGCCCGATGACCGTGGTGGTTACCGCTGCGCCGGCGTTGGTAAAGAGGCTGATGTTGCTGTCTCCGTTGTTGGCCACCCACACATTGCCCAGCGAGCCGGCCGAGAAGGCGATCATGTTCGAACCGTTCAGGCCATTGCCGGTGGGCGTGGTGACGAGCGTTCCGGAGGAGTTGAAGCGCTGCACCCATGGGGCAGTGGTGGTATTCGCGACCCAGGGATCGCCTGCGCTGTCGACGGCGACTGCCACATCGAGAGCACCGGAGGGACCGGTCGAGAATGACGTATGCGCGCCACCGGAGACGGTGTACTTGACGAGGCTGTCGTTGCCGGAGTTGGTGATGTAGAGCGTGGACGAGGTGGAGTCGAAGGCGAGCGCGTTGGGATAGCTAAGGCCGAGGGTGGTGATTCCGCCAGCAACCACAGGAATGCCCAGCGGGCTGAACTCCGACAGCGTGGTGCCGCCGGAGCTCCCGGTGAAGTCGCCATAGACGCCGGCGGCCCAGATGTTGCCTGTGGGGTCCACGACGATGCCTTCCTGCTGGCCGAGGCCAGGGTTGAGGCCGCCGCCCGTGAAGGTAAGCAGGATGGTGAGGTTCGCGGGTGCGGTATTGAAGTAGGGCGTGAAGGGCGGCGTTCCGGAGACGTTGTACACGCTGGTGTTGGAGGGATTCTGCGCCATGAGGATGGCCACTGTCGCGGTGTCGGTGGGGGTGACGCTGGCCGTCTTGCCGTTGGTGAAGAGGGTGGTGCATTGGGTTGAGCCGGAGCTGGTGGTGTTGACGCACATGGCCAGAATGTCGGCGAGGGTGTCAATCTGCTGCTGGGGAACGGTACCGGTTCCGCCGTTGGCCTCGTTGGGGATAGCGGTGCGGGCGGAGGTGTTGGGAGCACTGTAGGGGTTCGTGGAAATGTCGTAGAGCTGGTTGGCGGTGTGGAACGCATTCTTGATGCCGGTGAGCGCGAGTGCGGAGCCGGAGGTGCCGACGTGGGTGGCGTCGGAAGCGAAGCCGGCCATGGCGTAGGCTGCGGCGACGGTGGAGACCTCGTTCATGTTGACCGTGGTGGAGCTGCTGAAGTCCGTGCCGCAGGTTCCGAGGATGGCCATGAGGCCGATGGCGGTGTTGTTGTTGGTGCCGTCGGGCTTGCCGCCTAGGGAGAGGAGATAGATCTGGTCGCCGGCGGTGCAGGCGTAGTCGCTGGAGACGGAGAATTTGCCGTTGGCGTCGGTAAGGACGTACTCGCCGACACTGTCGGAGCCGCTGCCGGTGGTGAGCAGGGAGTTGGAAAGATTTCCCGCGACGGGGGCGATGCCGGGGCCGGCATAGGAGCTATGGTTGGCGCGCATGACGTAGACGTGGGCACCGGCGACGGGCTGGCGTCCGCCGAAGCTAGTTCCGGAGAGGGCTACGCCGGGAATGGTGACGGGACCGCTGGCCGCGGGATCGAATCTGGAGGAGCAGCCGGTGAGGATGAGGGCAACGGTTACAGAAAGGAACGCAGCAAGCAAGGGCCGTTGGGGGTGCATGAGGGGAACTCTCCGGGGTCGCTACTCGTGCACCGCGACGAAAATTGTTGATGCCCAAGAGTAGTCCCATTGCGACACAGTGGGCGATGAACTTGTGTTCATGGTTGAACCGGAGTTCCGCAGGGGATACGGGAGGGTTAGTGGGTGGGCGGAAGGAGAGGAAGGTGGTAGAGGGTTGCGGCGTTGTCGTGCAGGACCATGCGGGCGAGCTGGGCGGCGCGCTGGGGTGAGATTTCGCCGTCGCGCTGCATGGCGGTGAGGGCGAGACCGAGGGCCTGGCGGGCGTTGTGGGAGGCGAGCCAGGTGGACTCTTCCCAGCCCATGGCGCTGGAGTAGGGGTAGCCGTCGGTGGCGAAGAGGACTTTTTCGGGGTAGAGCTCGAGCCACTCGCGGAGCCAGGTGGAGAGCGTGCGGGCGGGGATGATGAGGGCTTGTTGCGAGATGTCGAGGTAGAAGGTGGGCTTCTGCAGCATGGCTCCGGCTTCGTGGACGA
>JAZKBC010000097.1:0-10932 GCA_040388825.1 Acidobacteriota bacterium | reverse complement strand
CGCTCGAGCAGGCCCTGGTCCTCCAGCGCGCCGGCCGCCATCGCCATCAGGTTGATGCGGTGGCTGTTCCAGTTATTGTTCCAGGTGGTGACCTTGCGCACCTTTGCCGTCTCGCGTTTGGCGATGATGCGGAAGAGGTAGTCCTGGAGCGGTTTGTAGGCGGCTGGGCTGAGGGCGGTGTCGCGGCGGCCCTTGGCGTAGATCGCGGCGGCCTCGGCGTGGGTGGGGCTGGAGAAATCGAGGGAGCGGAGGTAGGCGAGCTCGAACTTGATGGCGACTGCGCCGCCGTCGCGCTGGCGTTGCAGCGTGGGGAGGACAACTTGGTCGATGTAGGCATCGAGTGTGACGGGGACCGACTTCTGGCCGGAGACGGCGAGGTATTGCGCGAGGAGTTTTTGTTCGAGGGAGAAGAACTGCGTGCGGTCGGGAGTGTCGGCGATGGCGGAGTTGTCGAGGGGGAAGAGGAGTGCGTCATCGTAGGGAACCCAGAGGAAGTGAGGAGGCTGGACTCCGTTGCCCATGGCGACGCGGTTGGCTAGCTGGGTCTCGATGTGGGCCTGGTCCAGAACCCACTGCGAGTAGTGCGCGCCTTCGCGGGCTTTGACGGTGGCGCGGGCGGCGTCGAGCTGCTTTTGCTGCGCGTCGTTGAGAGGAGGAGTGAGGGTGATGTTGTAGAGGGCCTTCCAGACTTCGGTGAGGGGAGCGTAATCAGGGCGCCAGCCTAGCGGGTCGGTCTCGGGCGCCATGTTGTCGACGGGGAGGGCGTCGAAGTTGCGGTCGGTGGTGTCGTCCGGCGGCGAGAGCATGGGGTGGGCGTGGTTGTCGATGGCGGGCGTGGAGGCGACGATCTGTGCGATGGCGGGGTCGATGTCGCGGTTGAGCGCGGTGGATGTCTGCGCGGCGATGGGCAGGACGAAGGCGAGGGACGCGGCTAGCCAGGCGTTTCTCATGCGGCTAGGTTACGCGATGGCGTGCATCTGAGAGAGTAGAAGCTGACGAGAGTCGAAGCAGGAGTGCCGATGTCGCAACCGCATGTGCAGGACCACGTCGATCTGATCGCGAAGCATGAAGCGGAGTTCCTGGCGCAGAGGACGCAGGCGGAACGGCTGAGCGATCGCGTGGCTGGGTTTGTGGGAAGTCTGCCATTCGTGGTGGCGCATCTGGGCGTGTTCGCGGTGTGGACGATCTTCAACGTGCTGCCCGGAGTGCACCACTTCGACCCGCGGCCGTTTTCGCTGCTGAGCACGCTGGTGGGAATTGAGGCGATTCTGCTGGCGAGCTTCATCCTGATGCGGCAGGCACGGCTGGCGCGGCGGTCCGATGAGCGCGATCACCTGATGCTGCAGATTTTGCTGCTGAGTGAGAAGGAGATTACGGCGGTGTTGCAGCTGGACCGGAAGATTGCCGGCAAGATGGGGCTGGAGCAGATGGCGAACTCGCAGGAGGTGAGGGAGCTGAGCCGGGAGACGTCGATTGAGGACGTGGCGCAGACGATCAGGGATTCGATTACGGAGAGCGAGGCACCAAGGCCCGAGGTGGCAGAGCCGGTGACGCTGGGGTTGACGGGGGAAGAGGCGCCGAAGGTGGAGTGAGGCTCCGGCTTACGCGGGAGCCATCTCGGCCTTGAGGCGCTCGGCGATGTCGTGGGCGATGAGGGCGTCGACGGTGGGCTGCAGCATGCCTTCCATGACCATCGCGAGCTGATGGTTGGTGAGGCCGATGCGGTGGTCCGTCATGCGGTTCTGGGGGAAGTTGTAGGTGCGGATCTTTTCGCTGCGATCGCCGGAGCCGATCTGCGCCTTGCGGTCCTTGGCCTGGAGCTGGTGGATGCGCTCGGCTTCGACTTCGTAGAGGCGTGAGCGGAGAACGCGCATGGCCTTTTCGCGATTCTTGATCTGCGATTTTTCATCCTGGCAGCTAACCACGGTGTTGGTGGGCAGATGCGTGATACGGATGGCGGAGTAGGTGGTGTTGACGCTCTGGCCGCCGGGGCCGGAGGAGCAGAAGGTGTCGATGCGGAGATCTTTGTTTTCGATCTTGACGTCGACTTCTTCGGCTTCGGGCAGCACGGCTACGGTGATGGCGGAGGTGTGGACGCGGCCCTGGGTTTCGGTGGCGGGGACGCGCTGGACGCGGTGGACGCCGGACTCGAACTTCATCTGGGCGTAGACGCCGGTGCCTTCGAAGATGGCGGTGATGTCCTTGAGGCCGCCTACGTCGGAGTCGGTTTGCGAAAGGACTTCGATCTTCCAGCGATGCTGCTCGGCGAAGCGCTGGTACATGCGGAAGACCTCGGCAACGAAGAGTGAAGCTTCGTCACCGCCGGTGCCGGCGCGGAGCTCGACGATGACGTTCTTGTCGTCGTTGGGGTCCTTGGGCAGGAGGAGGATCTTGAGCTCGTCTTCGATGACGGGGAGCTTGGGTTCGAGCTCGGCTAGTTCAAGCTCGGCCATCTCGCGCATGTCGGGGTCACCGAGCATCACTTTGGCTTCGGCGATGCCGTCGCGGAGCTTGCGGTAGTCGCGAAATTTTTCGACGGTGGGTTCGAGGTCGCGATGCTGCTTGGCGACTTTGCGGTAGTTCTCCTGGTCGTTGACGATGGTGGGGTCCGAAAGCTGTCGGCTCAGGTCTTCATAGCGGGCTTCGAGTTGGTCGAGGCGGTCAAACATGGGGTCCTCCTGCGGAAAGGCAGGGAGTAGGGAGTAGGGAATAGGGAGTAGAAAGGCGAAGATGAGCGCAGCTAGGCAAAGTCGCGACGGGGGGTCGCGTGGGGGGCAGTCACCGGGTTTGCGCTGGCGTGGTTCATTGCTCTCTTTAGATGGTACAGCGTCGGTCAGGGATTCGTAGCGTCCGAGCCCCAGGATTGTGATGTGCCGACGCTGATCACCTGATACCTGCGGGTCGATCCGTCGGAGAAGAGAAACTCGTAGTCCGGGAAGAACATGTCGTGTCCACTCGATGTTTTTGGGGCGGCACGATTCGGTATCTGCCGGGCCTGGTAGTTGCCCAGCGCGAGGATACCCCGATCAACGCCGTCCATCTCGAACTGCTGGCGGTTGATGGTCGCCACGATGCGCTGGAAGAAGTCGCGGGTACTGGAACTGGTGACATGAACGGTGACCGTGTAGTCGGCCGGGTTGGGCCTGGGTTTATCTGCCAGCAGGAACGAAGCCTGGAACAGAAGCAGGGTGAGGATCAGTTTTCTCATCGGAAACCTCTCGGAGACAAAGACGATGCGCCCGGGCTGCGGGACGCAGATCGTGTCCACGTACCGCCGCTACTTTATTTTAGAAGGTGTCAATGACGTACGTCCGTTGGCATACGCGGGGACGTGCGTGGTGAAATGGGCCCACACGAACTCCCGGAAGATCGCCTGCAGCGCGCCCTGGCCGATGCCGATGCCGAGGTTGATGCCGGCGAGCTTGGCGGGACCTTCCGAGGCGGGGTGGTAGAAGCTGGAGGCGGCTCCGGCGGAGGCGCTGCCCAGCAGCCGGGAGAAGTTGATCTGGTGGCGGCCGTTGTCGCCGCGGGTGATCACGCTGTAGCTCAGTGCGTGCCAGATGCGGGTGCTGGTCTTGTTGGTGGGGCCGAGGTAGAAGTAGCGCGGGTCCTGGTGGAAGATGGCGGGATAAAGGGCGTAGCTGAAGGTGTGAATGAGGAGAGCGTCCCCGTAGCCGGCGGCGAAGCGCTTGCCGTAGGAGGCGGCATCGCTGTTGCCCCACTCGGGAAACGTGTTGTTGGCCTGCTCGATGCCGGAACTGATGGCGACACCCAGCAGCAGGGTGGGGTCGGTGACGCTGCGCAGGTTGAGCTTGAACTTCTGGCGCGTGTTGAGCGGAGCGGCGTCGTAGACAAAGCTGGTGTAAAAGTTCGGGATAATGCCAACGATCCGCTGGCTGGTTTCGCGCTTGAGCTCCTGCTCAGCGACAGCGGTGGAGTCTGCGGAGACGTCGATGGTGGTGCTGGCGGCGACTGCGAGCTGGATGGGAGGGAGGTCAGAGTGCTCGCCGGGCTGGAGCGCGACGATGGGCGAGGCGTAGGTGCGGAAGGACGGAGCGGCGACGAGGAGGTTGTACTTGCCGGGGCGGAGGTTGGTGAAAGCGAAGTGGCCGGAGGAGTCGGAGGTGGTGTCACGGAGGCCGGGCTGCGAGGGCTGGGTGAGGGTGATGACGGCTCCAGGAATAAGGCTGCCGCTTGTGTCGGTGACGACGCCGGAGATGGTTCCGCGTTCGGTGCTGGCGACCGCGGCGGTGGTTTGCTGGAGCAGGAAGCTGGGATCGTCAGGGAAAGGAGCTTCGCTGAGGGCACTGGGGCCAGCTGATTGAGCGGAGGCGGAGAGCGAGAGTGCGATCGAGAGAGCCGTGATCGTCAGCAGCGTGCGAGGCATCATGTAGGGAACTCCAGATCGTGTGGCGGGCAAAAGAAAGCGGAGACTGGTCTATTGATTGGACGTCAAAAACGGGGAGGGAGCCATGACAAATGTTTCATTTGTGGCGGCTTGCGGGGTGAAATCGTATGCTGGAGCGGGTTGGCGCGGTTGGGTGGTGTCAGGGATGGGCGGATGAGGTCAGGTGTCGATGGTTGAGGGCGGGGCGATGTGCGGGTTTGCGCAGGTGGCGCGGCTGGCGGAAAATCTGGCGCATGAGAGCAGCCGGCTGAAGAAGCGTGCGGCAATCGCTGAGGCGGTCGCGGTGGCGCATGCGGAAGATTCCGCGAACGGGTGCGCTGGGCGATTCTGTTTGTATCTTGCAGGGCAGCCGTTTGCGGAAGCCGATCCGCGCAAGCTGAATGCCGGTGGGGCGCTGCTGACGCGAGCCGTGCGTGCGGTTTCGGGATGCACGGAGAAGGCGCTGGCGGCGGCTTATCGGAGGCATGGCGATCTGGGGTCGGCGGCCCATGATCTGCTGGTGGCGCCTTATGGAGAGGCGCCGGCGGAGGCTACGCTCTCGCTCGACGCTGTGGCGGAGGTGTTTGCGGCGATGGCCTCGGCGAGGGAGACTTCGTCGCGCGCGGCGCTGGTGGAGGGGCTGCTGCGGCGGGCGACGGCGCTCGAGGCGAAGTATCTGCTGAAGCTGATGTTGGGTGACATGCGGATTGGGGTGAAGCAGAGCTTGATTGAGGAGGCGATTGCGGTTGCTGCAGGGGCGGAGGTTGTTGAGGTTCGGCATGCGGTGATGCTGGAGGCGGACCTGGGGCGTGCGGTGGGGTTGGCGTTTGCCGGGAGACTGGGTGAGGCGAGGATGCGGCTGTTTCATCCGCTGGGATTCATGCTGGCTTCGCCGGTGGGGTCGCCGGAAGAGGCGGTGAAGCGGTTTTCGGAGAAGGTGGAGAGGTTGGCGGCTGAGGCTGGGCCGGCTGAGGGGTTGGTCGCGGAGGATGCGGCGGAAGAGGGGTTCGCGGAGGATGTGGAGGCGGAGGCGGAGCTGGAGAGGGTCGCGCCTGCGCAAGAATACCGAGGTCCTTCGCCTTCGGCTCAGGATGAGGGGGGATTGGGAGACGAGGTGGTTGCCACGTCTGAAGCTGCCTCTTCCGACGAGAGCGTGGTGCGGGCGTTTTTGGAGGACAAGTACGACGGGATGCGGGCGCAGGTGCATTGCGGGGATCGGGAGCAGGTGGGGAGGGTGGCGATCTACTCGCGGAACAGGGAGAACATTACGGAGAGCTTTCCGGAGATCGTGGAGGCTCTGCATGAGGTGAGTGAGCCGCTGATTCTCGATGGGGAGATTCTCGGCTGGGATGTGGAGAGTGGAAGGGCGCTGCCGTTTGCGGTGCTGGGGCAGAGGATCGGGCGCAAGCGCGTGGATAACGCGATGCGGCTGAAGATTCCCGTGGTGTTCATGGCGTTCGACCTGCTGTTTGAGGGCGGCGAGCTGCTGCTGGCGAAGCCTTTGAGCGAGCGTCGTGCGCGGCTTGAAGATGTTGTTGCGCGGCTTGAAGCGCAGGCTGTTGCGCCGCTGGAGCAGGTGAAAGGGTTTGGGCCGGGTGGGCTGTTTGCGGGGTTTGCGGAGCCGGGGGATGAGCTGGGGAGGCTGCGGCTTTCGCCGGCGAAGCTGGTGGAGAGCGCGGAGGCGATCGAGCAGGCTTACTCCGATGCGCGGGCGAGGGCGAATGAAGGCGTGATGCTGAAGGCGGCGGAGTCAGCGTATCTGCCCGGGCGACGCGGGCTGGCGTGGGTGAAGCTGAAGCGGGAGCTTGCTACGCTCGATGTGGTGATTACGGGCGCGGAGTTCGGGCATGGCAAGCGCGCCGGGCTGCTGAGCGACTACACGTTTGCGGTGCGTGTGCCTTCCGGCAAGAACGGCGAGGCAGCGGAGCTGTTGAATGTGGGTAAGGCGTACTCCGGCGTGACGGACGCGGAGATTGCCGAGCTGACGCGCTGGCTGAAGGCGCATACGGTCGACGACCAGGGGCATTTTCGGACGGTGGAGCCGCTGCGGGTGATCGAAGTGGCGTTCAACAACATTATGCGGAGCGAGCGGCATGCGAGCGGGTTTGCGTTGCGGTTTCCGAGGATATTGAGGATTCGCGACGACAAGCCGGTGGACGAGATCGATACGCTGGAGCGGGTGGAGGAGATCTACCGGTCGCAGCCGGATCGGCCGGCGGATTGAGGGAGTTAGCAGTGCCTACTTCACTTCGGCGTCGAAGACTCCGGTTTCGATGGTGCTGGCATGCTTCATCTGGATGAAGATGCGATAGCGGCCGGGGCTGGGGAAGCCGTAGGGGAAGCTGACGGTGGAGGAGATGGGTTCGGGCATGGACATTCCGGGCATGGAGGTGGTGTCCATGTCGGGGTCGTTGCCTCCGTTGGCCATCATGACGGCGGGCATGGCGGCGGAGCCGTCGGGGTGGGTGTGGGCGAAGGTGGAGCCGTCGGCTTTGACGAAGGCGGCGTGGCCGGGCATGCCGAGGTAGGGCTGCATGTCAGTGGCGGGGTGGCCGGTGGGGTCGAGGAGAGTGAAGCGGAAGCTGTAGGCCGTGTTGGCGGTGATGCTGGCGGGGCGGTCCCAGGAGAGGGCGTAGCCGTCGGGAAGTTTGTAAGCGGGGCCGAGGTCGCCGGAGGAGAGTGGAGCGGGTGTGGCGGAGGCGTCTTCGGGGCCGAGCGGAGCGGTGGAGAGATTCGCTGGGATGGTGAGGGTGGCCAGTTCGGTTTCGGGGAAGCCGTTGAGGTAGACGACGTCGGCGAAGAGCTTGTAGGTGCCGGGGGGCATGGCGGGAAGCTGCTCGGCGAGGCCTTTGCTGCCGGTGGGCGCGGGGTGGAGGTGGAAGGCGGCGTCCATCTCGGGGAAGCGGATGGCGTAGAGATGCATGAGGTGGCCGTGGTCGAGGAGGAGGTCGCTGTTATGGAGAGGTTGCCAGCCGTTGGGAGCCTTGGGGTCAGGGTCGCCGATGAGCAGGCGGAGGTTGGAGCCTTCGAGCGAGAGGTGAAGGTCGGAGGGGTGGTAGAGGTCGGCAGCGTATCCGGCGGCTTCGACGTTCCACCACTTGGCGCCGAGGACGATGATGAAGGCGACCAAGGCGAAGCTGACGGCGAAGGCGATGAGCGAGCGGCGGCTGCGGGTGGGGTCGGGCTGGGTGTTGGGGGTGAGGCGTGACTCGCCGACGGCGGCGGCAACGATGCCGGCCATGCCGAGAGCGAGGATGAGACCGAGGATGGCGAGAAGCGTGCCAAGGGGCTTCTGCATGGGGAGAATGGAGAGCGGGACGGCGGCGACGGGGACGGCGGCTGTGGCGGGACCGGCGGCTCCGTCGACTTCGAAGCGAACCTGCCAGGAGCCTTCGCGCATGAGCCAAATCGAGCCGGTGTAGAACTGGAGGTCGGATGTAGCCCGCTGCATGGCGTCGGATGCGGGTGGGTGTTTGCTGGCTTCGCCGGTGAGGGGGATGGGTGTGATGCGCAGCGAGGTGATGGCCGGGCCGGAGGTGCGGACTTCGACGGAGGCTACGCCCGGGATGACGTTGGGCGGGCGGATGGTGATGAAGAGGGTGTAGGGGCCGGCGTGGATCTGCTCGAAGACGTCCTTGTTGCCGACGTGTGCGTTGGCGGCGGTGGGGAGAAGCGCGAGCAGCAAAGCCAGGCAGACTCGGGTTAGAAAGCTTCGGGCAGGGGTGCGGCTGCGGGCAGGGCTGCAGGTCCTTCGACTGCGTGAGTCGCAAAGTGCGCGACTCACTTCGCTCAGGATGACAGATTTGGGGAGAGGTTGAGAGGAGAGGTTCATCGTTGGACTCCGCGCATCCAGCGACCGAAGAGGAGGCCTATCCAGGTGGAGATGGCAGCGTAGAGGCTGGCGCGGAGCAGACCGAGAGTGAGCGCGAGGCCGTGTGTGGCTGGAGCGAACTGGCGGAGGCGGTCGAGGCTGTTGGGGCGGGCGTTGTAGTCGAAGTAGATGGTGCCGAAGAAGCGGTTCTGGCTCCAGTGGGACATGAGGAAGTTGGCGAAGGGCCACTCGACGATGACCAGAGCGGCGACGAAGATGAGGCCGGAGACGAGGGCCGTCTGCCAGAACTTCCAGTTGCGGGTGCGTTGCCAGAGGAAGTCGAGCGCGATGGCGGGGACGATGATGAGGATGGGGAATTTGGCCGGGACTAGATGTGTGACCGGGTAGAAGACAGGGCCGAGCTTGGGTTGGGCGGGGAAGAGCGGGAAGATGAGGATTTCGGCGATGCCCATGACGAGATAGATCGTTGCTGCCGTGGTGGCGGCCCAGCGGAAGTGCGAGGCCTGCGAGAGCGTGGCGAAGATGATGGGCACGGCGATGGCGAGCACTATGTACGGAAGCACCTGGTGGAGGTGCATCTCGGGGGTGAACTCCTGCACGAAGAACATCTGGCCGACGATGGTGATGCCGCCGAGGTAGAGGAAGATCTGGCGGAGGCGCTGATATGTAGGGGACTGTGCCGCTTCGGCGCGGTTCATGGCGGCGAGGATGAGGAACATGATGCCGACCGAGACGCCGCGGACTCCGAGGATGAGCAGGACGTGGGGCGGGGAGACGATTTTGACGTCGAGGCCGTAGGCGTTGTGCCACCAGTTGTCGAAGGGAGCGGAGGTGAGCATGGCGAGACCTCCCCAGGCGGCGAGGAAGATGCCGAGGGGAGCGCGGAGGCCGAGGATGGAGACGGAAGCGGCGCGGAGTTCGGGGTCGCGGCCAGTGGTGGCCTGGACGACGAGCCAGAGGCCGATGATGGCGGCGAGGACGGCGCAGAGCTGGATGGCCATGTGGGCGGGGGTCCAGAAGGTGTCGCGGCCGATGGAGCGGTGCCAGGAGACGTCCCACGCGCCGCCGATGGAGGCGGAGGTTACGGCGAGGGCACCGGTCCAGATGTACCAGGGGACGCGGCTGGAGCGGCTACTGGCGAAGGTTGTTGAAGGAGCGGGGGTTACGGCTGTTGGATGGGTGGCGAAGGTGGACATGGCAGGGGCTCTCGGACTCGCGGGGTGGGTGAGGCCTATGGTACGCGAGTGGGATGGGTGTTTCGCAAGGGAGGGGGTAGCCTTTGAGTGAACAGCAATGCTAAAGAGCAATGCTAAAGAGCAATGACAAATCCATTACACAGCGGGACAACCATTTTGACGAACGCGGGTTAGAATTGGTGAAGGGAAATGGTCATTCGCGAAGTTCATTTGGCGAAGGGCGTTGCCTGACTACTGTTGGACTGTCTTCTCGGGAGAAATATCCTTTGATTCGTCGTTTTGTTTCTGTCACCTGGGCTTCGATTTTCAATCGTTCACGCATTTCCACCGGCTTCGCTTTGGCGACCGTGGCTGGGCTTTGCCTGCTAAGCCCGGCTCGTGTGGGCCATGCAGCTGGGAAGCCGAACACGGTGAGCCGTGCGCGGATGCGCGCTGAGGCGCGGAGTGAGGCGGCTTCGACTTCGAATCTGGCTTCTGCTTCGAGCGTGGCTTCGAACACCTATGAGCTGAAGCTGCATCATCTGCATACGGGCGAGACGCTGGACGTGGTGTATCGCGTGGGCGACACGTATCTGCCGGATGCGATTGCGGAGCTGAACCATTTTCTGCGCGACCATCGTACGCAGGCTGAGGCTGACTACGATCCGAAGGAGTTCGATGTGCTGCACAATGTGCTGGCGAAGCTGCACAAGCCGCACTCGGAGATCGATATTGTGTGCGGGTACAGGACTCCGTGGAGCAATGGATTTTTGCGGACGCGCGGAGGCACGGCGGCTCCCAGCGAGACGGGTGTGGCGGAGCACTCGCAGCACATGCTGTCGAAGGCGATCGACATCAAGATTCCGGGTGTGACGACGCGGCGGCTGCGGGATGCAGCGCTGAGTCTGCATGCGGGCGGCGTTGGGTACTATCCCGTGAGCCAGTTTGTGCATGTGGATGTGGGTCCGGTGCGGCAGTGGAGCTTCCGGTAAAAGCAGGAAGTAGGGAATAGGGAGTAGGGAGTAGAAAGGCTTGGCTCCGTGACCTTGGTTGCGGGGCCTTTTGCTTTGGAGGAGTGTAGGGTGTGTCCGCGTTGCGGGATTTGGGTGGGGTGGGTGGGCGTTGGTTGGGGAATTGGTGGAAGTGGAAGACTGGTTTGGGTTTGCTCGGCGATAATTGATCGCGAGGATGGACGGAATCATTTGAAGAGCTGGGTGGATATTTCGCAGGCGCGGCTGACGGAGAACTTCAAGGCCGTGCAGAGCGTGGCAGGACCCGCCGTGGACGTGCTGGCGGTGGTGAAAGCCAATGGCTATGGGCACGATGCGGCGCTGTGCGCTGGCGTGCTGGTAGGTGCCGGGGCGAAGTGGCTGGGCGTGAGCGACGTGGAAGAAGGTGTGCGGGTGCGCGAGTCGCTGGCGCACGCGACGACGCGGATCCTGGTGCTGTGTGGGATGAGTTTGAATGATGCACCAGCGATGGTGGTGAACGGGCTGACGCCGGTGGTGTGGACTCCGGAGCATGTGGGAGCGATGGAG
>JAZKBC010000096.1:44185-87211 GCA_040388825.1 Acidobacteriota bacterium | reverse complement strand
TTCGACGAAACCCTCATCGCCGGCGAAGAGCCCGAGCTCTGCCGCCGCATCCTCGCCGACGGCCAGAGCATCCTCCACGTCGACCTCCCCATGACGCTGCACGACCTCGCCATCACCCGCTTCTCTCAATACTGGAAGCGAGCCACCCGCGCTGGCCACGCATACGCCGAAGTCTCGGCCCGCTTCGCCAACACAGCCAACCCTTTCTGGACCGCGGAAGTCCGTCGCAACCGCTCTCGCGCACTCACTTTTCTGATGCTCTTCCTCGTCACATTCCTCGGCAGCCTCAGCGCACACTCCATCCTTCCCGCCCTCATCGCGCTGGCCCTCTTCGCTGCTCTCACGCTCCGCACCGCCTGGAAAGCCCGCTGGAAATCATCCACCGCCCTCACGCTCCTGCTCTACGCTGCCCACTCCCACCTCCAGCAAATCCCCATCGCCTACGGCCAGGCCAGCTTCTACCAAAGCCGCCACCACGGCCGCCGCGTAGCTCTCGTCGAATACAAACGCACCTGAGCAGGCTCAAAAGAACTGGCATCCGGAAAACCGGCATCCGGGATCTGTTTCACAACCCACCCGGCACCATCCCCGCATCTGGGGTGACCCCCTGAGTTGAGACAGTGCAAAAGGTCCCTGTGCGCCGTTCGCTGATATTTTCTTGAGCGGACGGGGGTAGTGGTTGCAGGCTGGTGCTGGCCGGGGAAGCGGAGGCCAGCTCTGCTGGAGAGCAACTGGCCAAGGATTACCCGGCTGGAACTCATCGCACCGATGGGCTGGAGAGCGGTCATTACGGCTTCTCTCCAGCTTGCCCGTCGGGATCGGGACGATAGATTCCCTCATGCCTCATAAAACTCACTGCCAGCTCCGGCACGGATGCCGGTGGCTCCAGCAGGCTGTTCTCGAACTGCTCCGGCGTACGGTAGCCGAGCGCCGAGTGCAGCCGTCTGCGATTGTAGTACCGCTCCAGGAACTCGCCGATGTGGGCCTCCAGATCGGCGCGGTCGCGGTAGCGGCGGGTGTAGATCTCCTCCTGCTTGAGCGTCTTCATGAAGCTCTCGCATTTGGCGTTGTCGTAGGGGTTGCCGGCACGGCTCATGCTGGGCTCGATGCCATGCTCCTCGAGCAGAGCGACGTAGGCGTCGGAAGCGTACTGGGTGCCGCGGTCGGAGTGATGCACCAGCCCCGGAGGCGGTTGGCGCAGCTCGATCGCCTGGCGCAGAGCGGCGATGGCCAACCCCGCATCCAGCCGATCGTCCAGCGACCAGCCGATCACGCGCCGCGAGTAGGCGTCCAGCACCACCGCCAGGAACAGGAACTGCTGCTCCAGACGGATGTAGGTGATGTCGGCCACCCACAGCTGATCGATGCCGCTCAACTCCATCCGCCCGGCCAGGTTCGGGTAGAAGCGATGGCTGTGGCGGCTGTCGGTGGTCGCTATCCACGAACGCTGGCGCAGGCATAACAGGTTGTCTTCGGCCATCAGCCGCGCCACCCGTTTGTGGTTGACCGCCCAGCCCTGGTGGCGCAACTCCCGCGTCACACGCCGGTAGCCGTAGTTGCGACGATGCGCCAGAACGATCTCCTGGATCCGGCCGCGCAGCTCCGTCTCCTCGACACGCGGCTCCTTCTGTCGCCAGTGACGATAGAACCCCGCCCGGCTGACCTGCCCGAGACGGCACATCGACTCGATACTGAGGTGCGCTGCCGGCCGCATCACTTGGACCTGCTCGTAGATGCAGTCGCGCCGGAGCCGCTGACCGGCTGGCGTCGAGCTTCGATTCTGCGCAACACACCTTGTAAGAAATCCGCTTCGAGAACCTTCGTCGCCAGAGCTTGCTTCAGCTTCCGGTTCTCCTGCTCCAGCGCACGCTCACGGCTCTGCTCGCGACGAACCTTCTGCTCGGCTAGCCGAAGATCGTCCCGCCACTTGTACAGAACGCGCTTCTCGATGCCCAGCTCCGCCGCCAGCACATGATGGGTGATCGTATCCATCCGCGCCACAGCCGAGCGCTTCTCCTCCACACTCCACTTCCGGTAAACACGCTCTTTCGGCCTTCGACCCATAAAACCCTCCATTCAAGCAAAATGGGGACCTTTGAACTTGTCTCACTCTAGGGGGTCACTCCAATCCGCCGAAAACCTTGTCAAGCCCCCCAAACCTGCAGAAATCAACAAAACCCCTGTCAACACAAGCGATTTCTCTTCAAGAATCCTGGCCCACTTGCCCCCCGCAACTCCATACAATAGGTACAGGGATTGAAAACTCTGCGCTCCAAACATTGTGTACTCTGCGTTCAAGGCTCTCCGCTCGGACTCTGAACGTCCCTAACCCTAATCGAATGAAATACTTGACAGGTAACCCCTTTAGAATGAAAGGCGTACGGCAGATCCCCGCCTGCAATCCAAACATTCCAAACCACTTAGCCCCGGGCAACAGATGAGGGGGAGGGGGGGGGTGTCTCCCGTCGCAGCTCCACCGCCGGCACCCCACCCACAACCGCTCCAGCAGCCACATCCCGAGTCACCACGGCATTCGCTCCAATCGTCGCCCCATCGCCGACCGTCACACCGCCCAGGATCGTAACCCCACGCCCCACCCAAACCTGCCTGCCGATCGCAATCGGCTTGGCCGTATGTCCAGCATCACGCAATGTCAGGCCTTCAGCGCGGCCATGATTCGCATCCCGAATGCTCGTGTACTCACCCACCATCGAGCCCTCGCCAACCGTCACCCCAGCCATCGCCACCACGTGCACCCCGCGCGACAGCACCACGCCCTCGCCGAACCGGATCGCAGCCGAACCCTGCGTCTCCAGATAAACGCCCGGATAGAGCAGGGAATCACAACCCACGCTCACATGCCCGGTGCCATGCACCTCAACCCGTCCCGTCACCACCACGGACGCAGGCAAATCTCGCTTCAACTGCGCCGCCAGCAGCGCATGAAAGTACAACCGGCTCAGGCTCTCGCGAACCCCAGCCGTCAACCTCAACCCAACCCGCAAAGGAGCCACCAGCAACGGCTTCAGCGAAGAACTCATGCCGCTCACCACGGCCGAGGCGGCGAAACACGCCCACCCTCGGTCTCTTTCCACGCCTGCGTCAGCAACCCCAGCAGCGTACGAAAATGCTTCGCCCTCTGCTGCCGTTCCGCCGATTTGCTCCACCGATTCCGCAGCACGCCCGCAGCATACAGCGAACGCTCCATCCAAACCGCCAGCCGCACTTTCCATCCCTGGTGCTTACGGTAGTACAGCATCGAGCTCCGCATGCGCCAAAGCACCACCTGCGCTGCCGGCCCGGAGAACTCCAGCGACTTCAACTGCCGCGACGACTCGCCGCCGATATGTGTAACCACCACATCCGGCCAGTACCAGACCTCATAACCGGCGTTCTTCAGCCGCATGCAAAGATCAACTTCTTCGTAATACAGAAAGAAAGCAGGATCGAAGATCCCAACCTTCTTCAGCGCCTCAGGCCGCAGAATCGCAAACGCTCCCGGAACCCAATCCACAGAAGCCGCCTCGCGAACATCGGCCCACGTGCGATCGAATCCACCAAAAACCTTAGACCGCGGAAACTTCGCCGCTAAACCAGAGAGGACCACAGCATCACGCCAAACCGAGTGAAACATCCGCGCCGAAGGCTGCACTTCACCATCGCGGCCCACCAGCAGCGCTCCACCCATCGCACACTGCGGCCGAGCTTCCATGTGCGCAATCGCCCGCTCCAGCGCACCGTCGGAAAGGAACGCATCGGAGTTCAGCAGCACAAAATATCGTCCCCGAGCCTGCTCCAGCGCCACATTGTTCGCGCGCCCGAAACCCAGGTTCACATCGCTGCGCAGCAGCTTTACCTGCGGAAACTCCTGCTCGACCATCTCCGCCGATCCATCGCGCGAAGCATTGTCCAGCACCACGATCTCGCAACGCAGCTTCGATGTCACGTCCAGTGTCGACTGCAAACACTCACGCAGCATCTCGCGCGTGTTGAACGAAATGATCGCGATTGAAGCGTCGATCAGCTCTCTCGACACGAACTCTCTCTGCGAGCCCTCGAGCGAGCCCGCTGTCGCGGCTTCCACCATCGCTGCACTCACGGCAACTCTCTCGCAGCGGCGCCTGGAGTTAACCGGTTCGCGAAGCACTGTGCCAACCGCTCCTGGTTCAGCGGAAGGTTGTAGTCGCGGATTATCCTTCGCCGCGCTGAACGTCCGAGGAAGTTCCGCAACGCCGGATCATTGGCGAGCGACTCGATTGCCTCCGCCAGCTCCTCCACATTCGAAGGAGCAACCAGCAACCCGTCCCGCCCGGTCTGAATAAGCTCCGGAATCCCGGCAACCGTCGTGCTCACGCAAGGCAGACCCAGCGCCATCGCTTCCATCAGCGCAACCGGAATGCCTTCAGCAAAGCTCGCGAGCACGAAAATATCCGCCGAGCGAACATGTTGCAGCGTCTCCGCATGCGACAGCGCCGACGTAAACACCACCGAATCTTCGAGGCCTTCCCGTTCCACGAATTGCCGCAGGCTCTCACGCTCGGGTCCATCGCCGATCAGCGTCGTCTTAACCTGCACGCCGCGGCGGGCCAGCTTCACCAGCGCCTGCAGTAGAATCCGATGTCCCTTCGCCGCCACTAGCCGTCCCGTGCAAACCAGCCGCAGGGTCGAATGCTCCGAAGCTGCATGCGCCAGCGAAGGCAGCAACGCCGCCGGGTCCACACCCAGCCGCACCACGGCAAACTTGCCCCACGTCCGCGGCTCGGTCAACTGGCAAAGCTGGCTGCGGCAAAAGTCGCTGATGCAGAACACAAACGAAGCCTGCTCGACTTTCTCTTTCAAACGATAGCCGCTCACATCCAGCAGCTCTTCCGGCCCATGGATCGTCAGCGAGTAAGGAATCTTCCAGGCGATCGACGTCAGCATCCCAACCGAAGCCACGGCGCCGCCGAAGTGCACATGCAAATGCCTGAGCTTCCGCTGCTGCATCCATCGACCCACCAGCAAGGCCTCGGCCAGGTAGAACAGCCAATAGCCACGCTGCCGCAGGCTCAGGTTCCGCAGCTTCACAACCGCAGTCAGTCCGCGCATCAGAACATCCGGACGCGCACAAGCAGTCCCCAGCGCCGTCATCAGCGCGAGCAGCGTGTTGCCATCCTTGATGTAATGCGTCTTGTGCGCTTCAGCCGCTTCCGCCTCCGAAAGCTGCTTTGGAGCGCGATCCGGCCGGTTGATCGACGCAGTCTCCACGTCGACCCCACGTGCTCGCAGGCCCAACACCTCGTTCAACAGAAACGTATGCGAAACCGCTGGATAGCGGCTGAGCAGGAACGCAACGCGAAGCGTTTTCGGAAGTGCTTCCGAAGCTTCGGCGGTCTCCAGGGCGTCGAGCCGCAATGGGTCTTGTTCCAGTGTCGGCACAATAGATCCAGTATCTTCAGTCACTTCGCCCGCGCCCATTCAACTTCTGCGCGAAGCGATTGACCCAAAGGGACTACTCCTTTCGGCCGCCAAACCTTATAGCCTCAAACCAGGCGAAGCTCCGCTCAACATGACCACCGAAACCACTCGCGATAAGGCGCTGCACAGCAACAACTTCGACTTCCTGCGCCTCGCCCTCGCCGTCCTGGTCATCTACTCGCACAGCTTCCCCCTCGCCGCCGGCTCCGAGCTCCACGAACCCCTCCGCATCCTCACCCGCGGACAGATGACCTGCGGCGCGCTCGCGGTCGATCTCTTCTTCGTCATGAGCGGCTTCCTCATCGCCGCCAGCGCCGAACGCTCCAGCAGTCTCCGTTCCTTCCTCGCCAAGCGCGTTCAACGAATCTATCCAGCCTTCGTGGTCAGCGCGATCCTGATGCTGCTGATCGTTGCGCCGCTTGCGAACGCCACCTTCGAAGGCTCGTTCGCCGGCCGCATCGGTGACTTCTGCCTCCAGACCCTTCGTCTGCGAGAGTTCAATTACGTTTCCGCTTTCGCACAAAATCCATACCCCAACGCGATCAATGGCAGCGTCTGGTCCATCCAGTACGAGTTCTGGTGCTATATCGGAGTAGCGCTGCTCCTCACGGTCGGTCTGCTCCGCAAGCGTGCGGCGATCCTCGCGCTTTTCCTCGCATCGGTTGGCATCAGCATAGCGTTCCAGTTCAAGGGCTGGATCTTTGGCGGCAAATTCCTCGGCGTCCTCCTCGGCTCACCGCAGCTCTGGGCACGCCTGCTGCCGCTCTATCTCGCCGGCATAGTCTTCTACCTCTACCGCGAACGCATTCGCCTCAACGCCTTCGGAGCCGCAATCGCGCTCGCGACGCTTATCGCCGCGAGCTTCTTCAGTATCGGCTGGACAGCACTGTTCCCCTTCGCCGGAACCTACTTGGTCTTCTACATCGCCTTCGCGAAGTGGCTTCCGCTCAATAACGTTGGCCGTTTCGGAGACTTCTCCTACGGCACCTATCTCTACGCTTTCCCCATCGAGCAGCTTCTGGTGCAATCATTCGGCGGCTCGCTTACGCCAACCCAACTCTTCGTCTACGCGACCCCGCTAACGCTGCTCGCTGCCGTCCTGAGTTGGTACGCCGTCGAGCGCCACTTTCTTCGCCGTGGCCGTCGCAAGCAAAGCCTGGTCAAAGCTGTTGAAGCCGACCGCTCACCACGCAAGTACCTCTCCGCTCAGATCACCTCGATGTCGACTGGCAGAACCGATTCGTAGACACGCATTAGGGCATCCACCTTCTTCTCCCAGTCGAACCGCTCCACCACCCGCGTTCGTCCCGCTCGTCCCATCTGCGCAGCCAGCTCCGGCTCATCGATCATCCGCTGCATGGCTACAGCAAACCCTTTTACTAGCGCTTCACGACTCGAGGGCTCAACCAATACACCGCAGCTCGCATCGAGATAATCGATCGGCCCGCCCCATGCCGTAGCAATCACTGGCTTCGCACAAGCCATCGCTTCCAGCACAACCGCTCCACCGCACTCATAGATGCTAGGTAGCACCAGCGCACAGGCGCCGCGTAACCGTACCGCACACTCGGCCTGCGCCTTCCATCCTGAAAACTTCACGCGCTCAGCAACACCCGCATCCACAGCAAACTTCCGCCACGCGTCAAGCATAGGTCCATCGCCAATCACCTCCAGCGACGCTCCATCGACGGCGCGCACAGCTTCGATCGCCACATCGAGCGCCTTCCAATCCACTAGCCGTCCCACAAACACGAATCTCTTCGAGTCGTCTTCCATCGGCGCACTCTCACCGGACCACTGCGCCAGATCAACGCCGTTCTCAACAAGCTCCAACACACCCCCGAGCAATCCCGAAGGAAGTGCCTTCCTCGTTCTCTCATTCGCAACCAGCACGACCGCGGCGTTTCGCTTGCCTGGAAGCAGTTCATTCACCGCATCGCTCAACGAACGCCCCAACGCAATCGCACACCGGCTCATCCACGACTCGCTTCCGCGAAACGCCGCCGGATATTCCATCGCTCCGTTCAGCGGGCCCATCACGACCGGAGCATCAAGGTCCCACATCATGGAAGGGAACCGCGGCGAAACCGGAATCGGTTGATGCACTACCATCGCCTCTTTCGCGAGCGCACGAATCACCTTGCGCTGAGCCATTTGGGTCAGCATCTGGTTCGCCAGTCCCAAGGTTGCTTCTGCCACGCGGCGCGGCAGCCATTCACTCATGCGAAAGAAAATCTTCTGCAATGTCTGATCTTCGACAAAGTGCAATCGTTCGCGGTCCTTCGCAAACGCCTCTTCCAACTCCGCGCGCACTCGCTCGTGCACAATCAGGTGCGCATCTACGCCTCGATCTCGCAGCAGGCGGAAGTAGTGAAACGGAAGAATCGCCTCACCGCCCAACCGCGTCGACGCATTCTCCGCCACAATGCACACGCGCGCTCCGCGCAACTTCATGATCGTCCTGCGTCGAAGACGCGATAGTAGCCGAGGTCCGCGAGCATGGTCTTCGCAGCCTGCTCGCGCTCGAACCGGCGCGCCGTGAGCTCCACGAACGGCACAATATTTCCGGGCTCCAGCACACTCGCGCCGCGCTCAATCCTGCCCGAGCCCTCCGCGTCCGTCAGCCACCACTTGGCTTCGCCGCCGGCATGGAAGCACTTCAACTTGCGCCACGGTTCCGAAGCCAGGATCCTGCGCCCCGATACACCCATCTTCCGCGCCAAACGCTTCATCTGCGAACGGCGCCAGCAAACCCACAGCTTCGGATCGAGATGGCCGCCGCCCACGCGCATCGCCAGGGCCGACCATACGATCGCCTCCACATGCATCATGCGCGGTAGCGCCGCTCCGCCCAGCCGCGCAATCAGCCAGTCGAGCCACTCCAGCTCGTCGAGTCCTTCGCTCAGCCGCCAGTGCGCCACGCCAATGTCCACATGCCGCGCCAGTGCAACGCCGGCGCCCATCGCCTCGCGTACCACCGACGAAGGCAGCAGACAATTGGGCCGCTGCCACATCAACAGGATGCCGCTCTCCGGCGTTGTTTCAAACGCAAAGCGATTCGGAAAATAGAGATCCGGGTCCAGCAGGATCATCTCATCGCCGCCGCGGCTCATCAGCAGCGGGTCCGTGATCTTCCGCCAGCAAGGATGCCCATGCCGAAACAACCGCAGATGCGGCAGCCGCCCCAGCAGCGTTGCTTCGGCATCGGCCAACTCTTCCTCCGCTGTCACACTCCACGTATGGCGCGCACCCGCGTGCAGGTCTTCCACCGCATCCTCGATTATGCGCTTGTCATCGCTGCTGTCAGTAATCAGGTGCAGGTCCAGCGGCTGAGCACTCTGGCTGAGCAACGTACGTAACGCCAGCCGCGCATAAGGCAGCGCGTGCGGTGAGAGCACCATGAATGTTCGTCGCGCGGAATGTGCCCGGCTATCCAGCATCAGTCTCTCCTCGGCTTCGCTGCAGAACTTCGCGCAACGCGGCGGCCAGGGCGTCGATACTCGGCTCCAGGAAGATGCGCTCATGATCGCCCTTCACTTCCTTGATCTCGACACCTTGCGAGAACACCGGTCCCCATCCCAGGTCCCGAGGCCCACCCACAAAGTCCTGCTCAGTCGCGCGGAACAGCGTCATCGTCCCGTCGTAAGGCTTCACCTTGTAGGCGACGATGGCGGCGTGATTAATGTCATAAGCACTCTTCATCCACACAGGCAGCCGCCGCATACCCAATGCCGGAAGCGCGCGCGCACTGAATCGAATTACTCGCGTCTTTACCTTATCCAGCATGTAGCGCGCGCGATGGTTCCAGTCCAGCTCCCCCGTGTTGCCCCGCAATCGCTGTAGTCTGCGGTCAATCTTCGACTGCACAGTGAGCGATTGACGGAACTCCTCTTCAAAGCTCTTTGACCGCGCATCCAGCATCCCCAACAACGCCACTTCGTCGCCCGCAGCGCGCAACTGGTGCGCCATCTCGAGCGCAAGCGTTCCGCCAAACGAGTAGCCGAGAAGATGGTACGGTCCATTTGCCTGCACCATCCGCATCTCGCGAATGTAGTAAGCGGCCAGGTCTTCCATCCGCAGCAGTGCTGCCTCACCTGCCAGCAGTGCCTGCGCTTGGATCGCATACACCGGCTGCGCAGGATCGATCCGCATTGCCAGCCCATAGAAGCTGATCACGTTTCCGCCAACACCATGCAGAATGAATAGCGGAGGACGCTCACCCTCGGGTTTCAGCGCAACCATCGCCGAAGCGGTCCGCGAGCTGATGCGGTTGCGAATCAGCTCTGCAATCGACTCGATCGACGGTGACGATACCAGGCTCGCCAGCCCAATCTCCATCGCAAACGCGCGGTTCATCTTTGTCACCAGCCGTAGCGCGGCCAGTGATCCAACACCCAACGAGAAGAAGCTTGCCCGAATGCTGATCCGCGGAATCCCGAGCGTGGCCTCCCACATCTCGGTCAACTGCCGCTCGATGATGTCGCGCGGGCCCATGAAGCTCAACCGTGCCGCTTCGCTGATGCGCAGCCCATCGTCACCTGCGCCCGCAAAAACATCCGGCAAAGCGTGTCGATCGATCTTTCCATTTGTGTTCCGCGGCAGGCGCTCCAGCGCCACAATCACGTTGGGCGTCATGTACTCCGGCAGCACCTTCGCCAGATGCGTTTCCAACTCCGCAACCAGGCCAGCTGCGACATTTGCGTCGCCCGTATTGTTCGCGCCTACATATGCAATCAAGCGCGACACGCCTGCGCGCCCCGGCTGATCGGTCAATACGTCCTGCACCACTACGGCCTCGCGCACACTCTCATGCTTAAGCAGCGCTGCCTCAATATCTCCCAGTTCGATGCGATAGCCCCGGATTTTCACCTGGAAGTCCGCACGCCCCAGCAATTGCACGCTTCCGTCCTCGTGCCATCGCGCCAAGTCACCTGTTTGATAAATCCTTCCGGGCCCAAAGGGATTCGCCACGAACCTCTGTGCCGTCAGCTCCGGGTTGTTCCAATATCCGCGGGCCAGGCCCAGGCCACCGATATAGAGCTCGCCATCAAGCCCTACCGGCACGGGTTGCAGAAGCTTGTCCAGCACATAGAACTGCGTGTTCGCGATCGGCGGTCCCACTCGTGGAGCTGCCGCATCGCGCGTCACTCGTGTCGCGGACGACCAGATCGTGGTCTCAGTCGGCCCATAAACATTCCAAACATCGTTGCTGCGATCAAGCAGCTTGTCCGCCAGGTCTCGTGACATCGCCTCGCCGCCACACAGCACTCGCAGTGGCAATGTCGAGGTCCATCCTGCATCGACCACAGCGCGCCACGCTCCCGGAGTGGCCTGCAGCACGGTCGCCTTGCTCTCCTTCAACAACGCCAGCAGCAAGCCTGCGTCGTACACCTGCGCCTCGGTTGCAATCACCAGCCGCGCTCCGGTCAGCAGCGGGAGCAGCAACTCCAGCGCCGCAATATCGAACGCGAGCGTGGTGACAGCAACTAGCGTGTCATGTGGCCCAAGTCCGGGCTCTTTCTGCATCGACCGCAGCAGGTTGAACAACGCTCCATGCTCGATCGCAACGCCCTTAGGCTTTCCCGTTGAGCCCGACGTGTAGATCACATACGCCAGTGCCTCCGGTGAAGATGTATCCGGCAGCTCCACATTCACCGCAGTTGACCGCAGCCCATCTACGCGAAGCACCTTCGCGTCGGTCGTCGCCTCCAGTGCGTGATCGGCCAGGATAAAAGCAGCCTGCGCATTTTCAAGGACCAGTTCCATACGCGCTCGCGGATGCCGTGCATCGAGCGGGACATAGGCTCCCCCAGCCATCATCACAGCCAGCATCGCAGCAACCATCTCCGGCGACCGACTGATGCAGATGCCCACCAACTCTCCCGGCTTCAATCCCTCACGCACCAGATGCGCGGCCAACGCTGTCGCCCGTCCAGCCAGCTGGCGATTCGTCCAGCTCACACCCGCGCACTCCACCGCGACACTGTCTGGGTCGCCAGCCGCTCTGCAAAGAAATGTCGTATGCGCCGGCTCAAACGCTCCAAAATTTGTCGCCGTGCTGTTCCACTTCGACAACATCTTCGCGCGTCCACTGGGCGAGAGAATCTCCAGTGCATCCACCGCAGCATCCGGATGCACCAACGCCGCCTCCAGCAGGTTGACGAACAGCCGCAGGTAGTTGCGAATCGTCGCCGCTTTGTAAAACTGCGGGTTGTACTCAAGCTGTAGCCGCGGCCCTTCCTCTTCGCGGTCCACCACCGCGACCATGAACTCGAACACTGCGCCTGGGCTTTCCGAACGCAGCGGAACAATTTGCACACTGCCCTCAGAGCTCTCAATGCGCCGCGTCAGCATGAACGATTTCTGATAGAGGAAGAAGATCGGAATCTCGAGCGACGCTGCATTGGCAAAGAACGGATCATGCACCAGGTCCTCGAACGGAAGCGCCTGGTTGTCTACCGCAGCCAATGTCCATGCCTGCACCTGGTTCAACAGATCGCGAAAAGTCGACCGCTCCGCCAGCTGCACGCGCAGGATCTGGATGTTCATGAACAACCCGATCAGCTCTTCGGTGTCCTCCGTGCGATTCGCACAAGGAGATCCGATCGTCAGATCCTTCAAGCCCGTGATCCGTGCCAGCAGCGTGCAGAAGATGCTGAACATCATCACATTGAGCGTGATTCCTTCGCGCTTGCAGAACGCGTGTGCACGTGCGGTCAGGTCGGGTGGAACCAGAAGCGTTTCGATCTCGCCAGTGCTCTCCTGCTTATGAGCGGGCAGTGCAGAGGCCGCATCCGTATCATGCGCCAGGTGAATCGGGCTGAAGTCCTTGCCCAGCGTCTCCCGCCAGAACTCGAGTGAAGCCCCGTGCTCGTCGCTCGCACTCCACTCCTCGTGCCATACGGCATAGTCCGCAAATTGGATGTGCAACTCCGGGAGTTCTACCTCTGTTCCGGTGACGATGGCTTCGTAGAAGGCCATCATGTCGCGCATCAGAATGCCATTCGAGATTCCATCGCAGATCACGTGATGCATCGTTACCAACAGCACATGGTTCTGCGCACCCAGCTTCAGCAACCGCAGCACCAACAGCGGCCCATTCTTCAGATCAAAGCGAAACGCCGCATGCGTTCGCGTAATCCGGTCTGCTTCCAGTCTCTGCTGCTCGCCTGCAAGCCCGGTCAGGTCGTCCACCGGAATAGGCATCGCCATGTCCGGCCGAACCAACTGCATCAGCTTGCTGCCCACCAGAGCAAATGTTGTTCTTAGTGATTCATGCCGCGCAACGCATCTCTCGAATGCCTGCTCCAGAGCCGCGACATTCAACACTCCTGTGCATTGCCACATCAGCGGCATATTCATTGCCGGATCGCCAAGGTTCAACTGATCCAGCGACCAGAAGCGCAGCTGCCCTGGCGTCGCGGGCATCGCATACACCTCTACACCAGCCTTCAACAGGGTCGGTGCGTCGAGCACGAGATCGAGCGTGTTGGCCTGCAGTGCTTTCATGGGTCCCTTTACCTCGCCACCCGGTACTTGTCGCGCGGCGCCACGCGAATACGAGCAACACTCTTGCCCGCACTCGCACTTGAACTCTTCTGTGTGATCTCTCTGCAGATCGCCGCAATCGTGCGATGCTCAAAGATCTGTGTCGCCTTCAGCGCCAGCCCTTCACGTTGAGCCCGCGCCGCGATTCGGAAGATCGCCAACGAATCCGCGCCCAGCTCGAAGATGCTCTCCGACGTGCTCACGTTCTCCAGTTGCAGTACATCCGCCCAGATCCCCGCCAGCAACTCCTCCTGCGGCGTTACCGGAGGCGTATACACACGATTGGCCACCGCGGCGTCTCCGGCTTGCGCGCTGCCCAGCTTTAGCAATGCCTTGCGGTCCACCTTGGTGTTGGGCAGGCGCGGCAGCTCCTTCAACGCCACAATCACCGCCGGAACCATGTAAGCCGGCAGCGTCCGATCGAGATGATCCTTCAGCTCCGCAATCAACAACTCCGCCTGCGGCTCAGCAGCAGCGCCACCTGCGTCCACAAACGCCAGTAGCCGAGCGCTGCCTTGAGCACCCGCCTTCTGATCCAGCACAATTGCCTCACGCACCGCTTCATGCGCAGCCAGCGCCGCTTCAATCTCGCCCAGTTCAATGCGATAGCCGCGGATCTTTACCTGGAAGTCGACTCGCCCCAGCAATTCGATCGTCCCATCCGAGTGCCAACGCCCCAGATCGCCAGTGCGGTAGATTCGTCCCTCGCCAACAGTGCTTGCGACAAACTTCTCCGCGGTCAGCTCCGGCCGCTTCCAATATCCGCGCGCCAGGCCATCGCCGCCTATACAAAGCTCGCCAACCACACCCACAGGCATCGGCTGCAAACGCTCGTCCAGCACATAGAACTGTGTATTGGCAATCGGCGGTCCTACCCGCGGAGCACTCGCTCCCGCTGTCACTCGCGTGGCCGACGACCAGATCGTCGTCTCGGTGGGTCCATACACATTCCAAACATCGTCGCTGCGTTCGAGCAGTGCATCTGCAAGATCCCTTGGCAGCGCTTCGCCACCGCACAGTACCTTCAGCGCGTGGTCTGCCGTCCATCCAGCATCCAGCAGAATGCGCCATGCTCCCGGGGTCGCTTGCAAGCCCGTCGCCTTCGACTCTTCGATCAATCGCAGCAGCAACCCGCCGTTGGTTACCTGTTCATCGGTTGCGATTACCAGTTTCGCTCCAGCCAGCATCGGCAGGAACAACTCCAGTGCAGCAATATCGAACGCCAGCGTAGTCACTGCGACGAGCACGTCCTCCCGCCCCAGCCCAGGCTCGCACTGCATCGAACGCAGCAGATTCATCAGCGCCTTGTGCTCAATCGCCACACCCTTCGGTACGCCCGTCGATCCCGACGTGTAGATCACATACGCGAGCGAGTCCGCCGCAATCGAAGCCGGCAGCATATCCTTGTGCTGCGGCTGCGGCCCGGTGATGTTCAAAATCCTCGCGCTCGTATCCACGCTCGGATCGCGCCCCGTCAGCAGCAGCGTCATCCCTGCGTCGTTGATGATCGTCGCCAGCCGCTCCCGCGGATGCCGCGGATCGAGCGGAACGTAAGCTCCACCGGCCATCATCACCGCCAGCAGTGAACCCGCCATCTCAATCGATCGCTCTATGCAAATGCCCACCAGATCGCCCGGCTGCAGGCCTTCATGGACCAGGCGCCGCGCCAGCATCGTCGCGTACTCGGCAAGCTCCGCATACGTCCACTGCCGTCCACCGCACTCAATCGCAATGCGGTCAGGATGATTCATCGCATGTTCCAGCACTACCGAAGGCAGCGCTGTGAACGTACCGAAGTCGGTTGTGGTCTGGTTCCAATCCTCAACGACCTGACGCTTGTCTTCAGCGGTCAGTAATGGCAACTCCTTCACCTTGGCCACCGGATCAGCCAACTCGCCCGCGAGCATCTGCGACCAGTGCCGCATCCAGCGCTCCAGCGTTGCTGCGTCAAACAACTCCGTGTTGTAGTCGCAAGCAAAGTCCAGCCCGCTTGCGCTCTCCACCACGTTCAGGAACAGGTCGGTATTGACAAACTGTTTTGCGTTCGTGCGAATCTCCGCTTCAAGTCCATCAAAGCGCACATTCGTTCCCACCTTCTCCAAATTGAACTGCACCTCGATCAGCGGCAGCCGCCCCGCCTCGCGCTCCAGCGGAAGCTTCCGCACCAGGCTTCCATAAGTGAATTCCTGGTGATCCTGCGCATCGAGCAGGGAACTCCGCGTCGCGCGCAGATGTTCCGGTAGTGTCGTTTCCGCACCGAGCTCGCTCAACATCGGCAGGAAGTTCACGCAATGCCCCACCAGGCTCGCTCCATCCAGCAGCGCCTGCCCAGCTGTAGAAATTCCCACCACCACTTCATCCTGTTTCGTCAGCCGGTGCATCAGCAGTTGAAAGCTCGAAAGCAGCGTCACATACAAGCTGCAGCCGTTCTTCGCGCTTAGCTTCTTCAGCCCGTCATAAAGCTCTTTGCCCAGCTTGCCTTCGAGCGTTGCACCGCTGTAGCTCTTCGCCGTGGGCCGCACCCGGTCTGTCGGCAGGTCGAGCCGCGGCGATCGCCCTTCAAACTTCGCAACCCAGTACTTCTCGTTATTGGCAAAGTCGCCGGACTGCTGGCGCTCATTCTCTCGCACCGCATAGCTGCTGAACGGCAGCAGCGGAGCCAGCGTCGTCAACGCCGCCGCGCCCTTGCTATAGACCACAGAGATCTCTTCCAGCAGCTGATTCGCCGACCACCCATCCAGAACAATGTGATGCGCCGTCAACACCAGCACGGTCTCTTCCCCGCTCAGCACATAGCAAGCCGAGCGCACCAGCGGCCCCTGTTGCAGATCAAACGGAGTCTTGCCCTCATGCGCAACCCGCTCCGCGAGAATCGTCTGCTGCTTCTCCGCTGTCTCACCGCGAAGATCGATCACCTCGGTCGACCCGCTATACACCGGATCCACACAAAGGCAATCGCCATCTTCGCAAACTACGCTGCGCAAAGCATCATGGCGCGAGATCACCGCCTCCAGCGCAAACCGCAGGTCGTCGATGCGCACCGGCCCACGCAGCTTCACGGTAAGCGATTCGTTGAACGCGCAGTTTGATTCATCGCTCAACGCCGCCGCCAGGAATACCTCACGCTGCGGCTCGGTCATCGCTACACGCTCGGGAGTGTTTCGTAGTGCGAGCGCATGCAGCGCCGGCTCCTGCAGCCTCGGCTGCACGGCGGTTTCGTTGCCGCCCGGCATCGCACGATTCTGCTGCATTTCCACGATCGTCTCGCGGAATGCGCGTTCGACAGCCTCAAGATCGGCATCGGTATGCGCCGTCGTCAGGAAGCACGGATAGCCTTCCTGAATATGTATGCCTTTCGCGCGCATCGCGTAGTAAAACAAGCTTGCCAGCTTCGCTTCGCCCGGAAACGTGAAATAGAACCACGAAGCGAAATGGTGCACCCGGCTGGGCACGCCCCGCTCCTGGAAGAATGCATCAAGCGACTCCGCGATCTTTGCCGTCTTCCGGTTCAACTCCCGCTGCAACTCGCCGCCTGCATTCTTCAAGTGCGTCAAAACCGCGCGAGCCGCAGCCATCGCCAGCGGGTGCCGCACAAACGTCCCTGCGAAAAATGTCACGCCAACTTCCGGCGCTGAATCATCGCCAAACTGCCACGCACCACCGTCGAGCGCATCCAGGTACTGTGCCTTGCCCGAAAGCACACCGATCGGATGCCCGCCGCCAATCACCTTGCCATACGTGCACATATCTGCACGCACGCCAAGGAACTCCTGCACGCCACCCGGCGCCAGGCGAAATCCCGTCACAACTTCATCGATGATCATCGCCGATCCGGTTTGCTCCGTGATTGTGCGAATCGAACGAATAAATTCAAATGGCTTGTTCTCCGGATGCCGCGTCTGCACCGGCTCAATCAACACGGCGGCAATCTCTTCGCCATGCTCGCGGATGTAGTCCAGCGAAGCCTGCGCTCCGTAGTCCAGCACGACCACATTCGTCACGTTCGCCAGCGGAATACCCGGAGCCACCGGCGCACTGCCGCGCGGTGTGCTGCGAATCAGAACTTCGTCAAATGTCCCGTGATAGTCCCCAGTGAAGTACACAAACTTGTCGCGCCCGGTCACGGTGCGAGCCACGCGGATCGCAGCCATCACGGCTTCCGAACCCGTATTGCAGAACGTCACACGTTCATTGCCAGTCAGTTCACAGATCAGCGCCGCCACCTCACCCGCCAGCACTGACTGCGGGCCAATCGCCACCCCGCGATCCAGCTGTGCATGTGCCGCGTCCACCACAAACTTTGGCGAGTGCCCAAACATGATGCAACCGTATCCATTAACAACGTCGATGTACTCGTTGCCATCGACATCCCAAATCCGCGATCCCTGCGCGCGATCAGTCAGCAGCGGATACACCATCTCCTTCCACTGCGGCCGGAACCCAGCCACGGCACGCGGATCCGCCAGGCGTCCGCGCGAAGCCTGCGTCATCCGTTTTGACCCCGGCGTCTTCGCCGCATACTTTGCGATCAACTCATCGATATAACGCTGCTGCTCCGCATCCAGCTCAGCTGAAACCTTCACCTGCGCGGGCCGGAACCGCACCTCGCCACTATCAGCCGAAGCAGCCGCGGTCTTGCTCGGTGGCACCGCAACAGGAGCGGCAACGAATGGAGCTATCGCAGCCGCAGGAGTTGCACCACCAGCCGCCGCACGCAGTGTAGCTACCTGCGATGCAAACATCTCAGACAACGCCGCTAATTGATCGGCCAGCAACCGCTCCAGCGGCTGCTGCGTTCCATTCGCCGCAACAAGTGGCGCGCTCGTCGCAGCCACCACAGCAGGAGTCGCAACCTTGGGAGCATCCGGAGGCATTAGTGCATCCAGGTGATCTGCCAAACTTACAATCGACGAGCACTGCTCCATCAACTGCCGGAAAGTCACCTTCACTCCAAACTTTTTCTGCAATGAGAGCGTAGCCTGCGTCAGGAACAGCGAGTCCAACCCCAACTCCAGGAAGGAAAGCTCCATCTCCTCCGCTCGAATCTCAATGCCGCTCAGATCCGCGAACACGGCGGCTGCTTCAGCGCGAAGTCGTTCCGTACGCGAAGCGGTTTCACCTGCGACAGGCGAAGCTTCTACAACAGATCCTGGCGTTTGCATGTTGTTCGTCTCCTGAACGGTTCGCTCTTGCGGCGCGTTCAACGCCGGCTGTTTGGCCGGCGGCTCAACCCAGTAAAGTTTTCGTTCAAACGGATACGTCGGCAGGGCTACACGGATTCTCCGCTCCCCTCCAAAATACTTCGCCCAATCCACCGCGACTCCAGCGCTCCAAAGCCCCGCGACGGTATCTTCAATCGAACGCGACGCCGCACCTGCGCGCGGCGCGGGAAGGGAAGCCACAGCAACAAACTTGCGCTCGTCCACACGTTGCTGTGAAGCCAGCGCGGTCAGCGCCTCACCCGGCCCGACTTCCAGCAACACGTTGACACCATCGGCAAGCAGCGTCTCTACCGCATCGCTAAAGCGCACCGGTTTGCGGCACTGCTCCGCCCAGAATTGCGGACTTGTCGCCTGTTCATCTGTAATCCATGTTCCAGTGACGCTCGAAACAAAACGCCGCAACGGAGCCTTGCGCTCACACCGCGCAACCTCTGCCTCAAACTCCGCGAGCATCGGCTCCATCATCGCTGAGTGGAACGCATGCGAAGTCCGCAACCGCCGCGCCGCAACTCCCTCGCGCTCGAACCGTGCCTCCAGCTCTGCAATCGCATGCAGCGATCCAGCCAGCACACTGGCGCGCGGCGAATTCAAAGCCGCCACGCATACCTCATCCGAAACAAAAGCAGCCAACGCCTCTTCGCCTAATGGAACGGAGATCATCGCTCCCGGCACCATCTGCTGCATCAATTGCCCACGCAAACAAACCAGCCGCAGCGCATCTTCTATGCTGAATACACCTGCCAGCGTCGCCGCTACAAATTCGCCCAGGCTATGTCCCACGCTGGCCGCGGCCTCAATACCCCAGCTCTGCCAAAGCCTCGCAAGCGCCAGTTCGGTTGCAAACAACGCTGGCTGCGCATGCCGCGTCTCTTGCAGCCGAAGCGTAGCCGCCTCGCTCTCCTCCGCAAACATCACCCCACGCAGATCAAGCCGAGCCACGCGTTGCACAATTTCGCAGCACTCGTCGATCGAGCGCTGATAGACGG
The DNA here is from genome assembly GCA_040388825.1 of Acidobacteriota bacterium. Classification (GTDB taxonomy): domain Bacteria; phylum Acidobacteriota; class Terriglobia; order Terriglobales; family Acidobacteriaceae; genus Granulicella. The sequence continues at coordinate 67,998 of JAZKBC010000096.1, read as the reverse complement.
CGTTGCTGGCGTACAGTTCCTTACCCATACCGACAAACTGCGAGCCCTGGCCGGAGAACAGAAACGCCACTCGCCTCGCACTCGAATCGATCTTCTCTGTGCGCTTCGCTCCAGCACGCAGAGCAACAACTGCGTTCGTCGCATCGGTCGCCGCGATAGCAAAGCGTTGCTGGTAGGCTTTCCGCCCAGCGGCCAGTGTGTAAGCCACATCGACAAGCACTGCGTCGGAATCGGCTTCGAGATGCGCCGCCAGCTTCGTCTTCGCTTCGTTCAGTGCCTGGTCTGACCCAGCGGACAAACACAACACCTGCTTCGCGCGAGTGCTCGCGCCGCTCGCAACCCGCGGTGCCTCTTCCAGAATCACGTGCGCATTCACGCCGCCCACACCAAACGCGCTCACGCCAGCCCGCAGCGGCCCATCAGCAACCCAAGGCTTCGTCTCTCCGCTCAGCGTGAACGGAGTCTCTGCAAGGCGCAACTCCTCGTTCGGTTTCTCAAAGTGCGCGAGCCCCGGAATCATCCGATGCTGCAACGACATCACCGTCTTGATCACGCCAGTCACGCCGGCAGCGGCATCCAGGTGTCCAACGTTTCCCTTCGCCGTTCCGACAGCACAAAATCCTTTGCGCCCGGTACTCTCTCGGAACGCCTTGGTCAGCGCAGCGATCTCGATCGGGTCACCCATCGGCGTTCCCGTTCCGTGGGCCTCTATATAACTGATCGAATCCGCGCTCACTCCGGCCATCGCCTGCGCCGCGGCAATCACTCGCGCCTGCCCATCGACTCCCGGAGCCATGTACCCGGCCTTATGCGCTCCATCGTTATTAACTGCAAACCCGCGAATCACCGCGGCAATCGCATCGCCATCGCGCACTGCATCTTCGTAGCGCTTCAGTAACACCACACCCGCGCCATGTCCAAACACCGTGCCCGCAGCCTTTGCATCGAACGGTCTGCAGAAACCATCGCTCGAAGCCAGCCCGCCTTCCTGGTGGACATGCCCGCGCAGCTGCGGAAACGTAATCGAAACGCCACCGGCCAACGCCATCTCACACTGATAATTCAGCAGTGATTGCGCCGCCTGACAAATCGCTACCAGCGACGTCGCACAGGCTCCCTGTACCGTCATCACCGGTCCGCGCAGGTTCAGCTTGTAGGCCACCCGCGTCGTCAAAAAGTCTTTATCGTTCCCGGTCAGAATCTGATATTCACCCACCTGATAGTTCGCGGTGAACTGATCGATGAACGCGCGGTCGCCGCAGAGATTTGCCAGCAGATACGTATTCATCGCGCATCCGGCAAACAGTCCAATCTCGCCTGGATATTCCTGTGCCACATATCCAGCGGTCTCCAACGCATTCGAGCACGCTTCCAGAAACACGCGATGCTGTGGATCCATCCTCTCCGCCTCGCGCGGATTGATGCCAAAGAAGTCGGCGTCGAACATCGCTGCATCGTCCAGCACACCGCGAGCCGCGACAAAATCCTTCGCCTCTTCAGCCCCCATCGAGTTCCGCGTCTGCGATTCCGCCGCGCTAAAACGCGTAATAGAATCTTTACCCTCGACCAGGTTCTTCCAGAAGCTGCCAACATCGGGTGCCCCCGGAAACTGTCCGGCCATCCCGATGATCGCGACTGCCGCGCCCATATCCTGCACGTTCTCTTCGACGGTCGACGATAGTTCGCTCATCGCGCACTTCCTCTCAGCGCACGCATGCGCGCGAACGAATCCCGTTGTTGCTGCGCCTTGGAAGCAACCACACTCGTCCCACTGGTCTGTACCTGTGTCTCGCGTTCGAGCCGCGCCGCCAGCGAACGAATCGTTGTATGTTCAAAGAGCCAGGTCACCGGCAGCGTAACTTTCAGGGCAGTCTGCAGCTCCGTACGCAACGCAATCAACATCACCGAGCTTCCCCCCGCGTCAAAAAAGTTCTCATCCAGCCCAACGTGTTCCGTCCCGAGGACTCTTTGCCACACTTCGGCAACGACTTTTTCTTGCGACGAGGCCGCGGCAGTCTCATGTCCTGTCGACGCACTCGCGCGCCGCGGTTCCGGTAACGCCGTGCGGTCAATCTTGCCGTTGGCATTAATCGGCAATGCATCCATCCGCACATAAACGGCCGGGCGCATATGGATCGGAAGATGTTGCTCTGCAAATCGAGCCAATGCGTCGAACCCCGTCGAATCGGCGACCACATAACCCGCCAGTCTCTGCGCTCCGTTGTCCTCGCGAGCCACCACGCAAACCTGCGCCACGCCCGCAACCTCTAGCAATCGCGCCTCAATCTCCCCCAGTTCAATCCGAAACCCATTGACCTTCACCTGCCGGTCTGCTCGGCCCATATACACGAGCTCGCCATCAGCACGCCTGCAAGCGAGGTCCCCTGAGCGATACAGCTTCGCTCCCGGCACCAGTGGGTCGGCAAGAAAGCGCTCCGCCGTCAGCTCGGGCCGGTTTAAATATCCGCGAGCCACGCCCTCTCCGCCCACAAATATCTCGCCGACGGTGCCGTCTTCCACTGGCAGCAGAGCCTCATCCAGCAGATGAATCCTCAGGTCAGGAATCGGTTCGCCTATCAGGCTTTCCACTTCACCTTGAGCATCCGCCGCATAAATCCGCCGATACGTCACATGTACGGTGGTCTCAGTAATTCCGTACATATTCACCAGCTGTGGCGAGTCTTCGCCATGCCGTCCGAACCACGCCACCAGCGAACGCAAATTCAAGGCCTCGCCACCAAAGATCACCAAGCGCAGCGCAAGCTCCCTTGCCGGTCCTCGTGCCTCCGCCTGCATCAGCAAGCCGAATGCCGTCGGCGTCTGATTCAGCACCGTCACGCGCTCTTCCGCCAGCAGCGCATAGAACTCATCCGGAGACCGGCTGATTGCATGCGGCACCACCACCAGCCGTCCGCCATACAGCAGGCATCCCCACATCTCCCAAACAGAAAAGTCGAACGCGAACGAATGGAACATCGTCCACACATCACTCTCGTCAAAGTGAAACCAAGCCTCGGTCTGCTTGAGCAATCGCGCCACATTGCGATGCGTCACCATCACGCCCTTCGGCTTGCCGGTTGAACCCGACGTGTAGATCACATAAGCAAGATCATCCAACGCTGCATGACGCAACTCCGCGCTTCTCAGCGGCTCCGCAAGCAGTTCCTCCACCACAAGAACGCGCGAGCCCACATCCCGCAACCTCTCCGCGCCTGCACGATCCGTCAGGATGGCCACCGGCTTAGCGTCCTCCAGCGTCTCGCGAACCCGCGCTGTCGGGTACTGCGGGTCGAGCGGCAGATACGCAGCGCCGGCCAGAATCACGCCGGCCATCGCAGCCACCATCTCTGTCGATCGTTCCAAATGTATCGCCACCAGCGCATCGGCAGCCAACTCCGCCTCTGCCAGTGCCGCGGCAATCTTCATCGCTGCACTCTGCAGTTCCGCGTACGTCACCTGCTCCGAGCCAAGACTGATAGCCACGCGCTTAGCATGCCGCTCGCAACTTTGGGTAAACCAGGACGCAAGCGTGTTGCCGCAACTGTCTAGAATCTCCTGCTGCGAGAGCCCTGCGACATCTTCCGAGTTGGTTTGGAAAAGCGGTGCCATCTTTTCTTTCCCGACGAATGACTCAAGTGTCATCTACGTTTCGACCGGATACGATACTTCCTGCGTTGCGCCCTCTACATAGAAAGGGTCACAAGCTTTTGCGTAGCGCCAGGTCGATGATCAGTGCGGCAAGAAACACTCCAGTCAACTGCAGGTCTTGCCACAGCGGCTTCACGCCTTCGCGTGTTGCCCCAAATTGAGTAACGACATACAGCGGAAAATCGCCGGCGGCCACAGCCACCACGGCGCCAAACAATCCATAAAAGTGGTAGCCCAGCGGAATCCCCACCAGCATCGCTGTCGCATAGCACGCGTTGCCAACCGCGTTATAGCTCGACTTACCCATCGAGAACAGCACCGGCTGCGTCGTCGTATACAGCAGCGTGTGCCACAGTCCGATCGCCAGCACCGGGATCATCCACGAGCCTTCCGCATACCGTGCCGGATAGAACTTCAGGATGATCAGCCCACCCCACACCGCCATCGCGCTCAACAGCATCGCGCCCAGCAGCAGAGCGTACAGCCTGTAGCGCAGGTATTGCTTGCGGAACTCCGCCATCGGCAGATGAATCATCTTCGCCACAAAAGGGAAGCCCACCTTCTGCGAGAAAGCGTTGATGATCGACCGCGGCACGTCGGAGATCTGGAACGCAATCCCATAGATGCCCAGCACCGTCATCGTCACCAACCGTCCCAGGATCAGACGATCAGCCTGCGAAGCAAAGAAGAAGAACGCCGTCCCCAGCACAATCCATTTGCCGAAGTGAACAATATCCTTTAAGCAACTGCGGTCCAGGCAAAAGCGATTCCGCACTCCTGGCACAGCTTTCTGCGAATGACTTAGCACCAGTCTGTAGGTGCTTGAAACCAGCAGTCCAGCCACCAGCGCCCACACCGAAGGCCGATACCACGCCCACGTCACCGTCACCACCAGCGCCACAATCTGCGTGCTGAAGTCCACCGCAAACAACCGCCGCACGCCCATGTGCCGCGAAAGTGTGAGCAATCCCGTGCTGTTGAAGCCTGTCAGGATCACACTCAGCGAAAGAATCGGCAGCAGCTTCAGCAGCTTCGGATCGTGATAAAACTTTGCCGCTGGATACGCCAGCACCAGCGAAGCACACCACAGGATCAACCCGCGCCCGGCCTGCAACGTCCACGCCGTATTCAGAAAATTCGGCTCATCCCCACGCTGGCTCTGAATCACGCTCGGCCCCAGCCCCAGGTCCGAAAGCAGTGTCATCCCCACGATCAGCGTAGTCACCAGCGCCATCTCGCCGAACGCAGCCGGGTCCAGCAGCCGCGTCAGCACCAGGCTGTTCACCACGCGCAGCCCTTGCCCCGCGCCATAGTCCAGCACCGTCCAGATCGTCGCCCGCAGCGCCTTCGACTCGAGCGCCGACATCCCAACTCTGGGCGTCTCAATTGCAGCCGGCTTTGTGGCGATAACGTTTTCCATGCCTGCTGTTCTGTCCTGTCTGTGACCCGAGTCTTGCCGCAGCTCCGCACCACGGCGTCTTTTGCAAGGCACACGAAGTCCTATAGAGCGGCTGCTCCCCCTAGCATCGCCTTTTGGCGCGCAACAGGGCATAGCAACTAAGTTGTAAGGGTGCCCTCACCGCATCCACCGAAGGTAACTTGCCCCCGGTGACCCCACTGGCGCACGACTACCGCCCTGGCCACGTCTCCACGGTCAACTCAGGAAACGTCTTCTGCCCCGGCTCCAGCAGCGCCGATCTCTTTCCCCGCAGGCTCTGATCGAAGAACGCCAACACCGTCTGCCGCAGAATCGCGTCAACCGCGCCCGCCGCAATCGGCCCTGTAAACGATCCCCGATGCAGCGGCGGCAGCATCGGCTGGTCCGTAAAGTCCATATGCTGTGTCCCCGCCACATACATCCGATACCCGCCCGCCTTGGCCAGCCCCGAATCCACCGCTGCAAAGTCCGCGCGATCCATCTGATCGTCAACACTGCCCGGAAAAGGCAATTGCTTTAACTCCTTGCGACGGTCTCTCGCGGATCCCTCATCGAAAATCATCACGGTCTGCGCCGCAGTCCTTTGTTTCAAAGCTCCAAACGTCCACCCATCCAGATTCACCGCGGCCTTCACTCGCGCATCCATCCCACAAAGTCGAAACGCTACCGCCCCACCAAACGAGTGCCCCAGCGCCCCCACATTCTTCGTATCCAATCTCCCCTGCGGCCACGCGCTCGCATCAGCATTCAGCGACACCAGCCAAGTTAAAACGAACAGATCATCCGCCGCCCAAACCTCCAGCGACCTGTTCCAGAAATCGATCTGCTCCGCCGCGGTCGCCGCATCCCCACGCGGCCCGCGCATATCCTGCTTTCCCTCAATCACTTGCCCATCGGCCATCAACACTCGCGATGAGTTATAGGGCCGGTCCACCGCCACCACTACATACCCATGACTCGCCAGCTCCTCGGCAAGCTCCGTGTTCTGCGTCCGTTCTCCATTCCAGCGATTCCCATACAGCAGCACCGGGTACGGCTCGCCGCTGTGCGCAATCGGAGCATCCACCCGCGAGTGCGTTGAAATCAGCGCCTCATAAAACGTGCTCGGCAGCGTCTCGTGCCACCGCTTATATTGAGCGATGGGATTCGCCGAATCCTCCGCCGGATACCACACCTGCACCACCAGCTCCCGCTTCGCCGCCGGATCGCCAGAAAGCTCCTCCCGCCGCGCAGCGTCAGTCAAATTCAGAATCCGCGTGCCCACTGCAAACGGCCCCGTAGGTGCGGGCAGCTGATAATGCCGCACCGCCCAATAGCTCACCAGCACAGCGACACCGGCCCCTCCCAGCAGCGCTAGCAAAACCCGCACCACCAGCGGATGCCGTGCTCTCCGCCCGTGCATCACCATCTTCATAGTCGATACATCCACATCGGCGTATCGCCCAAATGCGTCCACCCCACGCCATCCGCACCGTCAGGCTTGCCATAGCTGAACACCACGGTCGCGCCAGCCCGGCGAAATGCATCCAGCGACCTGCGCCGCCCCGCAGCGTCCTGCTTCCAGAACAGATCGAAGTCCTCCGGCGTCGCCGTCTCGCTCGTAATTTCGACCTGTGCCATGTACGCCCAGTCGCTGTGCAGGTTCGCCGTCCACGCCACCACGCCTACCGGGCTACGCGCCGGAACACGCGCCGCCAGCACCGCTTGCCCTATCTTCCAATCTACGGTCTGCATCGGCGACTTATGCCGCAACACATTCCGCCACACCGGAAGCTGCGTCCGCATCAGCGCACCAAACAATCCAAGCGCCAACACCGCCATCACGACCCGAAATTTCTCGCGACTCACCTCCGCCGCGCCAGCCGTAATCGCGCACAATCCGATCACCGCCAGCATGCTCGCGAGGTACCGTCCCTCCAAATGCACCGGCAGATAAATCGCCACGCCCAGCAACCCGCAAGCCGCAACCGCCCAGTGTTCGCGCAGCCAGCTCCGCAGCCCCTCCCGCCGCCTTCCCCACAACAAAATCCCGGCCGCAAGCACCACCGCATAAAACATCGGTAACGCCAGCAACACCGATACAAGGTCGCCCAGACTCTTCGCCAGCGCAATCACCTGGTACCGCCACCCAAACACATGCTTGTAGCCCGCATACCAATACGGCGGATCGAAGTAAGGCACATACGTCGCATGGATCGGCGCCGCAAATCCATAGACCCTCGGCCTCTCCTGCACAATCACGCTCGGATGCACCGGCAGCCCAAACTCCGGCGGCCGCGTATCCCACTGCGCGAAACGCGCGATCCACGGCTTCGGCCACGCCTCGGCTGCTGGTTCCACACCGCCTTCCCAATGCACCCACTTCTGCAGCCGGTCCACGTGCCACGCATAGTTGATCGCCCCAGCCTCACCCAGTGTCACTTTACCCGTAGACCGAGAAAGCGCCGTCCCATAACTTCCTGCGATCACCGCAAACACCACTGCCGCAGCCAGCAACGGCCGCAAACTCCGCCGCCGCGACCACAGCGCAGCAGCCAGCAACACCAGCATCCCGCAGCTCAGCAGCAGGAACACAGCCTTCACCAGAAAGCCCACACCCAGCACCAGCCCCAACACAACCCCGCGTCCCACGCGGTCATCCGCAGCCCGCACCCATCGCAAGATCAACCCGCAGGCAAGGAAGAAGAACGCACTCACCAACTCATCCGGGCTCACCCGCGAAACTTGCCCCAGACAAACCTGCGAAGCCACAAACAACATCAATCCTGCACTCACCACCAGCCATCGCGCGCGCCCGCGCAGGTCACTCACCAACCCCATCAGCAGGAACAAAAACGCGGCATAGTCGGCAGCAAAAATCACGCAATTCAAAACCCGCGTCTCGCGCCAATCGCCCACGGGCCCTGCCGTAAACAAAGGCCGCGCCGCCGCCAGCAGCGCTGGATATCCCTGGCTCCACAGCGGATTCAACGCCGAGTGCCAATCTCCGCGCTCCATCGCACGCGCAATATCCAGGTACTGCACCGCGTCCGATCCATACACATCGCCGCTATCGGTATTGCCGTAAACGCACTCCACGGCGCCCAGCGTGAGAATCACAACACTCGCCGCGACCAGCAACCACCGCATCCAAACACCCAAACGCACGCGCGCAGCACTCCGCGTCTCCGCCTTCGCCGGACTCGCCACCGCAACAGTCATCCGCCGAATATAGTGCAGCCGTCATCTCTCGAACATCCCCCAACGGAACCCCTCGGCGTAGTTACCATCCGGCGGTAACTCCCCAAAGTCGTTCCACCTTCAGGGGATTCCGCTCGTCCGTCCGCCGCGTTACAACGAAGCGTGCTGCGGCCTCCGCATATCGACAGCCAGCGCACTCGCTTCCAGCATCGCATCCCCAGTTCCACACCGGAGATCCTCATGAGCACCGCTCAACTCGAGATGGAAGCCCCTTCCCCCATCGTCATCGAACCGATCATCACGCCCACAGCCGAGCTCTTCCCGCACGAGCCCGCTGACCGCGCTCTCTTCTCGAGCCACTTCGATCACCAGCCCTTCCAGTTCCGCCACGGCCTCGACCATCACCCGGCCTTCCAGCTCTCGTCGCTGCTCGCCGCCGCCGAACGCCTCGCGTCAAACCCAAAGACCGCCGGCAAGTCTCACTTCGAGTCCGGCTCCCCCGATCGCAACGCCTGGTTCGGCGCACGCCCCGAGGGTCAAACCCTCGTCGACGCCCTCGCTTCCATCGAGTCCGGCAAGAACTGGGTCATCCTCAAGCGCATTCACGAAGACCCCACCTACCGCGACGTCCTCGCCGACATCATCCCGCACCTCTCCCGGCTCACCGGCGTCGATATTCCCGGCACCTACTACGATCCGACGATGACCATCTTCGTCACCTCTCCCGGCCGCATCACCCCGTACCACATGGATGGCGAAACCAACTTCCTAGCGCAGATCCACGGCACCAAGCATGCCTACATCTACAACGGCGCCGACCACTCCGTCCTCTCGCCCGCGCAGCTCGAGCAGTACTGGACCGGCCACCTCCCCAAGATCGACTATCCCGAATCGCTCCCCCACGGTCACTGGCAGTACCTTCTCGCCCCCGGCAACGGAGTCTTCAACCCCGCCATCTTCCCCCACTGGCTGCAGAACGGCGAACAAGTCTCGGTTTCAGTCTCGATGAACTTCAAGCGCCGCAACAACGCCACCATCGGCGCCCACCGCGCCAACCACTACCTCCGCCGCTTCGGCCTCAAGCCCACGCCTCCGGGCCAGTCCGCTTCACTCGACCGTGCCAAGGAAGCCACCTTCGGCCGCATCTACGAAGCGGCCAACACCACCGCCAAAGAACTCAAAACCCGCCTCGGCAAATAACACCTTCGCTTTGCCGGATTAGCGTGGGGCTTCAGCCCCACGAATTCGTCCGCCGCAAGGAAGGGGCTTTAGCCCCGGAGGGAAGTCATCGCTGCTTACCCGGCATAGCCCCCACGCGCTCCAACAGAATCACATTCCCCTTCTCGTAATCCGTCTTCCACCCCGGCGTATGCATCAGCAGATACGCCAGCGGCGCATCCTTCTCATACAGCACATACCGAATCTGGTGCGCGTCCAGCAACTCCAGCGAGTGCTGAATGTGGATCGTCTCCAGGTAGTCCTTGAACGTCCCGTTGTACTCAAAAATATCCACGCGCGAGTCCACAAACACCGGAACCTGCCGCACATTCCAGATCATGTATCCGCCCCACAAAAACTCCTGAAACACATTCCCCTGGGGCTTCCAGCTCTGCAGGAAGGGAAGCGCATCCACCGGCCATGCCTCCATCGCCTTCTGATCGTCCACCTTCGCCGGAATCGGCTGCCGCAGCGCGAAAATCACCAGCGCCGTCAGGATCATGAAATTGAGCAGCGGCTTCGGCTTATACTCGGCGGTCCGTCGCGGAAGAGGGAAGCGGCTCGCAATCACCGGCGCCGCCGCAATCGAAAACAAGTACAAAAACCGCTCGTGGATCAGCGCGGAGTAAAGCCCCATCCCCAGAAACGCCAGCTCCCAAAGCTCCCACTCGCGCTTCTTGTAGATCTGCCAGATCGCCAGCACCGCCAGCGCCGCCAGCAGAATATCTCCGCGCACCGAGTGAAAGTCCAGCGGCTTCCACTCCTCCACGTTCGCAATATTCAGCTTCTGGTGGAACGCCATGTTGAACGGATACGCCACCAGCCGCCATCCATACGGATTCGCAAACAGCGCCGCTATGCTGAGCGCACTCGCCGTCAGCAAGCTCCGCAGCCGCTCCGCGCTCATCCCCTTCGACTTGATTGCGCCCCACTCGAACGCCCACGCATTCGCCGCCACGTACAGCCCCAGGAACACCAGCCCGATCATCCATGATCCGTGCGTGTTCACCCACAGCATGTACACCGGCGGCAGCAGCCACACGATCCACGCCCGCTTCTCGCTCTCTAGCAGGATCAGCAGCTCCACAATCAGCAGCACCCATCCTGCCAGCAGCGTTCGCGGACCATACGACACGCTCGACAGAAACAATCCCAGGAAGGTCACCACGAACGCCCCCACCGGGCTTCCCGATCGCCTGTACGCCAGAAAATAAATTCCCACCGTCACCAGCTCGATCTCGAGCACGGTCACCCAGAAAACTCCGCGGCCTCCACCCAGGCACCATCCTGCATAGAACGGCAGCTCGGAGATCCACTCGTGGTTCATCCACGCCGCATGCAGCGCGGTAAACGAGAAAACGTCCTGCGTGATGAAGTGGTGCGTCGTCGTCAGGATCTGCGCATTGCGCAGATGCCACCATATGTCCGGGTCGCCCAGCGAGCGCGGAACAACGATCTCCACAAACAGCGCAAGCACTGCTCCCAGCACCACTGGGAAGCTGAACACTGCTTCGACAATACCTTTTCGGGGGGACTCAGGCATAGAGTGCTGCCAGTGTACCGTTATGACTTTCGTCACGGTGCGAAAAGCGTCCCGGGGCTGCAAGCACGCTAGTAATTCACTTGGTGCCAGCAGCAAATTCACTTGGTGCCAGCAGGTCTGTCGCATCTTCGGACAACGCTTCGCCCCGTCCCTTCGTCCTCCGATAAACCCCGCAGGCAAACGTCCTTAGCGCCTCCCGGCAAGCTATCCGGCAGGAGTTATGTTCTGCCTGACCGGATCGGCATGGGTTGCTTCAGCTCGCACATCCAACGAAGGGGTTATGTGCCTCTCTCTTAGGGGTCATTACCTGCGGGTGAAACATACCTTTTGTGCCATTGAGATGCCCATTCGTGCAGGCTAGCCTGAATTCAAGCAAGAGGACTCGCCAAGCCATCACTACCCAGGGCGCCGCGTAAACCGAATGCACACAAAATCAACGAGGAGAAGTCATCATGAACATGTTCAAGAATCTGCTGCAGGAAGAGTCGGGTCAGGATCTCATCGAGTACGCTCTGGTTGCCGGCCTTATCGGTCTCGCGGCCGTCACCGCCATGAACACCCTTGCTGGCAAGATCGGCACCGCTTTCTCGAGCGTCGGCAGCCAGCTCACCAGCGCTGTCTAACTTTTCATCACCAGTCTTCTCCTGGGCGGCGGATGGCCATACGGTCATCCGCCGAACAAATCAGGGGGGGGAACTTTACCCGACCTCACCGGTCATCGATCCACAAAGATGGAGCACACCATGGCTAGCCCTGCACAACTTGCTGGTTCAGGCGCGGCGGTACTCACCGGTACCGCCGGCATCCATCAGGCCGGAAAGGCGGCAACCCATCGCCGTTCCGCAGTGATCGCTCTGTCCGTGGTCTCCTCCGCATCTCCCGCTGCCCCTGGCCGTCTGGCCGCTGCAGTCGCGGAAGCTAACGGGAGCGTAACGCTATGAACTTCAAGCGCATGGCCATTGCCCTGGCAATCGGCCTCTTCATCTCTGGTTCCTGCACCTATCTGCTCAGCCGCACCATGAAGGCTCGCGCCGTCGTCAAGACGCCTGAGCTCATGTACGTTGCACCAACCCAACCGCTCGGCGCCGGCGAAACACTCAAGGCTGAAAATCTCGAGATGGTCAAGTGGCCGGCTGGCCAGCCCATCTCCGACGCATTCACCAAATCCGAACTCATCGTCGGCCGTTCGCTGCTCTATCCCGTCTCCAAGGATCAGCCCATCACCGAGCAGTTCCTCACCGCGCCCGGCTCCGGTCCTGGCCTCGCTGGAGAGATCCCCAACGGCATGCGCGCCATCGCGCTCAAGTCCGACGAAGTCGTCGGCGTCGCCGGCTTCATCATGCCCGGCTCGCACGTCGATGTCCTCGCCACGGTTCGTGCCGATGGCCTCAACGGCATCAGCACCACCAACAACGACACTCAGCCCGTCACCTTCAGCGTCCTTCAGAACGCCATGGTTCTTGCCACTGGACACCAGGTACAGCCCGACCCCGAAGGCAAGCCCGTCTCGGTCAACGTCGTCACCCTGTTGCTCAGCCCCGAAGACGCGCAGAAGGCAGTTCTCGCCAGCCTGCAGGGCACCATCCACTTCATCCTGCGTGGCGGTTCCGACAAGGAACACTCCACCAACCCTCCTATGGAGCTCGCGCAACTCGTTGACCCGACCTCCAAGCCGCTCGTCCACACCGTCGTGCACCACGCCACGGCACCGGGTAAGCCCGCTGCACCACCCACCATTGCCGTCCAGACAATTAGCGGCGACAAGACCACTACAGACACCTTCAGAATGGGCATGCGATGAACCTCTTTTTCTCCAGCACGCGTTCGATCGCGTTAGCCATAGCTGCGTTCACCGCCGGAACCGCTGGGTTCGCCCAGTCGGCCCCCGCCATGCTCGCCGCTGCTGCCGGTCCCTCCGCCGTCATTCCGCCGCTGCGCATGTCGATCGAGAAGGCGGGTTCCAACAACTCGCTGCACATCGTCGTCGGCCAGTCCGTCATCCTGCATGATGCCAACGCCATGCGCCGCATCTACGTCGGCAACCCCGCCATCCTGCAGACCTTCACCTCCGGCCCCCAGGAAGTCGTCGTCACCGCCAAGGCCGCCGGCTCCAGCAGCCTCGTCATCTGGGACACCGAAGAGCACTCCACCATGTACAACGTGCACGCCGACCTCGACTCCGCGGCGCTGCAGCAGTCCCTCCACGATGCCTTTCCCCACGACGCCATTCAGGTCCAGGGCAACGAAGACCGCATCAATCTGACCGGGTCCGTCGCCACACCTGAAGAAGTGGACAGCATCAACAAGCTCGCCGCGCAGTACACGAAGGACGTCGTCAACTCCCTCCGCGTCGTCCCCATCCACGGCAAGCAGGTCGAGCTCAAGCTCCGCATCGCCGAAGTCGATCGCACTCGCCTCGAGCAGTTCGGCGTCAACCTGGTCCGCTCCATGGGCAACGTCGTCGGCGGCACAACGACGGGGATGTTTCCCTCGACCCTCACCACGACGCAGGGTTCTGGGACAACGGCCCCCGGGGTAGTCGCCAACAACCCACTCAACATCTTCCTTTTCCAGTTCACCCACGGATACGGCGCCACGATCCAGGATCTCGAATCTCACAACGTCCTGCAGATCCTCGCCGAGCCAACCCTGACTACCCTCAGTGGCAAGGCCGCCAACTTCCTCGCTGGTGGCGAGTTCCCCTTCCCCGTAGTTCAACCCGGCGGCACCGGCTCCGCCCCGATTGTCACCGTCCAGTTCCGTCCCTACGGCGTCAAGGTCGACTTCACACCCACCGCCAACGAAGATGGCACCATCCATCTCAAGATCGCGCCTGAAGTAAGCACGCTCGACTACACCAACGCCGTAACCATCTCCGGCATCACCATCCCGTCACTCTCCACCCGCCGCGCACAGACCGAAGTCGAAATTCGCGACGGCGAGAGCTTCGTCATCTCCGGCCTCCTCAACCACTCCGTTACCGACCAGCTGAGCAAGATTCCCGGAATTTCCAACATCCCCATCCTTGGCCAGCTCTTCCGCTCCAAGAACCTCAACCACTCCACCAGCGAGCTGATTATCGTGGTCACCGCAACCGTTGTGGACCCCCTCAAACCGAGCGAACCCGCTGTGCAGAACCCCAAGTTCGTGGTCCCCAACCTTGACCAGAAGAAATTCGACAATGAAGTCGATAAAGTCGAGAAGATTCAACCCGGCAAGTAGCAGGACCGCCGCTTTATAAGACTTGGAAGAACGAGCATGCCAGCAGACACACCGAAATCCGAAGTAATCCAGGCAGTCTTCAGCGTCTGTGCCGCCCCCGAGGTCGCCGCCGCTGTCGTCACCGCCGTTGGTTCCGTGCCCGGCTCCGAGTTCATCGGCGAGTTTCAGGAGTACATCTCCGCGGAGAAGCGCCCGCAGTTCCCGCCCTCACTCACCGAAGCCCTCGGCTGCGTTGCCATCATCGACTGCGACCGCGACCCCGTCCTCGCGCTCGAAACCATGGAGCGTCTCAAGCAGACCTTCCTGCACAAAATCTCGCTCATCGCCATCTCCGCCCGCACCGACGCCGAGTTCCTGCTCAGCGCCATGCGCGCCGGCTGCGACGACGTTCTCACCAAGCCGCTCGATGTCGCCATCTTCACCGCCGCGCTCACCCGCTTTCAAAAGGGCCACGTCAGCGCCGCTATGGCCACGCAGGGCAAAGGCAAAGTCATCTCCTTCTACGGAGTCAAGGGCGGAGTCGGCACCACCACCACCGCCGTGCATCTCGCCACGCATCTCGTCCGCAAGCACCGCAAGAAGGTGCTGCTCATCGACTACAAGCACGAGCTCGGCCACGTCTCGCTGCACCTCGGCATCAAGGAGAGCAGCTACTACTTTGACGAGCTCGTCCGCAACGTCGATCGCCTCGACGCCGATCTGCTCGACGGCTTCGTCACCCGCCACTCCAGCGGCCTCGAAGTCATCCCTTCGCCCGACATCTGCGCGCTCCCCCAGGAAGTCCCCTCCGATGCCATCTCCCGCATCATGGACTACCTCCGCCGCCGCTACGACTTCATCCTCATCGACACCTCCATGCAGTACACGTCGATTCTCACCGCGATGATGAACGCCTCCGACGAAGTCGCCCTCGTGTCCACTCCAGACGTCGCTGCTCTCCGCGACCTTGTCCGCCGCATCGAGCATCTCTCGCTCATCGACGGCTTCACCACCAAGCTTCGCGTCATCATCAACCGCTCCACCTCCGACGACGCTGTCAGCGCCCAGGACATCGAAAACGCCATCCGTTTTCCCATCCACGTCGCCGTCCCCAACAACTACGCCGATCTCATGCGTGCCATCAATGCTGGCGAGCCCGTCTCGCATCAGCAGCGTGGCGCATTCACCAACGCTTTCGATAAGTGGGCCACCAGTCTCGTGAACGACGGCTCCGCAGGATTTACAAGCGCAGAACCACCGAAGAAGAAGTCCTTCTTCGGGTTTTAACCAGGGCCGAACCAAAGTACTTTAGGTGCATCAATGTCTGACGGAACGCTTCACATGACGGGTCCAGCCAAGCCCCAGGCGGTTGCGGAAGTTCGCAACAACCTGGCGCTTCCTGACGCAGCAAAACATCAGCTCAAGACGGAGGTCCATCAGCAGCTCATTCGCCGCGTCGACCTCGAGCAGTTGTCTTCGTTGCAGAACGACACCAGCGGCCGTCAAAAGCTTCTCGTCACCATCTCGCAACTCGTCGCCGAGCAGAACGTTCCGCTCACCGCCGCCGATCGCGATGCGCTCTCCAAAGAAGTCATGGACGAGGTCTTCGGCCTCGGCCCCCTCGAGCCCCTCCTCAACGACCCCACCATCTCCGACATCCTCGTCAACACCCACAACCTCGTCTACGTCGAACGCCGCGGCGTCATCGAAGAGACCGGCGTCGTCTTCCGCGACAACGCCCACCTCATGCACATCATCGACAAGATCGTCTCCGCCGTCGGCCGGCGTATCGACGAATCTTCTCCCATGGTCGACGCCCGCCTCCTCGACGGCTCCCGCGTCAACATCATCATTCCTCCGCTCGCCATCGACGGCCCGCTCATCTCCATCCGCCGCTTCGGCTCCAAGCCACTCACCGCGGAAGACCTCGTCCGCCATCGCGCTCTCACGCCGTCCATGCTCGACCTGCTCAAGGGCGCCGTCCGCGCTCGCTTGAACATCGTCGTCTCCGGCGGCACCGGCGCTGGTAAAACCACGCTGCTCAACGTGCTCTCCGGCTTCATCTCGCCCGATGAGCGCATCGTCACCATCGAAGACTCTGCCGAACTCCAGATCAAGCAGAAGCACGTATGTCGCCTGGAGTGCCGCCCGCCCAACGTCGAAGGCAAGGGCGCCATCCGCCAGCGCGAGCTCGTCATCAACGCTCTCCGTATGCGGCCCGACCGCATCATCCTTGGCGAAATCCGTGGCGAAGAAGCCCTCGACATGTTGCAGGCCATGAACACCGGCCACGACGGCTCCATCACCACCATCCACGCCAACACTCCCCGCGACGCCATCGCCCGTCTCGAAACCATGTCCATGATGGGCTCCGTTTCGCTGCCGGAAAAAGCTATCCGCGCGCAGATCGCTTCGGCCGTCCACGTCATCATCCAGGCCTCGCGTATGAGCGACGGCAGCCGCCGCATCACGCACATCAGCGAGATCACCGGAACCTCCGGCGAAATCGTCTCCATGCAGGATCTCTGCCTCTTCGAAAAGCAGGGCCTCGGTGCTGGAGGCAAGGTCAAGGGACGCTTCTTCGCTACCGGCGTCGTTCCCAAGTTCGCCGAAAAACTCAAAGCCGCGGGCATCGCCATTAACCTGGCCGCCCTCGACGAATCGGTGGAGGTCTAGACCCCAATGCTTATCGGTGTCTTCCTCGCACTCACGCTTGTCATCGTCCTCGTCGTTGCGTTTGCCTCCAAGGGCTCCGCTTCGCAGAAGACCGTGCAGAATCGGCTCTCAAGCATTGGTAACAAGCTCACCAGCGAAGGCTCCGAAGAGCAGATTCAGCTCGCCCAGCGCAACAAGGTCAGCTTCACCGACCGCATTAGCGCACGCATCGAAAGCTACCACTTCGCCGAAGGCCTCGAACAGCTCCTCATCCACGCTGGCAGCAAGGCGTCCGTCGGTTCCATCGTTCTCAGCGCGCTCGGCTTCGGCATCGTTGCCGGAGGCATGGCCAATTGGTTTGGAGCTCCGCTCATCCTCTCCGCCGTCGCCACCTGCGTCGGTCTTGCCATTCCGTACTACGCGCTCAAGTTCCAGCGCAACAGCCGCCTCAAGAAGTTCGAGAACGCTCTGCCCGACTCCATCGAGCTCATGGCCCGCGCTCTCCGCGCCGGCCACTCCATGGCCTCCTCCATCGAGATCATCTCCGAGCAGTCGCCCGAGCCGCTCTCCTCCGAGTTCAGCACCTGCTTCCAGCAGCAGAAGTTCGGCATCCCCTTCCGCGACGCTCTCACCGCCATGGGCGAGCGCGTCCCCTCCAACGATCTCCACTTCCTCATCACCGCCGTGCTCGTCCAGAAAGAAACCGGCGGCGACCTGACCGACATCCTCGATAGAACCACCCACGTCATTCGCGAGCGTGTCCGCATCCACGGTGAAATTCGCACCTACACTGCTCAGGGCCGCCTTACCGGCTGGATCCTCTCCCTCATGCCCGTCGCCATGCTCGGCCTCATCAACATCATGACGCCCGGCTACTCCCACATTCTTTTCTACGATCCCACCGGTCAGAAACTGCTCGGCATCGGCGTAGTCATGATTTCCATCGGCGCTTACATCATCAGCCGAATCGTCGACATCAAGGTCTGAGGCTCAGCATGAATATTGTCTTCTATGCCATGATGACTCTGACCGGCTTCTTCGCCATGGGGATGCTGGCGGCCGTCATGCTTTCGCGCAGCTCCCGCGCCACCTCCAACCGCGTGATCGCGGTCATGAATGGCGGCGAAAATCTCAAGGTCGCCCGCCGCGCTCCCAGCGAACTGCCCCAGAAGTTCCTCAAGACGCTGCACACCGTCCGCGGCCGCCTCGGCATGAGCGAAGATCCGCGCCTCACCGCGCGCTTCGTCGCCGCCGGCCTCATCGGTTCGCACTACGTCGACATCTACATCGCCGCTCGCGTCCTCGGCCCGATCGCCGCCCTCATCGCAGCGTCGTTCATTCCCTGGCACCGCGTCTTCCTCATGACCTCAGGCGCCGGAATCTGCTACCTCTTGCCGGACATCATTCTCTCCCGCCTGGTCAAGCGCCGCCGCGAACGCATCCGCCTCTCCATCCCCGACTCCGTCGACCTCCTCGTCATCTGCGTCGACGCCGGCCTCGGCCTCGATCAGGCCATGCTGCGCGTCGGCCACGAGCTCGGCAAGAGCCACCCCGACATCCAGCAGGAGTTCCTCCGCATCAATCGCGAGCAACGCGCCGGCAAGCCACGCCTCGAAGCCTGGAAGTCCATGGCCGAGCGCAACCAGCTCCAGGAGCTCGACTCCTTCGTCAACATGCTCGCCCAGACCGAGCGCTTCGGAACCCCCATCGCCCGCGCCCTCTCCAACTTCGGCGACGGCGTCCGCCTCAAGCGCCGTCAGCGCGCCGAAGAACTCGCCGCCAAGACCACCGTGAAGATCATCTTCCCGCTAGTCCTCTTCATCTTCCCCTGCATCTTCATCGTGCTGCTAGGCCCCCCAGGCATCAACATCGCCAGAGCCATGTCTGCCGGCCACATGTAGTCGTCGATCCTGCCCACCAACAATCTGTCATCCTGAGCGAAGGCTCGCGACTTCATGCGAGCCGCAGTCGAAGGACCTGCACAGCCGCCGGCACATGCAAACCCGTCAAGCCCTTTCAGGCGACGGCCTGCCTAAGCCTCATCCCCGACCCGCAGCAACCCCGGCGGCGGCGGAATCATCTTCCCACCCGTCCCACCCACTGCCTCCAGCAGAATCCGGTGGTGAATCGTAAACAGCGCCAGCTCCAGCCGGTCGCTCACCCCCGTCTTGTCGAAGATCGACCGCAGGTAGTTCTTGATCACCTGCTCGCTGTTGTTCAGCTCGGCGGCAATGTCCTTGTTCTTGTACCCCTGAACGATCAGCCCGATGATCTGCAACTCCTTGGCTGACAGCCGGTTTTTCGCCCGCTCGCCCACCATATCCGTCTCAAACCTTGCCGAAGCTGTCGTCGAAGGCTGCTGCACATAGCTCACGCCCCGCGCCACCGATCGCAGGCACTTCAGCATCTCTGCCCGGCTCACGTCCCGGTACAGGATCCCCTGCATCCCAGCCTTCATATAAGGTTGCGGGCTGTCACCCTTGTCCAGCACGGCCACGAACTTCACCTGGCTGATCTTCGCCCGGGTCACCAGTTCGTTCAGGTCGGGCTCCAGCGAGCTGGCAAACAGCACGATCGTCCCCAGGTTGCTTTCAGCCGCTTTATACAGCCGCACCAGGTCGTCGCACTGCCCCACGATGCTGAAATCGTCTTCCACCACCACGAACCGGGCGGTTCCGGTCCGGAAGACGGCATAGTTGTCGGCGATGATGATCTTTTGGCTCATGAGTTTGCAACATCTGCAGGCGCGCCGTACTCCGCCTTGGGCCCGTCCAACCTCCAGGTTTTGACCTGTCGATCTCCAAGTCTAGCAGAGCCAGCACCTTCGACCCAGTACCTCCAAAGCGCCGTCATGTCAGCATTTCGTCTCCGTCCCCGCCCCCGCTGCAGCCGGAAAGCCACCTACAACTTTGGTGGTATTACAGACGGCCGTCATTCAGCCTTTGGGGAATACCCCCGGCGCCTGGTTAGCAGTAATCTCGCACCAGATAGCCGAAGGGCTGGTCCCCGCAGGGAGCATCCTGCCTGGTTCCACCCTCCCCGACTAGCCTCAAGGAGGCACACCATGGAATTCGTTTGCAGAACAATCCTCGTAGCGTTTGTCGCTACCGCTGTTGCACTCGGCTGCAACTTCATGCCAAGCCGCTAAGCCCATAGCTCATGCATCGCGGCGACTCGATCGCCACCTGGCTCTTCACTGAGTCACCACACATCGCACCGGTCATCCGGTGCGATGTGCGTTTAAGCATCCACCGTCAGCCTGCGCGCCGCAATAAGCAATCGCACAAACGACTATGGCTCCAGATGCGTCAGCATCAGGAGCCATCCTCGTTCATAGAAATCCACGTTGTCCGAGATCCACCAACGCCCAGGCAGGGCGTCCCGTTCTCGTTCTTTCCTGCTTAGACAGCGCTCGTCAACTGACTGCCAACCGTGCTGAACGCGCTGCCGATGTTGGTCGAGAGCGAAGTCATCGCCGCAACAGTCGCCAGGCCGATAAGGCTTGCCACCAGCGCGTACTCGATCAGATCCTGTCCAGACTCATCATTGGCAAATTTCTTCATCATTTCAGTCGTGAGTTTCATGGTATTGCCTCCGTAGAAAGTTGAGCGGAGAAGTCAGTAAGACAGGGGCCGGTTCCGCCGTAGGAACAGACTAGCTCCGTCCCAACCTGAACGGTTGATCGTCAAACCGAAACAGCGCACGCCGGTAATAACACCTTGGTTGGATCGCATCTAACACCCTTCGATGTTCCTGGACTTTTGCTGCCTGCCTCAAAAGCCACTCCGTGATTTTTCCAAAAATGCCAACGAGCCGCTTTGTTCAGGCTTTTCGAGTGCGTGTACGTTAACACAAACGGGTCATTGTTCTGCACCCGCCAATCATTAAGACTTGTTTCACCGAATCGCAGCGCACATCTGCGACGAGTGCTCGGTCGGGCCATCTTTACCATTTCAGGAAGTCCAGACCACAAACAGTCCAGCCTAAGATTCACTCTGGTGGACGAGCAGAGCAGTCCAGGGAGTGATCAACAATGGGGAATACATCCCGAGCATCCATCCGGCGCAAGGGTTTCCTCGCTGTGGCGTTCCTGGCTATGGCCTTCTTCCTGTTGTTAATCAAGCCAAACTCCCAGTGGACGGAGTTCCTTCTCCTCGCCGTCCTCTCCGCGCTCTCCTTTATCTGCGCCGGCCAGGTCGCGCTCAAGCACTCCAGCAAAGTTCTCCGCGCCATCCGTCTCGCTCGCCGCGAGCGCACCCTCTTCAAGGCCGCCGCTGAAGGTAGCCAGGGCGTCTTCTGCATCGCCAAGCCCGTCTGCGACTCCTCCGGCCGTGTCACTGACTTCCGCGTCACTTACGCCAACCGCAAAGTCGAAGTCCTCTTCGGCAAGAAGCGTTCCGAGATCATCGGCCAGTCCTGCTCCAGCTTCCTGTCTGAGGCGTCCCGCCTCCACGTCATGGGAATCTGGGCGCGCGTCGCAGCCACCGGCATCTCGGAGTACCTCGAGATGGGCGTCCGCACCGTCGAGGGCAACGCCAACTACTCCACCTACGTCTCTCCGCTCTCCGGCTCCGTCGCCATCTCCACCCTCCGTTCCAACGAGGAAGAGGCCGCCGCCAGCCGCATCCAGGAGCTCAGCGCCTTCGCCCAGTCCATCATCGAGTCGGCGCCCATCAGCATGATCGCCACCGACGCCGCCGGCACCATCATCGCCATGAACTCCGCCGCCGAGCGCCTCACGCTCTACCGCAAGCACGATCTCGTCGGCCAGCACTCACTCGTCCTCGTCCACGACCCCGCGGAAATCAGTGCGCGAGCTGTTCAACTCTCCCGCGATTTAGACGAGCCCGTCTCCGCCGGCTTCCAGTCCCTCATCCTCAAGCCCAGCCAGGGCGAGCAGGAAACCCGCGAGTGGACCTACTGCCGCCGCGACAAATCCCGCGCCTCCGTCAACCTCACCATGATGGCCCTGCGCACCCCGGACAAGCAGACCACCGGCTACCTCGCCATCGCCTTTGACGTCACCGAGCGCAAGCAACTCACCGACTCCATCGTGCACATGGCGCACTTCGACCAGCTCACCGGCCTCCCCAACCGCATGCTCTTGAATGATCGCCTCACGCAGGGCATCGAGCGCGCCCGCCGCTTCAAGCAGAAAATGGCCGTCTTCATGGTCGGCATCGATCACTTCAAGCGCATCAACGAGTCCCTCGGCCACTCCGGCGGCGACACCGTCCTCAACTTCTTCTCCGAGCACCTCCAGTCCGCCGTCCGCCGCACAGATACAGTGGCCCGCGTCGGTGGCGACGAGTTCGTCGTCCTCATGCCTGACTTCCGCGGCCCCGCTGACGCCGAGCGCTGCGCGCACCTCATGTTGCAGAAGATCGGCACGCCCACCATCGTCGGCAACGCCGAAATCCGCGTCACCGCCTCCATCGGCTACTGCCTCTACCCCGACAACGCCGAGACCCCGGAAGAACTTCTCCGCTCAGCCGACGTCGCCATGCACGAAGCCAAGGCCACCGATCGCGGCTCAGCCCGCGCCTTCTCCGGCCAGATGCAGCGCGAAGCCGCCGACCGCCTCAAGATGGAAGAAGAGCTCCGCCACGCCCTCGACAACGGCGAACTCATCCTCCACTACCAGCCCCAGGTCCGCTGCTCCACCGGCGAAGTCGTCGCCCTCGAAATGCTCCTCCGCTGGAAGCACCCCAAGCGCGGCTACGTTCCCCCCACAACCTTTATCCCCATCGCCGAAAAGGCCGGCCTGCTCGTCGGCATCGGAGAGTGGTCGTTGCGCAAGGCCTGCTTCGACACCGTCGCTCTGCAAAAGCAGCTCGGCCGCAAGCTCACCATCGCCGTCAATCTTTCGCCCTGGCAGTTCAGCCAGCGCAACCTGATCCCCGTCGTGAGCGAAGCCCTCGAAGCCTCCGGCCTCAGCCCTGACTCGCTCGAGATCGAAATCACCGAGCAGATGCTCATGGCCACCAACACCGGTGTCATGGAAACCCTCCGCCAGATCCGCGAGCGCGGCGTCTCCGTTGCCATCGACGACTTCGGAACCGGCTTCTCCAGCTTCTCCTACATCCTTCAGTACGACGTCGACCGCCTCAAGATCGACCGCTGCTTCGTCGACAAGGCAACCACCGACCCCGGTGCCGCGGCCATCGTCCGCACCATCATCGCCATGGCCCACGGCCTCAATATCGACGTCGTCGCCGAAGGCGTAGAAACCGTCGCCCAGATGAACTTCCTCCTCCGCCGCAAGTGCGACCAGGTCCAGGGCTACCTCTTCTCCCCCGCCGTCCCTCTCGAAGAAGTCCCCGCGACCATCCGCAAGATCGACCGCTGGGTCGAAGTCCAGCAGAAGCTCGCCAACGAAACCGTCAACCGTCAATCCCGCCGCATCGCCGCCGGCCCGGACGGCGTGGACGATCTCTACGCCGACTTCAACGAACCCGGCGACGAAGACGCCGACAACGCCCCCGACCCCGACTCCCCCCAGCGCCTCACGGTCCCCAAAACCATCACTCTCCAGTAGCGCTCTCCGGCCGGGTGCCCCATTCATGACAGCACTTGGTCATGAGTGGGCGGCCCCTACAGCCCGCGCCCACCTCGAACCACTCACCGCTGCCCCAACCACCCCACCACCACCCCCGCCAAAGCCAACCGATACGCACTATAAGCATGGTCCGCCGCAAAGTGCTTGGTCGCCGCATCGCCACGACCCTCCGCCAGCGCCATCGCCTCCACCGCAAACCCATCATCCGCCGTAACCACCAGCAGCGGCACCTTCCCCAGCTTCGGCTTCAAAGCAGCAAAGCTCCACTCCGGATGCCGCAGCAGCTCATCCGCCAGTCCTTCCGCAGTGCACCCCACCAGCGGATATAACCCATCGAACCCCTCCACCAGAAACTTCGCCCACGCCGCATC
>JAZKBC010000096.1:37071-44175 GCA_040388825.1 Acidobacteriota bacterium | reverse complement strand
GAGCCACCATCGCTTCACCTGCATCATCGGTTCCTGAAATCAGCATCAGGCCCGCAATCCCCGGCACCGTCGCCGCCACATTCACCGCAACAAACCCTCCCGTGCTGTGCCCACCCACCACAATCCGCCGAACATCAATCCCATATAACGCGACATTGTGAGGATCCCGCAAAAACGCCACCGCCGCCCGCCCATCCTCCAGCTGGTGCTGATAGCCATACGTCCCCGGGCTTCCCCACGACCCCCGGTAGTGCATCGTCAGCACATTCCACCCCGCTCTCCGCATCGCCTGTGCCAGGTCCAGGTTCTGCTCATTACCCGGCATGCCGTGAAAGAACGCAACGGTCGGATGCACTCCGGCCCCACCCGCCACATACAGCACCCCATTGATCAACACCCCACCCACCGGAATCCGCACCGGCTCCATTCGCGGCGGATGCGCCGCATCCAGCACCGGATCCGTAACCACTGCCGCCGGCAATCCCTGACCGGCACAATACGTCCCAACCCAAAGCACCACGATCGCAAGCAAGCGCATGATTGTCCCCAATTGTCCTGCAGGAGATGTCCCAACCCGATTCTACGGGGTGGTGCAGTGACCCTCCCAGGCCAACTGGCAAACCGATCCCCAAAACTGCTCGCCCCAAAATGTGTCAAGCCCCCAACCCCAAAATAACTTGCAAACATCTGAAAACAAAGGCCAGTTTCGCGCACAATTTTGCAAACTTGATAGGCCTGACTAGCTACAATAGAAGCAGGGGATAAAACAAAGCTTCGAGCCAGCGAAAGCCGTGCGCAGCCCCTGGATTCCATCCCACCACGACCAACTCGAAACTCGCGACTCGCAGCTCGGCACTCAATGCACGACATTTTTGCAGTCGGCAACACCCACCTGGGGTGCGTCAGGGCAGACCAGGCACGGACTGGTCACGAAAACGCCGCTAACCCCAGCAGAATGAAATACTTGACAGGTAACCCATTTAGAATGAGTCGCTTGCGGCAGATCTCCGCCTGCAAGCTCAACAATCGAAGCCACTTAGCCCCGGGCAACAGATTTGAGGGAGGGGGAGGGGGTCTCACCGATACCGCTGCTGATGCCACTCCCACGCGCTCGCCAGAATTCCATCCAGGTCGGAAGTCTTCGGCACCCAACCCAGCTCCATCTTCGCCTTCTCTGAGCTAGCTACCAGCCGAGCCGGATCGCCATCCCGCCGAGGCTTCATCTCCACCGGAATCGCATGGCCCGTAACCCGCCGCGCGCCCTCGATCACTTCCTTCACGGAGAACCCGCTCCCGTTGCCCAGATTCAGGATCATCCGGTCGCGGTCACCCAGCGCATCCAGCGCCAGGATGTGCGCCGCCGCCAGGTCGACCACGTGAATGTAGTCGCGAATGCAGGTTCCATCCGGAGTCGAGTAATCCTCTCCATAGATAAAGATCTTCTCCCGCCGCCCCAGCGCAACGTCGAGGATCAACGGAATCAAATGAGTCTCCGGCTCATGCGCCTCACCCCGTCCCGGCAGCGCGCCAGCCACATTGAAGTACCGCAGCGACGCATACCGCAAACCATGCACCCGATGGAACCAGTTCAGCATTTGCTCCACCAGCAGTTTGCTCTCGCCATAAGCATTCGTCGGAGCCAGCGCCGCGGTCTCCTCTATCGGTACGGACTTCGGCTCTCCATAAACCGCCGCAGTCGACGAGAACACCAGCCGCTTCGTCCCGGCCGCATGCATCGCCTCCAGCAGCGCCAGCGTCGAAGCCGTGTTGTTCCGGAAGTAAATCTCCGGCTTCTGCATCGACTCGCCCGCCTCGATCAGCGCCGCAAAGTGCAGCACGCCATCCGGCTTGAGTTCTCGCAGCAAAGCCTCAACTTTAGCGCGGTCGGCAATGTCGGCCTCGACGAACTCCGCCCCAGCCGGAACCTCGCTCCGCTTGCTGTGGCAAAGGTTGTCGAGCACAGTCACCTTGTGACCCGCCTGCATCAGGATCGTAGAAACCGTCCCACCGATATACCCGGCCCCACCCGTTACCAGAACATTCATCTTCCCGCTCCAATTGCTTTCCGCAGCGTTTCAGCTGCACCTTCTGGAGTAATGTCTCTCTGCGGCGAGCCCAGCAGCTCAAAGCCCACCATAAACTTCCTCACCGTAGCCGACCGCAGCAACGGCGGATAGAAGTGAGCATGCAACACCCACTCAGGATGCTCTGCACCATCCGAAGGCGCTCCATGAAATCCCATCGAATACGGAAACGGAGTATCGAAGACCCGGTTATAACCAGCAGTCACTAACT
Source organism: Acidobacteriota bacterium (assembly GCA_040388825.1). Classification (GTDB taxonomy): domain Bacteria; phylum Acidobacteriota; class Terriglobia; order Terriglobales; family Acidobacteriaceae; genus Granulicella. The sequence goes on along the minus strand of JAZKBC010000096.1, from coordinate 41,880 downwards.
GCAGAATCTCTGCCAGCCCGTCTCGCTCCACCTCGCTCAGCTCCATCAGAGAAGCCGCAGCACGCCGCGGAAGCAGCAGCACTTCAAACGGCCAAACCGCCCAGAAAGGCACCACCGCAACCCACGTCGAGTTCTCCGCAACAACGCGCTGACCCTCCTTGAGCTCCATCTCAAGATAAGCACTCAACAGCGGCTTGCCATGCTCCGCAAAGTATTCATGCTGCGCCGCCAGCTCCAACGCAGGCTCATTCGGAATATGCTCGGTCGCCCAGATCTGTCCATGCGGATGCGGATTGCTCGCCCCCATCATCGCTCCGCGGTTCTCGAAGATCTGCACATACGCAATCTCCGGCCGCGAGCCCAGCTCCTCGGCCTGCTCGCTCCACATGTCCACAACCCGCCGAATCGCAGGCAGCTCCATCGTCGCCAGCGTCAGGTCATGCCTCGGATCGAAGCACAGCACGCGACAAACACCGCGTTCCGTCTCAGCCCGCAGCAGGCCAGAACCACCTTCGTCAGAAGCAGCTTGCACCACATCAGGCTTCAGTGCAGCGAAGTCGTTCTCGAACACGAACGTTCCTGTGTACTGCGGCGTCTCGTGACCGCCAGCCCGCGTATTTCCCGGGCAAAGGTAGCAACTCGGGTCATACTGCAACGTCGCAACCGCAGCCTTATCCTCGGTCTGTCCTTGCCATGGCCGCTGCGTCCGATGCGGCGAAACCAGCACCCACTCACGCTTCAGCGGGTTCCACCGCCGATGCGGCGACTCCAGAAACTCCGGCCCGATCATGCCTCCACCTCGCTGGCAGCATTACGCAGCATCGCTCCATCAACCGCTCCGCAAACCCACGCTGGAGCGTCGATACCAAACCGCTCGCGATACGCCTTCGTCAGGTCCGCAACGAAGCTCTCGCTGGCATCCTTGGCAACAAGGTTCACAGTGCATCCACCAAAGCCGCCGCCGGTCAGCCGCGCTCCAAAGCACCCCTGCAATCCAGCGGCGGTCTCCACGAGGAAGTCGACCTCCTCCACGCTGCACTGGAAGTCATCGCGCTCGCTGACATGTCCTTCGAGCATGAGCTGCCCCAAACGTTGCGCGTCGCCATCCAGCATCGCCTGCTTGGCCTGCCGAACCCGGCCATTATCGCTGATGATGTGACGGCAGCGCAGGAACGCCTCATGCGACATCTTCGTCTCGCACACCTTCAGGTGCTCGAGCGTCGCATCGCCCAAATCGGCGAGCTGCGGAAACGCAGCCAGCACAGCCGCCTGGCCTTCCATCACCTCGCGATGCCGCACGCCGTACTCGCCCGTCGCAACCGAGTGCTTCACCATCGAGTTGCACACGATCACGACAGTATCGGCAATCGTCCCGCGGTCCATCGGAATATGCTCGTATTCCAGCGACCCTGTATCCAGCAGCAGCGCGTGCGCTGCTTTGGCTGCGGTAATGACGAACTGGTCCATGATCCCGCAAGGCGAGTGCACATAGTCGTTCTCGGCCGCGCGGCAGAGTACAGCGATCTCCTCAGCCGGAAGCTTCGCTCCCGCGCGATCCAGCAGCGCCATCGCACAGGCCACCTCGACTGACGCCGACGAACTGAGTCCCGCGCCGAACGGAACGTTGCCGCTCACATGCAAGTTGAACCCGGCAGGCTCGATGCCGCGAAGCTGCAACTGCCGCAGCACGCCAACGGCGTAGTCGCTCCAGTCGTGCCGCGCCTCGCTGCGGTCGGCGGCGTCCATCTCGCGCACCTGCGGAAAGCCATCGCTGGTGAACCGATAGCGCCCGTCGCTGCGTGGTTCGACAGCCGCAACCGTGGAGAAGGGAATCGCCATGGGCAGCACCAGGCCGCCGGTATAGTCCGTATGCTCGCCAAGCAGGTTTACGCGAGCGGGCGCGACGAACTCGCTGGCTTGTTGCGAAGAAACCTCGTGCAAGGGTGCTCCTTGAAAGTTGACCGTGTACGAAAACGTTGCGCCTCTATGATTGCATCCGAAGGCTCTCCCTGCACAGTGCCTGGACCCTATGGTGAACAGATAGTCCATTTGCACTACTGTCATTCCGGTACCGGAACCGGGTGTGTGAATATGAAGTATGCCTTCCTCACGACGCGAGTTCCTCAAGTTTGCGGCAGTCCTTTCCAGCGCCGCCGGCTCGGCAGGGCTCATCCCCGAGGCCATTCGTCGTGCGGTGGCCATCGAACCTGAATCCGGTTCAACCTACGCTGACGCTGAGCACATTGTCATCCTCATGCAGGAGAATCGCTCGTTTGACCACGCGCTCGGCACGCTGCGCGGCGTTCGCGGCTTCAACGATCCGCGTGCCCTGCGTCAGGCCAATGGCAACTCGGTCTTCATCCAGACCGATGCAGCCGGCAACGCGTATTCTCCCTGGCGGCTGGATATCAAGGACACGAAGATCACCTGGATGGGTTCGTTGCCCCACACGCGCCAAAGCCAGGTGGATGCGTGGAATCAAGGCCAGCACAACGGCTGGCTCGAAGCCAAGCGCTCGCACGATCACCAGTACGCCGCGCTGCCCACAACGATGGGCTACTACACGCGCCAGGACCTGCCGTTTTATTACGCGCTGGCCGATGCCTTCACCGTCTGCGACCAGAGCTACTGCGGCGCCATGACCAGCACAACACCCAACCGCAGCCTCTTCTGGACCGGCACCGTGCGCGACCGCCAGTCGGCCGGCTCCAACGTCTACCTCCGCAACGGTCAGTACCGCGCTGGAGAGATGGGCTGGAAGACGTTCCCAGAGCGCCTCGAAGAAGCCGGAATAAGTTGGAAGATCTATCAGAACGAGCTGAGCCTGGTCGGCGGCATGACCAAGGAGCAGAACGCCTGGCTTTCGAACTTTGAAGACAATCCGCTGGAGTACTTCAAGGCCTACAACCTTGAATCGAACCCGCGCAGCGTCGCCTATCTGCAGCAGCAACTCGCCGCGACCAAAGAGAGCATTCAGAAGCAGGAACAGAAGCTGGCGACCGCTACGGATGCGGCGACGGCTGCGAGCCTGCGCACCAACATCGAACTGGATCGGCGGTCCATCGCGACGCTGACGGCGATGCTGGCCAAGGGTGGCGAGGAACGCTATCGGCAACTCACCGACCAACAGCGGCGGCTGCACGATCTGGCGTTTGCTACCAACACCACCGACGCCGACTGGATGACGCTTGCGCCGCTGGAGTTTGAAGAGGCCGGCAAGAAGCAGACGATGCATGTGCCTCACGGCGACATCCTGCACGGCTTTCGCAAGGATGTTCTCGAAGGCCGCCTGCCAACCGTCTCCTGGCTGGTGCCGCCCGAGAAGTTCTCCGACCATCCAACCTCGCCGTGGTACGGAGCCTGGTACGTGTCGGAGGTCCTCAACATCCTCACTCAGAACCCGGACGTGTGGAAAAAGACCATTTTCATCCTCACCTACGACGAGAATGACGGCTACTTCGATCACGCCCCCTCGTACGTTGCGGCGGACCCCCATCGTGCGGAGACCGGCGGAGCTTCGCACGGCATCGATACGGGACTCGAGCACACGAGCTTGGAAGATGACCTGCGCCTGGGAACGGCGCCGAGAGAGGCGCGCAGCGGCCCCATAGGCCTTGGTTTTCGTGTGCCGATGATCGTGGCGTCGCCCTGGAGCCGTGGAGGCTGGGTCAACTCGCAGCTCTTCGAGCACACATCGACTCTCATGTTCCTCGAGAATTTTCTCGCGAAGAAATTCGGCAAGCCGGTGAGGGAAGACAATATCAGCGCTTGGCGCCGAGTTGTGGCAGGTGATCTGACGTCGTGCTTTCGCCGCTACGACCAGCAGGAACCGAAGCTCAACCCACTGGATCGCGACGAGTTTGTTGTCAGCATCGAGAAGGCGCGCTTCAAGAATCTGCCAACGAACTTCCATCAACTAAGCGCCGACGAGATCGCGACGATCAATCGCGATGGAACTGCCGCAAAGTGGATGCCGCACCAGGAACCAGGCGTGCGGCCATCATGTGCGCTGCCCTATGAGCTGTACGCCGATGGAACTTTCGACGCGGAACGAAAGGCGTTTCGCCTGAGCCTCACGGCCGGAAGCGAGCTTTTCGGCGCGTGCTCTGCGGGAGCGCCGTTCAACGTTTATCTGCGCAACCTCAAGGCATCTGCGCATGATCCTCGAATGCGCCCGGCCACTTATGCAGTGCAGGCTGGCGCCACACTGGTGGTCGAGTTTCCGCTGGCACTATTCGCGGATGGCAAAGTGCATCTTGAAGTGCATGCTCCGAACGGTTTCTATCGCGCGTTCAAGCTGGATGCCAGCGCTCCAATGAAAGTTCGACTGTCCTATCAAGGCGGAGATGCGAAGCTCTCCCTGCGGAACATCGCGACGCACGTAATCGAAGTCCAGGTTCGCGACAACAGCTATGGAGCGAAGCCGGTGAGCCGAACGATCCCTGCGGGCCAGCAAGAATCGCTCGTGCTCCCACTAGCGTCGAGCCACGGGTGGTACGACGTCAGTGTGCAAGTGGCGGGATCAAACGCAATCGCGCATTACGCCGGTCGCGTGGAGACAGGCCGGGCAACCTTCAGTGATCCATTGATGGGTGGAGTTGCCGATGGCGCTGAAGAAGATCGCAAGCGCGGCTAAGGCGGAAGGAATTTTGGAGCACCGGGAGGGGATCGAACCCTCACATCGGCGACAGAACTACTCTTGTAGATACATGTCGTCGCCCTCTTCCAACTGCTCGCGACGACGCGACTGTCCGTGCCCGCGCAGCCGACGCAGACGGAACTCTGATTGAAGACCCGGTCTTTGCTGGC
>JAZKBC010000096.1:17930-37061 GCA_040388825.1 Acidobacteriota bacterium | reverse complement strand
CGGGAGGGGATCGAACCCTCGAATACTGGTTTTGCAGACCAGCGCGTTAGCCACTTCGCCACCGGTGCTCGGGATGGAGCGTAGAGCCTGGCGCCGCGACAGAAATGCCGCTGGTGCGCGTGAGCTCTACGCTCTATCTTACTTCGGTTGCGCGGTTGTGCGCAGGTAAGGCTTCACAGTCTTGTAGCCGGGGAAAATTTTCTCGGCATCTTCGTTCGAGACGGCACCGGTGATGATGACATCGTCGCCGGGCTTCCAATTGGCGGGCGTGGCGACCTTGTGCTTCGCCGTGAGCTGCATGGAATCAATCACGCGAATGATCTCGTCGAAGTTGCGGCCGGTGGTCATCGGATACGCGAGCTGCAGCTTGATCTTCTTGTCCGGTCCGATCACATAGACGACACGCACGGTGGCGTTGTCGGCAGGCGTGCGGCCCTCGCAGCTGTCGCCGGCTTCGGCTGGCAGCATGTCGTAGAGCTTCGCGACCTTCAGGTCGGTATCGCCGATGACCGGGAAGTTCACCTTGGAGCCGGTCACTTCTTCAATGTCCTTGGCCCACTTCGCGTGGTTCTCGACGGGGTCGATGGAGAGGCCGATCACCTTCGCGCCGCGGTCAGCGAACGCCTTCTCAAGCGAGCCAACAGCGCCAAGCTCGGTGGTGCACACGGGGGTAAAGTCCTTGGGGTGCGAGAACAGCACCGCCCAGTTGTCGCCGATCCACTCGTGGAAGTGAATGGGACCCTGCGTTGTTTCGGCGGTGAAGTCGGGGGCTACGTCGTTGATGCGGAGAGACATCGCGTTTACCTGCCTTTGTTCGGGAGCCAGCTCCCGGAGTTGAAGTCGTTATCAGTTGCGGATGGCGTTGGAAGGAACCGGCCCAGTAGAAAACCCACCCGGCGGTGCCTTGGTGGGTTTCGGTGTTCGCTTCTTGACGCTTGCTTTATCGTCTCGACTCGCTCAACCGCACCCGCACCGGGCCGCAGCAACAGCAGCAACACATGAGAGTCGAGTTGGAGACGTTCAGCATAGTCGTGGCCTTTGAAATCTGGCCGCCGCTGACGCGCTTGTCGTCAGCATGGAAGCAGGTTGGCTCCCATTGCGGTATGTCCAAGGTACGGCGGCGAGTGCGGACTGTCAAATTCCACGGACCAGGGAACTCGCAGGCTCGTACACTGTCGGCTATGGGCCGCACTTTGCACTACTCGATCATGGATGTGTTTGCCGAACATGCGCTGGAGGGCAATCCGCTGGCGGTGTTTCACGATGCCCGCTCGCTGAGCGACGATGAGATGCAGTTGCTGGCTCGCGAGCTCAACCTGGCCGAGACGACCTTCATTCTGCCGGAAGACGATCCCGAAAATGATCGCATCAACGGTGTGCGGGTGCGCATCTTCACCACGCAGGAAGAGCTGCCGTTTGCCGGCCATCCCACGCTGGGTACGTCGAGCTGGCTGTACTTCAATCACCCAGCGCTCACCAGTGCAGAGAGCCTGACGTTGCGGCTGAACGTCGGGCCCATCCACGTAGCGTTCGAGCAGCGCGATGAGCACAAGCCCGGTGTGCGCGCGACCATGCGGCAGAACGATCCCGTCTTTGGCGCGACGCACGATCCTGCGGAAGTGGCGCGAACCATCGGCTTGCAGCAGGACGACCTGCTCCCCGGCTATGCGCCACAAACGGTTTCGACGGGCATGCCGTTTTGCATTGTGCCTCTGCACTCGCTGGAGGTCGCACGACGTTTGCAGATGGTGCAGTCCACTGCGCAGGCCTGGTTGAGCGCGAGCGATGCGAAGTTTTTCTACTGCATTGCGCCGACGAATAACAATGAAAACGCGCAGTGGCACGCACGCATGCAGTTCTACGGTGGTGAAGATCCAGCGACAGGCTCAGCCGCAGGTTGCTGTATCGCGTGGCTGGTTCGCAGCGGGTTGGTGCCTTCGAGCACACCCGTAATGATCGAGCAGGGCATCGAGATTCAGAGACCGAGCCGCATTACGGCGCAGGCGAATCTGGTTGACGGCATCGTGAGTGACGTGCTCGTCGGTGGCCGCACCATTCCTGTGGCACGGGGATCGTTTTTCCTGCCTTGAAACGACAGATATTCACAGGGCTGTAACACGCAAACCCCAACAGGGACGCGCACTCATCTTTGCCCGGTGGATGCGCTAGTGCGAAAGCCTTGCATATTCGCTAAACATTCGCTGTTGTCACAAGGGGTTCGCGACTGTAGGCTCACCAAATCGTCAACCGCAGCTTTGCTCGGGTGATGCAAGTTTTTCGCCTGGTTTTACTAAAAATCTGAGGAGAACGTTCAGGGTTTCGTCGCGCACTTTCGTGCCGGCACGACCACTGAGTGGGGCGGCGACCTGAGGTTCGCGCCGACGCACTCTGGCGTTCCCCAACCATGATCCGGACCGCTTCGTAACGAGCGGGATCGGCAGTCAGGGCACTGCTTTTGCGGCCTTCGCAGAAGCGGCGGGAGAGTTTTGCGCTCTTTCCACCGGCTTCCACAGGTTTGCACGGCAGCGACGCAGGAGTGTGCGCCAACGAGCGTGACCTCCGAGCGCCAACCCCTCCTGCGCTTCGCCCGCCTTGCGCGGTGGGCGGTCCGGCTCATGACAATCCAACGCCCCTAACCCGGGTGGGCAAGCCCAAAGTGCGGTCTCCGCGCCAACGCTCCCGCTCGGCCCGAATCGCCCCAACATTCGCCGGCCTCGCAACAACGCGAGCGGCCCAAGCAACGCAGCCTCTACGGAGCCGGACAAACCACCGGCATAGCAAGGAAAAAGAACATGCGCCCTCGGAAGACCATTCTTTATGTCGAAGACAATGAGCAAATTCTCTCGGTAAGAAAGTTCCTGTTGGAGACGCGCGGCTATCGCGTGGTGGCAATGACGAACGGGCGCGATGCTCTGGACTTCCTTCGCGGCGCGCTTCCAGGCTCGGTGGACCTGCTGATGTCGGACCTGATCATGCCGCAGATGGATGGTAACGAGCTGGTGCGGCGCGCCAAGCAACTGCATCCCTCACTGCCGACGCTGCTGATCTCTGGCACCGTCACCAACTACGAACGGGCCATGGCGGCCGACGCGTTCCTTCCCAAGGGCGCCAGCACCCCGGCCGAGGTGCTGGACCGCATTCGCGTGCTGGTGGCGCGCAAGCGTGGACCGAAGAAGCAAGTGCAGTCGACGGTGGTTCCGGACGTCCAGGTCGCCATCGCGAGCTAGGCTTCGATCAAACCATAGCGGCGCTGCCACTGCTGCTTCAGGCGCGCCCACACGGCGTCAATCTCGACTCGCGGCATTGCTTCGTCGGGAAATTCCACGAAGTGGGCCGCCTCAATCTTGGCTAGTTCAAGCAGTTCGCGATCGCGCGCCAGGTTGGCTACGCGGAACTCCGGTAGGCCTGCCTGCCGCGTTCCGAAGAACTCGCCGGGGCCGCGCTGTTGCAGGTCGACCTCGGCCAGCTCAAAGCCGTTCTGCGTGCGAATCATCGCGTCCAGCCGCATCTCAGCCTCCGGACTGATCTTGCTTCCGGTCAGCAGCACGCAAAAGCTCTTGGCAGCTCCACGGCCGACACGTCCCCGCAGTTGATGCATCTGCGCGAGCCCAAAGCGTTCGGCGTGCTCGATCACCATCACCGTTGCGTTGGGCACGTCAACGCCGACCTCGATCACGGTGGTCGAGACGAGCACGTCAATCTCGCCGCGCTTGAACCGTGCCATCGTCACGTCCTTGTCGTCGGCGGACATGCGCCCGTGCAACAGCCCCAGCCGCAGCCTGCTCAGTGCACCGGCGCTGAGTTCGTCGAACATCTCTGTCGCTGAACGCAGCTTGGCGCGCTGCGGAACCTTGCGGGTCGCTTTGCCTTTCGTAGCGGGCGCCGGTTCTTCCGCTGGCTCTTTCGCAAAGTCGAGCTCGGGCTGATCGTCGCGCTCACCTTCGATCATCGGATAAACGATGTAGGCCTGCCGACCGCCTTCCACCTGTTTGCGGATAAAGTCCCACACTTCGCCCGAACGTTCTTCGGGCATACGCCGCGTGACAATGGGCGAGCGCCCCGGCGGAAGCTCGTCGATCACGCTGGCTTCGAGATCGCCGTACATCGTCAGAGCAAGCGTGCGCGGAATCGGAGTCGCCGTCATCACCAGCACATCAGGCTCGGTGGCCACGCCGTTGGCTCCGGGTTTGCGCATCAGTTTGAAGCGCTGCTGCACACCGAAACGATGCTGCTCGTCGACGATGACCAGGCCGAGGTTGTCGAAGTCCACCTTCTCTTCCACCAGCGCATGCGTTCCGATGGCGAGGTCAGTTTCGCCGCGAAAGATGCGGCCGCGCGCATCGCGCTTCGAGCGCTCGTCGAGTGAGCCCGTGAGCAGACCAACGCGGTACGGCTTGCCCGTGGTCGGCGAGATGGAGTCGCCCAGCAGCTTGCGCGCGGAAAGATAGTGCTGCGTCGCGAGGATCTCCGTAGGCGCCATCATCGCGGCCTGGTAGCCATTCTCGATGGCGACCAGCGCGGCCTGCAGTGCCACGATCGTCTTGCCCGAGCCGACGTCGCCCTGCAGCAGCCGCCGCATCGGCCGCGGGCTACGCATGTCGTTCACGATCTCGCCGAGCACCCGCTTCTGCGCGGCCGTCGGCTTGAACGGCAGCATCTGTTTCAGCGCTTCGCGGACGTTGTCGCCGGTGGCGAAGGCCGTGCCGTGCCGCTCACGCAGCCGCCGTCGCTTGAGCTCAAGCCCCAACTCCAGGTACCAGAACTCCTCGAAGATCAGGCGGCGATGCGCTGGCGTACGCGCCGACATCAGCTCCGTCATCGGCGTTCCGGCAGGAGGGAAGTGCAGCGCCTGCAGTGCCTCCATGCGGCCGGGAAGGTTCAACCGCTCGCGCAGCGCGGTGGGCAGCGTCTCGTCGGCGTTCACGCCGTTTTCCGCAAGCTCGCGGAAGACAGTCCACATCACGCGCCGCAGCCAGCGTGAGGTCAGCTTCGCTCCCCACGGCGTCTTGCCGCCGAGCGACTCGTACACCGGGACGATTCGCCCCATCTCCAGCATCGTGAACTCGGCGTCCTCGCCGGTAACGTTGGCGTCCGGCAGGATTTCGAACGTCGGCTGCACCATCTTGAACTTGGTCGAGCCCGGCAGCGCGTTCAGCGCATTGCCGCTGCGCGAGCCTTCCAACTTGCCGTAGAGCGCGATCATTTGTCCGGCGCGGAACTTGTCCCGCAGATACGTCCCGTGGAACCACATGCACTTGACCGTGTCGAGGATCGGTGGCGGCCGCAGCAGGCCTTGCATGGCTGCCTCGTTGTCCTGCTGGCCCGGTGGCCGGACGCCAACCGTCATCTCGAAGATCGGGGCGCCACGTGTCCGCAGCAGGATGGTTCCCCGGACTTCCCCAATCAGCGAAGCCATCTCGCCGGCCTGGTACTCGGCCAGCGGCTTCGGGTGCAGGCGGTCCTCGTAGCGAAATGGCAGGTGGTAGAGCAGGTCTTCGACCGTTTCCACACCGCGCTCGGCCAGCCCGGCGGCCACGCGTTCTCCCACGCGCTTGATGTACTTGACGGGCGTGGAGAGCTCTATGCGCACGGTTTCGATGCTATCAGCGCAGGGTATGCGGTTGGGCACGGGGTGAACTGCCCGCTCCGCCAGAAGTCGATGGATAATAGAGGTGACGCGCCGCGGCGCATGCAGGCTCGATGGACTCCTTTCTCACACGATTCAAAAATCCGCTCGTGCTGTTGGCAATTGTGCTGGCGCAGGTACTCGCGCTGGCCGTGCAGGTGCAGCGGCCAACGCGCGGCTTCACGGCCAACGACGGAGCCGATGGTCCGCGCACCACGACGCTGCGCCATTGGATTGTGGCCATCGTCTCGCCATTTGAGCGCGTGAGCCACGCCTCTGGGCAGGGCGTCCGGCATGCATGGTCGAACTACATCGACTTGCGCCACACCAGGGAACAGAACCAGGAGTTGCAGCAGGAGATCACACGTCTGCGGCTGGAGCAGGCAGAGTTCGCCGAGGACGCCGCCCAGGGCCGCCGCCTCGAGAATCTGCTCGCGTTCAAGCAGCGCTATGTCGCGAAGACCGTTGCCGCACAGGTGATTGGTACCAGCGGCTCCGATCGTTCCAGCATGGTCACCATCGACAAAGGCTCGGCTGACGGGTTGAAGCCGGAGCAGCCGGTCATGACCCCCGACGGTGTTGTCGGCAAGCTGCGCGACGTCTTTCCGCACTCGGCGCAGTTGCTGCTGATTAACGATGAGACCTCCGGCGCCGGAGTCGTGCTGTCGACGACGCGGATTCGCGGCATCCTGCGCGGCACGGCCAACGGGCTGATCCAGATAAACAACCTCCTGCCGGACTCCCGCATCAAGCCGGGCGAGCCCGTCCTCACCTCGGGCGGCGATCAGGTATTTCCACGTGGCTTGCCCGTAGGCGTGATTCAGTCGGTTGTGCTCGACCCGCAGCATCAGCCTTATACCGCCATCACCATCAAGCCGGCGGCGAACCTCTCGCGGCTGGAAGAGGTGCTGGTAATTACCGAAACCCAGGCCACATTGCCGGGGCCCGCGTTGGCGGACGAAGACACCGCCGCCGCGGCGGAGGAGACCAAGCGCGCTGCGGACGTGATCGCCGAAAAGCTGCCCAGCGTTCCGCAGACTCCGCCAGTGGTCCAGCTTGCGCCCGGACAGACAGCCGCTCCAACATCCAGCGATACCGTTCCCGGCCTCGTGGGTGGTGTGCCGGGAGTGCCCAACTCTGGCTTGCCACGGCCCAAGCCGGCTGTGCGTCCTGACCGCTATACCCCGGGAACGACGCCTCCCGCGAACGAACTGACCCCCGGCGGTGCGGCGCCCACAACGCAGGGCTCGCAACCCAGGCAGGAGGCCGCTCCGCAGTTCTGAGGCAGCTTACCGCAGCTGGCACAATATCCTCGAACGCGAAACTTTCCCATGGCCGAACACAGTTACACATCCCGCCAGGAGCTTGACCAATACGCCTTTCACCCCACGGTGACGGTGCTTGCTCCGCTGACCTGCATCCTCCTGCAGGTCATGCTGCCGAAGACGTTTCCGCGCCTGGCGATCCTCGATCTTCCGCTGCTGGCCGCGATTTACTTCGCCGTGGCCCGCCGCAGTCCCATCGCGGGCACGGTTACCGGAACGATCATTGGGCTTTTCCAGGACGGGTTGACCAACCATCCATTCGGCGTAAACGGCATCGCCAAGGGCATCATTGGCTATATCGCGGCGAACATCGGCTTCGCGGTCGACATGGACAACCTGCTCAACCGCGCCGTGCTGAACTTCACCTTCAGCCTGTTTCAGAGCGGTCTGCTGTACCTGATCACCCGTTGGCTGCTGGCGGATCCGACCGTGCGCGTCCTGCCGTTGCACGAGTTGCTACGTGCCGTTGCGAATACCGCGGTCGCGATTCCCCTGTTTTATCTGCTTGACCGCTTCCGAATCCGTGAGTAAGACAGTCTGTAAACTAGAACCATCCGCCGGGGAGTGAGCGCGCCCAAGCCCTCCCGGCCCGTCAGGACAACCGCTTTATGGATACCTCCAGCATCAATCGGAACGAGAAACTCTCGGCTGTGAAGCTGCACGCGACGCAGTACGTCGTTGCGCTGGTGATGCTTGTTCTGGGCTGCGGACTCTGGCGGCTGCAGGTTCTGGGCTCCAACAACTGGCGCGTGCTCGCGGAACAGAACCGCATCCGGAAGCAGCCCGTGCTCGCTCCCCGGGGACGAATCCTCGACCGCGAAGGCCGGCTGATCGTCGACAACTATCCGTCGGTAACCTGCTTCCTGGTGCGTGAGCAGCAGAAGAACCTCGAGGCGGACCTTCCTCTGATCGCCAAGGGTCTGGACATTACCGAAGACCAGATCAGGGCAACCATCAAGCACTTCGCGCTCGCACCGAAGTATCAGCCCATTCCGCTCAAGCAGGACATCACGCCGGACGAGCAGGCCTTCATCGCCGCCCATCGCGACGCGCTGCCGGAGCTGGAGACGCTCGAGGAAGAGCGCCGGCTCTATCCGAAGGACGGCTTCCTGGCCAACGTTATCGGCTACGTCGGCGAGATCAGCGAGAACGACCTGAACCTGCCGCGCTATGCGTTCTACGAGCCCGGCGATGTGGTCGGCAAGTCCGGCATCGAGGAGTCCTACGACAGCATTCTGCGCGGCACCGATGGCTCCCGCGACGTGATCGTCAACTCGCACGGCAAAGAGCTCGGCGTCATGGGCCAGGAGATGGCGACGCCCGGACAGGATCTCCGGCTGACCATCGATCTCGACTTGCAGAAGGCCGCCGAGCAGGCGATGCAGGGAAAAATCGGTGCGCTGGTCGCGATGGATCCGCATACGGGCGAGATCCTCGCCATGGTCTCTCGCCCAACGTTCGATCCCAACCAGTTCGCCGTGCGCCTCAGCAAGTCGTACTGGAACACGATTATCGAAAACCCCGATCATCCGCTGATGAACAAGGCGATCCAGGCGCAGCTGGCGCCGGGTTCGACGTTCAAGGTCATCATGACGCTGGCCGGCCTGCAGGAGAACGCTGCCCAGGACATGCGCGTGCAGTGCAATGGCGGAGCCACTTTCTACGGCCACTTCTTCGCCTGCGACAAGCATCACGGATCGGTCGACATCCACAACGCGCTGCCGTTCTCCTGCGATACCTTCTACTACACCCTCGCCAACAAGCTGGGCATCGACACCATGGCGCGCTACGCCGAAAGCGTAGGCATCGGTCAGAAGACCGGCATCGATCTTCCCGAGGAGCAGGAAGGCGTGATGCCTTCAACCGCGTGGAAGCTGAAGACCCAGCACGACAAGTGGTATGCCGGCGAGACCATCTCGGTCGGCATCGGCCAGGGAGCGATCGAGGCCACGCCGCTGCAGCTCGCTCGCGCACTCAGCGGCATCGCCTCCGGGGGCGTTCTGCGCCGGCCTCATCTCGTGTTCGCCGATGAGCTCAAGCCGGAAGAGCGGGCCGCGATCCAGAGCAGCTACCCGGGTTCCGGAGAGAAGACCATTCCGATTACGCCGGACAACTGGCAGATCATCACCGACGACATGGCCGGCGTAACCACCTTCGGCACCGCCGCCGAGGCGCACATGGAAGGCGTCGACTTCGCCGGCAAGACCGGAACCGCTCAGGTCATGAGCCACGACGCGCTCTCCAAGACCGGCAAGGGCCACAACACGGTCCCCAACGCCTGGTTCGTTGGCATGACGCCGCGGCGCAACCCGGACATCGTGGTTGCCGTCCTCTGGGAGCACGGCAACTGGGGCAACAACTCCGCCAAGCTCGCCGCGCAGGTCATCAACGCGTTCGTCACCAAGCAGCGTAATAAGGACAACAACCTGCAGAAGCTGGCTGACACGCCCAAGCCCGCCGTAACGCCGGCGACCGGTGCAACTCCCGCGGCTCCCACCGGCAACTGATCTCTCATCTCACGGCAACCAGGCTCGCGCCGCTTGCCGCTACACTTGAAGGCGAATGGCAAGCTCGCGTTATCGTGATTTCGACTGGACCCTGCTCGGCTTTGTGCTGGTGCTGTCGGTCGTCAGCGTCTTCGAAATCCGCTCCGCGACGGCGATGACCAAGTTCCACGGCTTCCAGCAAAAGCAGATCGGCTTTCTCGCCATCGGCATGGTGGGCATGTTCCTCATCTCGCTGATCGACTATCACCGCCTGCTCGGCATTGCTTACTGGGCCTACGGCGTCAGCATCGTCTCACTCGTTGCGGTCAAGGTCGTCGGGACCAAGGTCCTCGGCGCACGCCGCTGGATCAACCTCGGCGGCGGCGTCCACTTTCAGCCGTCCGAGTGGGTCAAGCTGGTGCTCATCCTGGTCATGGCGCGCTTCTTCTGGGAGCGAATCGGCGAAGGCAAAGAGCTTAGCTGGCAGGACATCGGCAAGGCCTTCGCCTTCATTGGTTTTCCACTGCTGCTGGTGCTCTCGCAGCCGGACCTCGGCACCTCGCTCACCTATTCGCCGATCCTCATTGTCGGCCTGTTTCTCGGTGGAATCCGCTTCAAGCAGGCTGCCATCCTTATCTGTGCCTTCACCTTGCTGGGTACAGTGGTCTGGAAGAGTGGCAAGATCCTCAAGCCCTACCAGAAAGCCCGCCTGACGGCCTTCACCAACCCGGAGAACGACCCCAAGGGCTCCGGCTACCAGATTCGCCAGTCGCTGATCGCTGTCGGCTCCGGCGGCGTCTGGGGAACAGGCGCGAACAAGGGCTCCCAGACCCAGGGCGACTTCCTGCCCATTCCGTACACCGACTTCATCTTCGCCGCCTTCTGTGAGGAGCATGGCTTTGTCGGCGCCGTCTTTATTTTGCTGTTGTACTTCCTGATTCTGGTGCGCCTGGTCCAGAACGCTCAAACGGCGGCCGATCCACCCGGAACGCTGATCGTTATGGGAGTCATGGCGGTCACGCTGTTTCAGGTCGCGGTCAACATCGGCATGTGCCTCGGGCTGATGCCGGTAACGGGAATCCCCCTGCCGCTGATGAGTTATGGCGGCTCGTCGGTGATTTTCACGTTCCTCGCGCTGGGCATTGTGATGAACATCCGCATGCGGCGTTTTGTGAATTAGCCGGGCGGCGCAACAGCCTCTGAACCGGAAATGGGCCTGGACGGATGGCGGCGGTTTGCACTCTGCTTCTCGTATCTACTTGTTTTGGTGCATACTAGTGGAAGCTGCCCAGTCCAAAGGATGGGCAGGCGTAGGTACCGCTGCAACGGATGCGACCATTTTTCCCCGGCGCAGCGAAAAAGTTTTTGATTTATTGAAAAGGCCGGCCAGGCGTGGATCGACTTTCCGATGGCCGGACAGGTTTTGAGAAATGAACGGTAACGGACGGTTAACGGCCACCCCTCGCGATGAGGCTGCGTTGGTCACAAACTCCGTTCACGTCATTTGGCTTCCGGTCAGCACCACCCGGCCCGAAGCGCTTGGCAAACTACTGGATTCACCCCCTCTCGGCACATTGTCCCGGTTTTCGGCACGCGGATTTTCGCGCAGCCGGAACCACGCTCGCGCAGGCGAGCAGACTTTCCGGAAGCCCGCTCCAGTCGCCTCTCAGTTCCCGTCCGCATTCGAGGAGGCCGCTTCCGGAAGCTGACGCTTCCGCGAAGCTCTGATCTTCGCCTGTTCTGCCCGTTCGTATCCCGGCCCCACGGCCGGAGCGAGCAGAAAGCAGAGCAATGTCGAAGGAAATTTACATCTCCAGTACGCCGCACGAAACGCGGCTAGCGATCGTCGAAAAAGACGAACTCACAGAAATCTATTACGAGCGCGAGAACGAATACACGCTCGCGGGCTCCATCTATAACGGAAAGGTGACGCGCGTTCTTCCCGGCATGCAGTCCAGCTTTGTGGACATCGGCCTCGAACGCGACGCCTTCCTCTACATTACTGACTTCATGGAAGAAGCCGGCGAATCCGCCGACTTCGAAAGCGCCGAGGGTCGTCCCGCAGGCGGAGGCAGCCGCGAACGCGGCGGTCGTGATCGTGAACGCGGCGGACGTGGCCGCGGACGCGAAGGCCAGTCCGACCGTCCTCGCTCTGACCAGCCGCGTGCCGATCGTCCCCGCGACGAAGACGCCCCGCTCGCTGCGGGCGACGATGAAGGCTTCGATGCCGCGCCGCGTGCCGTTGATACCGACGAAGTAGGCGAAGGTGCTCCGGGCGCTGACGGCAGCCGTCGCTGGCGTGGCCGTCGTGGCCGCCGCCGCGGTGGACGCGCTGAGGGTTCTGCCGCTCCGGCCGACGAGACGCGCGTTGCCGGCGATGACGAAGTCTCGGTTGACCGCGAAGTGCGCGCGCCTCGTGAAGATCGTCCGGCACGTGACGTTGAGACACGTGCGCCGCGTACCGAAGGCCGCCGCGAAGGCGGACGCGACCGCGATCGTAGCCGTAGCCGCGAGGATCGCGGACCCCGCGAAGATCGTGCTCCGCGTGAAGACCGTGGACCGCGCGAAGATCGTGGACGTCACGACTCCGTGCGCGAGCGCTTCGCTCCGCGGACGACGCGCTATGGCGCGGACGAGTCCCAGGCCACCGATATCAGCGCTTCCGCCGAGCCGTTCATCCTGCCGGGCGAGTCACTCTCCAAGTATCGCCGCGGCGACGATGCTGCTGCACCCGCAGCCAGCGCGCCTGCTCCGGCACAGATCATTGCTCGTCCCTCCACCGAAATCGCCCCGCTCGTCGGATGGGATGGCGGAGCCGTTCTGCCGGGAGAAACCCTCTCCCGCCGCCGTAGCGAAGCTCCTGCGGAATCCAGCCAGACTTCCAGCGACCGCGACTCCAGCGAAGGCAGTGGACGCGACCGTCGCCGCGACCGTGACTCCCGTCGCGGTGGTGAGCGCGGAGGCCGTGGCGAAGGCCGCGACCGTGATCGTGGCAACCGCCAGAGTTTCAGCCCCGAGAGCAAGTTGGATCCGGCTGAGGCTGTTCTGCCGGCGGTGACGTCGCAGCATGAGCCCGAAGAGCCGAAGTCCCCGCTGACCGACGACGCTCCGCAGTTCGAGCTGCAGGAAACCGAAGAGCGCCTTGGTGCTGTGCACGCTGAGCATCAGGCTGAGGTCGAAGCCGCCTTCGCGGAAGATCACACTCCGTCTGCCGCGGTGGAAGCCGTCGAAGAGCTGCACGAAACTGTGACCGAGTACGAGCCGGAAGAGGATGCTTCGGCTTCCTACCGTGTCGATCCGGCCGGTCCGAGTGAGTTCCGCCAGAGCGCGCCGGCGGAAGAGGAAGTGCACGAGTTCACCACCCTCGAGCCGACCGGCGAGTTGCTCTCCGAGTCGCTCGAAGTCGAGGCCGCTCCGCTGGACCAGCAGGCGCCGCCTTCGCCGATCGAGCTTGAAGGCGCAATTCACACGCCGCACGTGACCGAAGAGCAGACGCTTGTGCCCGCGCAGGAAGAATCTCGGACGTTCTCTCCCGGCGAGGGGGCGCTCGAAGAAGAGCTCATGGACGACGACGATGCCGAGGCGCCGTTCCTTACGGCCAGCGCTGCCGACGACGACATGGAAGAGGAGACGCTCGAAGGAGCGGCTGACCTTGGCACCATGCTGCGCGAGATGTCGATCGACCAGATCACGCGTCCGGAAGACCCGACGCTGGAGCTGGACGAAGACGACGACTTCGACATCGACGAGGAAGATCTCGACGAAGACGAGTTCGAAGAGGGCGACGAGCTCTCCGGCAGCGACGTGAGCGAGGTCGAGGAAGAAGAGTTTGCCGAATCCTCCAACTTCGATGAGCCTTCGGATTCAGAAGCTCCTGCTTCCAGTGAGCCGCGCGCAGAAGGTCAGGGCGAAGGCCAGCGTCGCGCGCGTCGCGATCGTGAGCCTCGCCGCGGTGGACGCGACCGCGAACGCAGCGGTGGTGATCGTGGCGGTAGCCGTGATCGTCGTCCTATGTCGCGCAACGGCGGCCGCGGTGGACGTCACTCCGTGCAGGCAACCGACCTGCCGGCCATCAGCGACCTGCTGAAGCCCGGGCAGGAAGTGCTGGTGCAGATTGCCAAGGAGCCAATCGCCAAGAAGGGCGCGCGCATTACATCGCACATCGCGCTCCCGGGCCGCTTCCTGGTATTCATGCCCACGGTGAACCACGTCGGCGTCTCGCGCAAGATCGAGTCCGACTCCGAGCGCCGCCGCCTGAAGGAAATCCTGCTGAGCGAAAAGGGAGAGGCTTCGGGCGGATTCATCGTGCGCACGGCGGCTTCCGGAGCCAGCGAGGACGAGCTGCGCAGCGATCTTCGCTTCCTGCTCAACCTCTGGACCGACATCAAAACCCGCAGCGAAAGCTCGAAGTCGCCAGCGCTGATCTATCACGATCTCAACCTCGTCGAGCGCATCCTGCGCGACCAGGTGACGGACAACTTCTCCGCGATCTGGGTTGACACGGAAGCCGAGTACGAGCGCGTGCTGCGGTTCCTGCAGCGCTTCCAGCCGGCGCTGATCCGGCGCGTGAAGCTCTACTCCAAGGAGACGCCGCTGTTCGAACAGTTCGGCATCACCGAGGAGATCAACAAGGCGCTGCGTTCGAAGGTGTGGCTCAAGTCCGGTGGATCGATCGTGATCAACCAGACCGAAGCGCTGGTCGCCATCGATATCAACACCGGCAAGTACGTCGGCAAGACGGCGCGGCTTGAGGACACGATCGTCAAGACGAACCTCGATGCGATCCCGGAGATCGTGCGGCAGATCCGGCTGCGCGACCTGGGCGGCATCATCATCATCGACTTCATCGACATGGACGAGCGCAAGAATCGCAACCGCGTGATGGCGGCGCTTGAGGATGAGTTGAAGAATGACCGTGCACCGTCGAAGGTTCTGCAGTTCAACGACTTCGGCCTGGTTGCGATCACTCGCAAACGCGTGAAGCAATCGCTCGAGCGCACCTTGTCAACCACCTGCGGCATTTGCGCGGGAACGGGCATGGTCAAGGCTCCGGTCACGGTGTGCAACGAAATCTATATCGAGCTGCGCAAGATGCATCGCCACTTCGACAAGGACATCATGCTCCGGGTTCATCCGGAAGTGGTGAAGCAACTCAAGCTGAACGGCGGCAAGTGGCTGCAGGATATGGAAGAACTCTCCCGGAAGACGATCCTGGTCAAGAGCGATCCAAGCCTGCATCCGGAGCAGTTCGACATCCACTAAGCCCAGGGGCAGAACACGATCAAACGGCGGCTTCCACGGAGGCCGCCGTTTTATTTTTGTGCAACGCGATTCATGGGTGCATCCTAGAGAACTATGTGGACAATTGTTTTGCTCATTGGCTCGAACATTTTCATGACCTTTGCCTGGTACGGCCACCTGAAATACAAGGAGGTCGCGCTTTGGAAGGTCATTCTCGTCAGTTGGTCGATCGCGTTTTTTGAGTACTGCCTGCAGGTGCCGGCCAATCGCATCGGGTCAAAGACGTTCTCGCCGGATCAGTTGAAGGTCATCCAGGAAGTAATCACGCTAAGTGTGTTTGGGGTGTTCAGCGTCTTCTACTTTGGCGACAAACTGCACTGGAACCACTTCGTGGCGTTCGGGTGTTTGGTGGCTGGGGCGTTCTTTATGTTTCACAAGTTTTAGCCATTGCCCGTAAGACTGGATGCAAAGTCCTGCCCGGCGGCCACTTCGTAGACGTTAACGTCCATCTCTCGAATATCGGGAACCGAGTGGCATACAGTCAGCTCCTTCAACTTGAGACGTTCGGTCGTGACGTCCTCGATGCGTTGAAACGATGCGCGGCTCTTCCAGTGGGTGGGCATTCGAGTAGCTCCATTGTTTTTACTCGAGACCTCAACCTTTGCGCGGTGACGGTTCAATAGCGTCAGCGTATCGACACTGAGGATTGTCACCGGCTCCGAAAGGTAGCTCTTGCGGAGATCGCTGACAAACCGCGACCGCATGGCAAAGAATACTCGCTCATTCAGGAGCTCAAACCAATCCTCTGCGGTCAGGTTCGACCCTTCAAGATTTCGTTTGAGGTGAGGGAGTCGCATGGGCTTTTGATCCCGCAGCATGAAGCGGCCGCGCTGGACTTTCTGCGGGCGATAAGTTCGCAGAACTCGCTTGGTCTCATCCACCGAAGCGCCATCAACCTCGCAGATGGCTTTCACACTCAGTAAGCCAAACCTCTGGATCATCGGCCAGGCGCCAGCCAAAGTCATGTGAAACAGCCGCGGGTGCCGCTTCACGAACTCCGCTTCCAACACCTTTACCGCCCAAGCTCTTCCAGGTACTTCTCCACTTCCAACGCCGCCATGCAGCCGGTTCCGGCGGCGGTGATGGCCTGGCGGTAGCGGCGGTCCTGCACGTCGCCGCAGGCGTAGACGCCGTGGATGGGCAGGCCGTTGTGCGTGACGATGACGTTGTCGCGGGTCTTGATGTAGCCGTCGTCGTCGAGATCGATCTGGCCAGCGAACATGGTGGCGTTGGGGTTGTGGCCAATGCCCAGGAACATGAACGACACGGGCAGCGTCCAGCGCTCGTCGCTCTTGCGGTTCCAGAGTTTGAGACCCTTGAGGTCCTTCTCTTCAACGCCGAGAACTTCTTCGACGACCGTGTTGTGGAGGAACTCGATCTGCGGATGCGCGATGGCCCGCTCCAGCATGATGCGGCTGGCGCGAAAGTTTTCGCTGCGGTTGATCAGCGTGACGTTGGTGGCGAAGCGGGTGAGGAACAGCGCTTCTTCCATGGCGGAGTCACCGCCGCCGATCACTGCGATCTCTTTGCCGGAGGCGAAGAAGCCGTCGCAGGTGGCGCAGGAGCTGACGCCGAAGCCGATCAGTGCCTGCTCGCTGGGCAGACCCAGCCAACGCGCGGAGGCGCCGGAGGCGATGATGACCGAGCGCGTGCGGATGACTTCCTTGCCGACGGTGAGCTCAAACGGCGACTTTGTCAGGTCCGCTGAAGAAAGATGAGCCATGCGCAGTTCGGCGCCAAAGCGGGTGGCCTGCTTCTTCATGTTCTCGATCAGCTCAGGGCCCTGCACGCCCTCGGGCCAGCCGGGGAAGTTTTCGACCAGCGTGGTGATGGAGAGCTGGCCGCCAGGCTCATGGCCTTCGAGCACGAGCGGTTTGAGGTTGGAGCGGGCCGCATAAATGGCGGCGGTCAGGCCGGAGCAGCCCGAGCCCAGAATGACGGTGTCGCGTACATCGTTCGCTTGAGACATAACTTGTTTGATTGTACTGGCAATCAAAAGGGTTCAGGAGGGGGCTGATGGCCCGGTTTGCCGAAGCGTATCGTAAAGATATGGCTGATTTGGTATTGGTTTACGGAATGCGGCTGCTGCCGGCGGACGAAGTGGAGAGTGTTCAGGCGGCGCCGGTTGTGTTGAAAAACGGCAACCAGGCGCAGGTAACGATGCACATCCTGGAAGGCAGCCGGGAGAGCATTGAAGCGCAACTCAAGCACAGCGTTGAGGCGTTCTTCGACTTCTACCCCGAAATCTGATCGCCGCCCCTGAAAGGGTGAGGGCGGCTTCTGCGCTGTCCCAGCGGCGGACACCCGTCCTGCATCGCGAGTTCCACGACGAAGAGCGTTGTGGAGGGTGCAATGCCGAGCTTCCGGCAGCTTCGATGGACTTTGGCGGTTGGGGCAATCTGCCTCGGCGGCGTTTGGTCGCGCGCTCAAGCCCAGGTGGTTGTGCCGGATGCGACCGTCAGCGGTGCTTTGCGCAGCCTTGCGGCAAGAGCGGGTGTGGCGTTCGTTGGCCAGGTCGTTCGCATTGAGCGCAACGGCGGCGTGGTGGAGATCACGTTTCGCGTTGACCAGGCAGTGCTCGGCGGTGTCTCCGGTTCGTACACCTTGCGGGAGTGGGCAGGCCTCTGGCCGCCGGGGGAGCATCGCTACGTCGCGGGGCAGAGGTTGCTGATCTTTCTGCACGCGGCTGGAGCGTCAGGGCTGAGTTCTCCGGTCGATGGCATGGAGGGCATGGTGCCTGTTGTGCCGCAGGGCGCGGACACACCCTCACTGTTGGATGTCCGGCGCCTGAATGCGCGGCTGCTGCGGGCCAGGGGCACGGCGCTTCCGAACAATGCAGCCGGAGCCATGGCGCTCGCGGATGCAACCAGGGTGGTGGCCAACTGGAATCGTCCTGCAGGGCCCGAGCCGGCGCAGGTGCCGCTGTCCGGGCGTGCTGAAACTTCCTCGCTGCTTCTTGCTCCACCGGGGTCGACGGATGCTGTTCGCTAGTCAACAGCGGTTCGGAGGCGGTGGCATGCTGCGCAGGATCGCGGCCGGCTTGATGCTCTGCCTTTGCGCGCTCGCCTCGCGCGCCGGTGGTCCGAGGTTTGTCACTGGCTACGGCTTCACTTCGTGGTATCCGGGTGCCGTGATGGCTTTCTATACGGTGTCGCCGCGATACTATACCGATCCCGGCGTGCTGAACTCCAGCGTCACGCATGCGCAAGCGGATGCCATGGTTGCCGCGGCTGCGGCCGTATGGAACGTGCCCACGGCGAGCATCACGCTGGCCCAGGGCGGAACGTTGAGCGAGCATGTGAGCACCGGTGACACGTCATTCAACGCCACGGGTGTGGCTTTTCCGGCCGACGTCCAGGCGTCGAACTATCTCGCCAAGCCAATCGCGATCGTCTACGACACCGACGGCGGCATCACCGACATGCTGCTGGGCGATGGAGCGAGCGATCCCGGCAGCTGCCGTCAGCACGGCGTGACGGAAAGCGTGGATGGCTTTGGCGCGACCGGGACGATTCAGCATGCGGTCATCCTGCTCAATGGCAGATGTGTTGGATCGAATCCACAGCAGCTCATGCAGATGCAGTACCAGTTGATGCGAGCGTTTGGTCGAGTGCTGGGCCTGGCCTGGTCGCAGGTGAACGACAACGTCTTTACGGGGGTACCCGCACCCACGGCCAACAACGAATCTTACTGGCCAGTCATGCATCCGATCGACGTTATCTGCGGACCGTATACGTACCAGTGCATGCAGAACCCCTTCCAGTTGCGCATCGATGACGTGGCCGCTCTTGCGCTGCTCTATCCCGTAACCCCGTCCAACGTGGTGCCCGGCAAGACGATCAGCCTGACGGGGGCTGTGAGCATGGTGGGTGAAATCGACTTTCCCAATGGTGACGGGATGGATATGGTGAACGTCACGGTCAGCCGCTTGATGTATGGTTCCAGCAGTCCCGACTCCTCGATGGTGGCCTCCGGCATCAGCGGAATTTACTTTGCGCAGAACTTCGGCAATCCGATCTCCGGAGCGCCGACAGCCTCTGAAGACGTTGGCAACCGCTCCACGGCCCTGCCGGGGCGGTACGCGATTGGAGCCTTCCCGCTCGGTTCGGGCGGCAACCTCTTCGTACATACGGAAGCGATCAACCCCCTTTATACGGGGCAGTATGCGCTGGGTACCTACGAAAGGCCGGCCGCAACGCCTTCGGGATCGCCGCAAATGCAGATCGGTCAGTCGGAGTGGGTCGGCTATCAATACAACTTCGTCATACCAATACCCGACGCGGCCTCGACCTGCACGCTCGGAAACGACGGTTCGCGATTGGCTCCAGCGGCCACTGATTCGAGCGGATGGTGGACCGGATTGATCTGTTCCGCGCAGCATACGTCATGGTGG
>JAZKBC010000096.1:4611-17920 GCA_040388825.1 Acidobacteriota bacterium | reverse complement strand
TGGCGACGAATCAGAAACTGCAGCCGCTGATCGGTGTATGGAATGCCGCGGATCAGTTGGGAACTCTTCCGACCGTCGCGAGCACAAGCGTCGCGATGAACTCCCTCGCGGTGGGCACAACGCAGGTTCACATGGCAGCTGCAACCGCCGGTTCGACACTGCGCATCGCCGTCGCCGACCAGTTCGGTGGCGGCCGGCCCGACTTCAACTACAAGGCGCGCATCCTGTACATGGACTCCGTTGCGCCCACGACGGTGGGCACCGGAGGTGGTCTGATCACAATCACCGGCACTGGATTCAAGCAGGGTAATCAGGTGCTGGTGAACGGAGTTCGCGCCACTGTGACGAGCTGCAGCGCGACGCAGATTGTTGCGATCGCTCCGTCCGCTGCTGCGGCCAAAGCGACGGCGGGAGTGCCGCTGGACCTTGAAGTGCTCGACACGCGTACCGGCGGCACTACGGTGCTTCCGTCGGTGATCAGCTATGCGGCGGCCGTGGATCTCGTCCGCGAAGTCTCGGCTCCAGCCGCACTCGAAACCGGCCTCGCTGCGACAACTCTGTTCGCAGTGCAGGTCCTAACATCGGATGGAGTCGCTCCCGCGGTTGGCGCAAGTGTGCGCATGTCTGTCAGTTCCGGGTCTGCGATTCTCGGCTGTGGCGCTTCTAGTTGCGTAGTCGTCACCGACGCGAGCGGGCAGGCGAAGACAACCGTCACCGGTGGCGCAGCGGGCAGCATAACGTTGCTGGCTACCGAGCTAAGCGGCGGCAACTTCGTGCAGGTCACGGTGGTGGACAGCGACCCCATCCGTGCCGCCGCCATCGCGAATCCGTCAGCCTATCTTGCCGCGGGTGCCAGCGCTGCGTGGAAGGTGCCACTGCTGGCAACGATGGATGGATTCACCGCGCCGGGTGTACCTGTCGTTTGGACGACAACTTCGAGTCTCTCGCTGACTCCATCGCAGAACTCAACCGGCAGTGATGGCTCCGCGCTGGTCACGGTGAGCGCCTCCAACGTGTCTGGCCCTACGACCAACGTTGTTACCGGATGCGTGTGGACCAGCGTCTGTGCCATGTGGATGGTCTACGGAGTCGATGCGACACAGTGGACCGTCGCCGTAGCGAGCGGAGCGAACCAAAGCGTCACTGCGCTGGTTTCCTTGAGCCCGGTCTCGCTGCTCGTCACAGACCGCGCCGGTCATGCGCTTGCCGGAGCGTCCGTCACCATCTACCAGGCCGTGCATGCTTGGGAAGGTGCATGCCCGTCGCGTGGACGTTGCCCAGCAGCGCCAATCCTCGCGCGCTCGGAGGCCGCAGCGATCTCCGATGCGAACGGAGTCGTGGTCATCACGCCGCAGCAGATCAGCGGAACGCCGCAAGTGGTCACGATCGCTGCGTCAACCGGAACGCAGGGCTTTACGGCGCTTTCCTTGCTGAAGACACAGTGAGCCTCTGAGGGTCTGCTACACGGGTTCGACGGGAATAACTCCTTCGCGTGCGGGCGGCCTGCGGATCGCCGCGATACCAAACGCCGCGACGTAGATGTAGCAGATGGCCGGGATGAAGAAGCTGGGCTGCAGTCCGATCTTGTTGGCCACCATGCCCTGCAGCTTGGGAACCAGCGCACCACCGAGGATCGCAGCGATGAGCAGCGACGAACCCTTGCTGGTGAGTGGGCCAAGGTCCTGGATGCCGAGCGTAAAGATCGTGGGGAACATGATGGAGTTGCAGAGGCCAACGGCCAGCAGGGCACCCATCGCAATGTGCCCGGAGGACACGAGCGATAGGATGACCAGGGCAAACGCGCCAATGGCTGCAACTCCAAGCACGACGCCGTTGCGCATCTTCTGCAGCAGCGCGGAACCGATAAAGCGGCCGACCATCGCGCCGCCCCAATACACCATCAGGAAGTAGCCAGCCTGCGAATCGGGAAGACCGGCGATTTTTGGCAGTCCAATGTAGCTGACGAGCAGGTTGCCGATGGAAACTTCGGCGCCGACGTAGACGAAGATGCCCACCGCGGCAAACAGCAGCCACGGATGGCGCCAGATTGTATCGGGCTTGGAGAACGCCTCGGCAAAGGCGCCTGGACGGAAGTCCTGCGTATGCTCGGAAACGCCAGTGGTGGAGCGGAGTTTGATGAGCGCCAGCGCGAGCGCAAGTAGAGAGAGACCCACCGCCAGAATCAAGTAGGGCAGGCGGACAGTCGATGCCTGTTCGGCGCGGTAGAGTTGCTGCTGCAGAGCGCTGAGCGTGTGAAGTTGCTCGGTGCTCAATGGCGCCTTGGCGTTACGCAGGATCAGTGCGGTCCCGAGGGCCGGCGCGATGAAAGTGCCAACGGAGTTGAACGCCTGCGCGAGATTCAACCGGCTGGCAGCGGTGGCGCGCGGCCCGATCACGGTGACGTAGGGATTGATAGCTACCTGCACGATCGTCATCCCTCCGGCCAGGATGACCAGCGCCGCAAGGAACATCGGGAAGGATGCCAACTGCGCGGCGGGCAGAAATCCGAGCGCGCCTAACGCCATCACGAGCAGGCCCGTCACGGTGGCCTTCTTGTACCCGAGTCGTTCCACCAGCTTGCCAGAGGGGTAGCTGAAGACGAAGTACGAACTGAAGAAATAGAGCGGAACGTTCTGCATCTCCGAATAGCTAAGCGCGAAGATGGACTTGAGATGCGGACTGATGACATCGTTCAGGCAGGTGAGGAAGCCGAAGGAGAAGAAGACGACGGCAGCAACGCTCATCGCACGCGTGTCCGTCTTCACCTGTAGATTGTCGTCGTAGCCTGGGGCGCTGATGTTTCTGAGAACAGCCAAGGACACTCCTTCGCAAAGCGTAACGCCGGTACTGACCGGCCGTGATCAAACTCTTTCCTCCAGAGTAACTGGTTCGCGGCGAAAATTGATGAAGGCGCTCGCGGATTTGTCGCTGCGTGCGCGCCTTTTGGCGATTCGTTGCATTCGCTGTCTGACAGCAGGCAGCGAATGCAGCCTTCGTAGTAGCCTGACAGTGCAGAACGCCGCAACGCTTTTCGTTGCCAGTCAGGAGAATCAACACCTATGTCCACGCCGGCCAATCAGCCAGCGCCGATTCCGCTGCGTCCCATCATGGACGAACGCGTCTGGGGTTCAACAACACTTGGCCCCTGGTATCCCGCACCCGAACCCGGAAAGCCCATCGGAGAAGCCTGGCTGACGGCCGCAAACTGCGTTGTGGAAGCAGGGCCGCGGCAGGGAGCAACGCTCGCCGAACTTACCAGCGCAGCACCGCAGGCGTTTGGAGCCAACTCCGCCGGCGGCTTTCCGCTGCTGGTCAAGGTCCTGTTCCCGCGCGAGAAACTCTCCGTGCAGGTGCATCCGGACGACGCCGGTGCACAGACACTCGGCATGCCCAACGGCAAAACCGAGTGCTGGTACATTCTCTCCGCCGACCCCGGAGCGACGGTCGCTGTTGGTATGCGTGAACCGCTCACCGCCGAACAGATGCGCGAGGCCATCGCCAATGGATCGATCGAGGAGGCCATGCGTCACATCCCGGTCGAGGCGGGCGACATGATCTTCGTCGACGCCGGCACCGTGCACGCGCTCGGGCCCGGCGTCATCGTGCTCGAAACACAGCAGTACAGCGACGCAACCTATAGGCTCTACGACTATGGCCGCCCCCGCGAACTGCATCTCGACGCCGGATTGAAGGCGGCGCGCGCCGTCACGCAGGCCGGTCGCGTTGCTGCTGTCGCGATGGACGGCTTCACGCGGCTCATCGCGTCGCCGTACTTTCTCGTAGACCGCTTCTCGCTCGAGCCGGACAAAGCGGCAACTGCAGCGGCAAGCACGTCGATGCAGATCTTCGTCGCTCTGAACGATGATTGCAGCCTGAAGAGCGAGAGCGGCGAGCTGACCGCCCTGCCTCCGGGACACGCCGTTGTGCTCCCTGCCAATGCCGGAGAGTGGACTCTGATCGCGTCAACCAAGGCTGAAGTCATCCGCATGGCGCAGCCTTAGCCCGTCGCGGCGACCGCTTCACTGCTGCATCAGCGTGGTGTAAGCGGTCGTCGGGTCGATGGGTTTCTGGATCACGTGCAGATCGAGCAGTTGCTGATACATCGTCTGCCATCGCTTTGCATCGAACTGGCCGAGTTGGCTGCCGTCAGGCGCGTCTCCGGTCACGTAGTGGCCGTTCTTCAGCGCGGTCCAACTGTAGTTCTCCCACTCCGGATTCAGCGCCGGGTTCAACTTCAGCAAAAGCGCATTCGTCGCCGCTGGGTCGTTCATGTAGTCGTGCCAACCTTTGAGCGAAGCTCGCGTGAACTTCGCGACGACGTCAGGGTGCTGCTTCAGAAACGTCTGCGATGTGTAGAAGACCCGGTATGGGTCGAAGCCGGCGTCACTGTTCATCAGCATGCGCGGCGCGACTCCCGCCTTTTGAGCGAAGAACGGTTCCGACGTGGCAAACGCCTGCTGAATGTAGTTCGGGTCCTGCAAAAAGTTCGCGACGCTATAGGTCGCAGGCACTTCCTTCACGTGTGTCAGGTTGAACTTCTTCTCGATGAACTCCCACCACGTTGACCCCGGCCGAACGGCGACGATGAGGCCGTCGAGATCCGTCCATGTGTGCACGGGAGAGTCCGCGCGCACCATGATGCCCTGCGGATCGTGCTGCATCGTCGCGCCCACCGCGACCAGCGGCTCGCCCGAGTTGGCGATGGCTTCGAGCACATGGTCGGATGAGTTCATACCGAACTGAATGTCGCCGCTCGCGACCAGAGCCTCGCTATTGACATAAGGCCCGCCCGGCCGGATCTCGACATCGAGCCCTTCAGCTTTGTAGTAGCCCTTGGAGAGCGCCTCGTAAAATCCGCCATGTTCGGGTTGCGGATACCAGTCTGCCTGCAGTGTCACCTTCGTCAAACCATGCGAGTCGTGCGAACGGCAGCCACTTGCGAGCAGCAATGGCAGAAGGGAAGCGCTGAGAAGAGCAAACCGAAGTGCGGCGAAGGGGGAACTCCGTAGCGGTCTCATGCATGCAGCGTAGCATTGCCGCGCCCGGTGGCAGAAAATTACGCCAGCCGCGCACTCAGCGCAAGAAGCTCCGCGTCACCGCCCATGCGGCCGATCAACTGCAGTCCGCCAGTGTTTCCGGGAAGCGTGACGACCGGCCATCCGGCAAGGCTGATTGGCGCGGTGTAACGCAGAATACGCGCCCGTGTCTGCGAGTGGTCCGCGCCCGCAACCAGCTTCGACATCGGACTGCAGGGGAGGATCAAAACGTCAAAGTCTCGCCACATCTCGTCCGCTCGCGCGCGGAACTCCACAAGCCGGCCGCGCAGCTTGACGATCTCTTCGTCAGAAATCGAAGCTCCCCACGCCAGTCGCTCCGCAATGGTTTTTTCGAAGTGCTCGAAGTTTCCTCGATGCAACGCCGCCGCTTCATGCGCTTGAATCGGAGCGAAGATCTCAATCGCCTCATTCCAAGGCACCGCGTCGAACTCTGCTACGTCAGCCCCTTGCTCACGAAGCTGCGCAAGCTGCATTTGCAGCAGAGCCGCAACATCGCCCTCGCAATCGTGCAGGAAGCCGCTCTGTGGCGTGCCTACTCGCAAACCCGCGATCGGCGGCGCGTCAGCTCGTTCCAGGCCAAACAGTGCGTTCGCAAGCATTGGTCCGTCGCCGAGATCGCGATACAGCCAGCCAACGGTGTCGAAGCTCTCGGCCAGGTGCGCTCCGCCCCGCCACAGTCCGCTCTGCAAGCTGAGCGACGAGCGATATCCCGCAAGCCCGCACAGCGCCGCCGGCACGCGAATCGAACCGCCGGTATCCGTGCCGATGGCTGCAAGTGCGGAGCCCTCCTGCACGCTCGCGGCTGCACCGCTGGAAGACCCACCCGTAAGCTGCGTCGCGTCTCGCGGCTGCACGCAGTTGCCAAAGTCGGCGTTCTCGCCGGTGATCCCGTACGCGAGTTGGTGGAGATGCGTCTTGCCGGTAATCACCGCGCCCGCGCTGCGAAGCCGCTCCACCACAGCAGAATCCTGCGTAGCGACACCATTGCGCTCGCGATAAAAACTCGAGCCGCACGACGTTCGAAAGCCTGCGAGGTCGAAGCAGTCCTTGATGGAAACAGGAATCCCCCACAGCGGCTGCTGTTCCAGATCGTTACGGCGCAGGCGACCTGCCTGCCCGCGCGACCACCCAGCATCCTGTGCGAGGTAGACGTTCTGCCCGGCGTTGCTGTTGGAACGCTCAAGCGCCGCCTCAAGCTCCTCCAGCGGCTGTGCTGCTCCGCGGCGGTAGCGTTCACGCAGCGATTCGATCGCGGCAGAAGTCTGATCCATAGGCGAATTGTACCCACATGCACTTTCCTCTCGAAGTCGATGCCCGTCGCATGATAAGTTCGACTATGGCTCCCAAAAGTCCAAAATCCAACGCACCGACGCGGCGCACATTCTTATCGCAGCCGCAGGCGGAGCTAGATCGCGCCCGCATGCGTGCTCTGGCCGCGTGGACGGCGCGCACCTTGGACACTCCAACGCCTGTTCCCTTTGGCGCTGAAATCGTGCACAGCAAAAGCGGTGAACGGTTGATGCGTTCGGCCAACGCAGTCGCCAAGCAGAACGATCCCAGCGCACATGCTGAGGTGCGGACGGTCCGCCTGGCCTGCCGCAAGCTCAAGTCGTTCTCACTCCGCGGCTACACGCTTTACACCACCTGCGAGCCCTGCCCGATGTGCATGGCGAACGCTCTGTGGGCGGGCCTCGACCGCGTCGTCTATGGTGCGACGATTGCCGACGCCAACCAATTCTGCCGCCAGATTCGTATTCCCGCGACGGAAGTCGCCGAGCGTTCCGACATGCAATGCGTCGTCAGCGGTCCTGTGGAGCGCGAGCTCTGCTTGGCCTTGTTCACTCATCCCAACATGCAGAAAGCCTTCCGCACCTGGAGCAGCCGCAAAGCCTGAGCCTCGCGCTCGATATCACGCCAACTCGCAGCAACCTCAGAAGGAGCCCTCCGATGATCGACCTGGCGACTGGACTGTTGGAGGTGATTGGTGATGAGGCGCGCGTGATTACGCAGCCGCAGGTCGTTGAGCGGCTTTCGCGCGACTTCTACTGGTACTCGCCCATCCTCCGTCCGCTGCTCGATGGCAAGCGAGCGGACGTCGTCGTGCAGCCGCTCAACGCCACTGAGGTTGCGGCGGTTCTGCGCTATTGCTACGCGCACGATGTTCCCGTGACGACGCGCGGCGCCGGTACCGGCAATTACGGACAGGCCGTTCCTCTCAACGCTGGCGTCGTGCTCGACCTGCAGCGCATGGATCGCATCGAGTCAATCGATGCCGACGGCGTCGCAGTATGTGAACCCGGAGTGCGGCTGGGAGCACTCGAGAATGCAGCCCGCGAAAAGGGTTGGGAGCTGCGTTGCTATCCGTCGACGGTGGTGAAAGCGTCGCTCGGCGGATTTCTTGGCGGAGGTTCGGGAGGTATCGGCTCCATCGCTCACGGCGGCCTGCGAGACTTTCAGACAGTGCGCGCGCTCGAGGTCGTCACCATGGAACCGGAGCCCCGCATCCTGCTGCACGAAGGCGAAGATGTTCACGACATCCTGCACGCATGGGGTACCAACGGTGTCATCACACGCATCTGGTTTGCGCTGACGCCGGCCGTCGCCTGGGCACAATGCGCACTTGCGTTCCCGACCTTTGAGCAAGCCTTCGACTTCAGCGAACAACTCGCGACGAATCCCAAATGGACGAAGAGGCTGATCACTGTCTTCGAATGGCCCATCCCTTCCTTCTTCTCCCCGGTCAAATCAATCGTTCGCGATCAACAAGCGTCCATCTTCCTTCTGATCGCCGAAGACCAACGAGGCCAACTCGAAGCTGCCGCCCGCGCCGTCGGAGCAGAGGTTACATGGTCCGCGCCCTACGAAGGCCTGCGTTCCACACCGCTGCTTTCGGATTACACCTGGAATCACACCACTCTTTGGGCAATGAAAGCCGACCCTGCCTACACCTATCTGCAATGTGGCTTCGATCCCACGCGTTCACGCGAGCAGGTGGCTCTGCTCAAAACGCAATTCGAAGACGAGTTTCTGCACCACATCGAGTGGATGAAGAACGGCGCAGGCTCAATATTCCCCGCCGCAATTCCAGTGGTCCGGTTCACAACGGAGGCACGCTTGAACGAAATGATCGACTACTGTCGCGAAATCGGCGTCGGCGTCGCCAATCCTCACGTCAACAACGTTGAAGGCGGCGGCCGCTATCGGCCTGACAACGTGCAGCTCCAGGCAAAGTATCGCTACGACCCCAAAGGCCTGATGAACCCCGGCAAGATGGCCACCTTCGTGCGAGCTGAAAAAGAAGAGGTGCAACCCGCATGAAGACGTGGATTCCCGACGCGCGCAACTTCGCCTATCTGAACTGGAAACAGGTTGAGGCGCTGCCGAAAGATAAGACACTGCTGATCCTTCCAACGGCTGCTATCGAGCAGCACGGCCTGCACCTGCCGCTCGCCACCGACACGTTGATTAACAACGTCGTCCTCGGTCGCGCCCTTCAACTTCTTCCGCCAGAAATGCCCATCTACGCACTGCCTCCGGTCTGTTACGGCAAGAGCAATGAGCATATTGGCTTTCCCGGAACATTGTCCGTCTCGGCTTCGACGTTCATGGCCGTTCTTCGCGACATCGGCGCAAGCGTTGCTTCCGCTGGCTTCACCAGGCTCGCGCTCTTCAACACCCACGGAGGCAACACATCACTGGTCGATGTGATGGCCCGTGACCTACGCGCGGAGTTTGGCCTGCGCACTTTCACCATCTTCGGCTCCGCAGGCGCGACGTTCGAAGGCCTTAATCCGCAGGAACGCAAGTATGGCTTCCACGCTGGGGAACTTGAAACGGCATTCCTTCTCGAAGCAACGCCCGAGCTTGTCGACACCAGCGCCTACACGGTCAACTACATCGCCCGCATCGAAGACAACGAAATTCTCCAGCCGGAAAACGGGGCGGCAAACTTCGCCTGGCTCACGCGCGATATTGCTGCCAGCGGCGTCCTCGGCGATCCGCGCCCTGCTACCGCGGAGAACGGCGAGCTCTGGCTCGGAGCTGCCTCGCGCCAGGTGGCCGCGGCTCTCAACGCAATCTTTCAGCACGAGAACAAAACTGCATGACAGAAAATGCACGAGTGGATTTCGGCGATGGCGTGACGCTCGAACGAGGCGTCCGCTGCACTTTGTCCGACGGTGCGGTGCTAGTCTCCGATCACTATTACCCGCCGCAACCGGGGACACAGCCGACGCTGCTGATGCGCCAACCGTACGGGCGCGATATTGCATCGACCGTGGTGTACGCCCATCCTGCGTGGTTTGCGCGGCACGGATACAACGTGGTCATCCAGGACGTGCGCGGTCGCGGCGACTCCGAAGGCGACTTCTATCCTTTTCGCAACGAGGCACATGACGGCGCTGAAACCATCGCCTGGATCCGCTCGCGTCCGGAGTGCAACGGCCGCGTCGGCATGTATGGCTTCTCCTACCAGGGCGCGACGCAGCTGCTCGCCGCCGCGGAGCAACCGGAGGGCCTCGCATGCATCGCACCGGCGATGACGGCGTGCGATCTGTATCACGGCTGGTTCTATCACCACGGCGCTCTTCGTCTGGCGTCGTCGCTTGGCTGGGGCCTGCAAATGCTCAAGGAGGACGCGCGTCGCCGACGTTTGCGCGACGCCAGCGCTCGCCTTGAAGCAGCTTGGGCCAGCGTTCGTTCGCAGGCCGCGCACCTGCCCTACGCTGAGCATCCAGCGATCATCGACCCGTTGCTTCCGTCGTATGTGCGCGATTGGTTTGATCACGATCACGCCAGTAACTACTGGAGCGCGATGGATGTGAGTCAGCGCGCGCATCACATCGATGTTCCCGCGCTGCATCTTTCGGGGTGGTTCGATACGTATCTCGAAGGCAGCATCCAGGGCTTCAACCTGTTGCGAAGTGAAGCGCGCAGCGCACAAGCTCGCGAACATCAATATCTCGTCGCTGGTCCGTGGCAGCACATACCGTGGGGCGATCGCGTGGGCGAATCTGACCTCGGCTCAGCAGCTCTGCTCGATACGGACGCTCTCCTATTGCGCTGGTTCGACCACTGGCTCAAGGGCTCGAACACGTTCACCAACGAGCCGCGTGTTCGCCACTTTGCTTTGGGTCTAAATCGCTGGTTTGACGCTTACGATGTCAGCGGCACCACCGAGCGCGCACTGCATCTCATCAGCGGCAGCCATGCCGAATCACGCAAAGGTGACGGGCGACTCTCGACGGCAGCGGCCGAGGGGCCTCCCGATGTCTTCGTCTACGATCCCGAAGTTCCGGTCCTTGCACCCGGTGGAGCCCAGTCTCTGAACGGTCCGCTGGATCAGTCGAATCTCGAGTTGGGCAACAATCTGCTCGTCTACACCAGCGAGCCACTCGCGAGCCCAGTGCACGTGTTCGGTTCGCCCCGCGTAGTGCTCTTCGCCTCCACCTCGGCGACCCACGCCGACTTTACCGCCAAGCTTGTGCGCGTACTCGAAAGCGGCCGTGCGGAGTTTGTCTGTATAGGCATCGCCCGATCGACGTTCCTCTTCGCTGACGATTACGCCCCCGACAATATCCATCGCTGGGAGTTCACGCTCGAACCCACCTCATGCGTCTTCGCTGCTGGGGAGCAGATAAGACTCGAAATCGCCGGGTGTGCGTTCCCGCTCTACGATCGCAATCCATCCAACGCGACCAGGCCCAGCCTCATGTCACCGTGGAACTGGCAGCGGTCGACGCACCTGGTGTTCCACGATGCAACGCGCCCATCAGCACTGTATCTCCCCGAGATCGAGGTGCACGCATGACTGTTCCTGAGGTCCTGTTCCGCAATGTCACCAAGCGCTTCGCCCCGGCTGCGCCCCCTGTTCTGGAGGGCATTCATCTCTCCATCGAACGCGGCGAGTTCGTGACGATCATTGGCCCGTCAGGCTGTGGCAAGTCGACGCTTCTCAAACTGGCTGCCGGCCTTTCAACTTGCTCGGATGGTGAAGTATCCGTCAACGGCATGACGCCGTTCAACGCGCGCCAGCTTGTGTCCTTCGTATTTCAGGATGCAACGTTGCTTCCGTGGCGCACGGTCGAAGCAAACGTTGCGCTCGCGTTGGAGCTGGATGGACGGACGCGCGCCTATACGGCATCCACCACAAAGTCGCTGCTTGACCTCGTGGCACTCTCACACGTCGCGCAACACTATCCACGCCAACTCTCCGGCGGAATGAAGATGCGTGTCTCCATCGCGCGTGCGCTCGCAACGCGTCCCCGGCTCCTGCTCATGGACGAGCCTTTCGCCGCACTCGATGAGATTACTCGCGACCGCATGAATGAAGAGCTGTTGCGTCTGCGCGAAGAGCAGGACTGGACCGTGCTCTTCGTCACGCACTCGGTTGCAGAAGCCGTGTTCCTCTCCAGCCGCATCATCATTCTCGCTCCGCATCCCGGTCGCATCGCGCACGACATCGCAATCGATCTTCGCTATCCAAGAACAGCGGAGACCCGCGAATCTCAGGCCTTCGACGATCTGGTTAATCGTACGTCACGTCTTCTGCGGGAGACCCATCGCCAATGAAGAAGCGGCTGATCTTCATCGCAAACTCACTGCTTGTATTCCTGTTCATGCTGCTGCTGTGGCAGTGCATCATCTGGATCTTCAGTGTCCCGAAGTACATGTTGCCCACGCCGTTGATGGTCGCGGAGTCGACCCTCACCCGCCTGCCCGACATTACTTCAGCGCTGCTGATCACCGCTGGCGAAGCGGCTGTCGGCTTGATCGCCGGCATCGTAATCGGGATCCTTATCGCGCTCATCTTCGCTCGTTCGCCATGGGTTCGGCGGCTGCTGTTTCCGTACACCATCCTTTTGCAGACCGTGCCGATCATGGCCGTGACTCCGCTCATCATCATGTGGGTCGGCCCAGGGATCGGCGCCGTCACGCTCGTAGTATTCATCTTCTGCGTGGCGTCCATCATCGCCAACACAACGCAGGGTCTCATCAGCGTCGACGAGTCGCTCGTGCAGTTATTTCTTATGCACAACGCAACACCCGCACAGATCCTGCGCAAGCTGCGATTGCCGCACTCGCTGCCTTATCTCTTCGTCGGCATCCGCATATCGAGTGGCCTTGCCGTCATTGGAGCCATCACCGGCGAGCTCTTCGCCGGCTCCAGTCGCGTCGGCCAGGGTGGCCTTGGTTACTCGATCCTCTACGCGATGGCGCAATTGCAAACCGACTATCTCTTCGCGCTGGTACTCGCGGCAACAGCGCTCGGCTTCGCGTTCTTCTTCACGGTCATGTTCTTTGAATGGCTAATGCTTCACAAGTGGCACGAGTCGGCAGCCATCGGCCGTGACTCTTAACCTGCTAAGGAGGCAGCATGCTTCGTCTCGCAACCGATGACGGATGGTGGCTGGTCACGCATCCTGACCACGCCAACCTCGCCGGCGAGTTTGCCGCGGAGTGGGGCAACGCCCTCTTCGCTCCGCCGTCGCCGCGCGAGCATGTCCTGCGCGCCATCTATGCGCACGACGACGGCTGGAGAGAGCGCGATGCGCTTACGCCGATCACGCGCGAAGGCAAGCCGGCCGCATTCTCGGTCGAACTCGTCGGCACGTACTCGGCCTTCGAAGAAATTGATCTCGAAGCCTACCTTACGGTCCGTCGCAATGCTGTGCAGTTGATGGCCGCGCAGGATCCCTATGCCGCGGTGCTCATCTCCATGCACACCTACAACCTCCTAACGGAGCGCGCCGACCGCAGTACAATTCGCGCCGAGCAACTGCCTCTGCTGGACGCTTTTCTCGAAGATCAGCTCGACCTCCAGCAACGGCTGCAGCAACAAGTTGCGCGAGAGAGCCCGCTCTCGCTCGATGAAACCGACCCACTGCGGTTCCTCGAGAACTTTCGCCTGCTGCAGGCAACGGACAATCTCTCGCTGCTCGCCTGCGTCGACTTCAAAGGCGAAGCGAGCCTGCTCCATCCACTGCGCCGTCACGCTGGAGGCGCAACGCAGGTCCGTGTCCGCCGCTTCGCGGAGCGCAGTTTTCAACTCGCCCCTTACCCCTTCGTGAAGCCGCACCTCACCTTCACGTTGCGGGCTCGCTTTGTCCCGGGGCAAACGTTCGCATCGGCTGAACAGTTACGTACTCTTTTCAACGCGGCGTCCGTGCAGGAGCTCGCCGTATCGGTGTCGGCCTAGCGCGAAGGCAGCATCGAAACATGCGCGGTCACAATGCGCCAGCCTTCCGGCAGCC
>JAZKBC010000096.1:0-4601 GCA_040388825.1 Acidobacteriota bacterium | reverse complement strand
ACACCGCGCCCACATTCTTCGTCGCCGCCCGCGGCCACCACGCCGACATCGGCGGCGCAACGCCCGGCTCCATGCCGCCGCAAAGCCGAACCCTCATGGAAGAAGGCGTGTTGCTCGACAATCTCGTCCTGGTCCGTGGCGGTATATTTCAAGAAACCACCATTCGCGCCGCGCTCAAACTCCAGCGTTATGCTGCCGAAATCTTTTCCGAAGGTCACAATTTCGAGCCTCACCACACGCCGAGCCAGACCAATCGCGGGGCGGCTTTTTCGGAACGCCTCAATCTCGTCGATGCCGTAAAGGTTCTCCCCAGCGCCAAACCGCGATGCCAGCGCCGACGCCCAAAACATCTCGGTCAGCGTCGGCACGTCATTCGAAACGAGCGCAGCTTCATAGCGCGGGTACAACTCGCGAAGCTCCGCAACGGTCGCCGGATCGTTGATCTCCATGCAAATCTCCTTACGCAGGGGTGGCAAACAGCTTGCGCGGCGGCACGATGCTCTTCAGCAGCGTCGCGGCCACAGTGATCATCGGCTCATTCACTACCTGGCTGATCTGCAGCTTCATCGCAACGCTGCATAGCAGGTAGGCCTGCACCGGTTCGAATCCCCATTCGGCAACCAGCAGATCGATCATGCGATCGGTAGCGTCGCGCGCAGCGGTCAGCGTATCGGTCGACGATTCCACGATCACCCAACTCGAGCCCACATCGCCGACTGCCGGAGACTCCAGCATCGGACCTGCGAGCGCGTGGCCTTTGTGCAGCTTGAAGCGCAGTGAAACATCTGCAGGACACTCGATGCCGTTGATGCAAACTTCTCCATCGCCTTGCGCCGCATGCGCGTCTCCGCAGGAGAACAACGCCAGCGGCTGCTGCACCGGCAGATACAGCGTCGCCCCGGTGGCAAGCTCGCGTACATCCATATTGCCGCCGAAGATTCCCGGCGGCCGCGTGCGAAACTCGCCATGCTCCGCTGGAGCCACGCCCATGATGCCGCAGAACGGACGCAGCGGAACAACAGCAGGCGAAAGAGACCGCGTCGCCTCTCCTTCGAGCTTCCAGTGAAAAAGATACGGATCGGCAAATCTCTCTTTCAAAAATCCGAGGCCCGGGATCACGCTCGTCCATCCCCAGCCTTTGTGCTGCACGCTCAGCACATCTACCTGCAGCACATCGCCAGGCATAGCGCCCGCGATGGCTACCGGTCCGGTCAGCGCATGGATGCGCCCGCGATCGATCGATTGAAACGCATCGGCGGTCATGCCATCGTGCACCTGCGCGCCGCTCGAATCCTGGCACTCGAAGTGCACGGTATCGCCGCTCTCAATCGTCAGCCGCGGCGCCAGGTCCGCGTTCCAGCGCGAGTGAGTGGGCTCAGCGGAAAGCGCATGCTCGGCCATAGCTAGATCTCCACCACCATCTGCAGTTCCACCAGCGCGTTGCGTGGCAGCGCGCTCACGCCGATTGCGGCCCGCACATGCCGGCCTGCTTCACCGAAGACGGCGACCAGCAGATCGGATGCGCCGTTAATGATTCGCGGCGAATCTTCAAAGCCCACAATGGCATTCACGTATCCGTTCACCGACAGAATGCCGCGAACCTTTTCCAGCGATCCGAGGTGATGTTGCAGGATTCCGAGGTGCATCAACGCACAGGATCGCGCAGCGGCATAGCCCTCGTCGATGCTGCGATCGAGACCCGCAGTTCCGGTGATAATCCCACGCTCAGTTTGAGAGATGACGCCGCTGAGATACACGCGATCGCCAGACGTCTTCGCCGGCACATAGTTGCCGCCGGCTTTCGGAGTCGGCGTTGAGGGAAGCTCCAGGCCGAGTTTTGCGAGTTCAGCGAGAGGGTCCATAGTGAGTGCTACTGTAGCATGCGTTTGCCGCGAAATTGCCTTGTGAAATCCTGCGATTCGGCTACCATGAGCGCATGAACCGTACGCGTATGCAACTTCTGGCGCTGGCACTCATTGCTGCCGCGGCATCGTCTGCGTGGCATCAGTTGACGGTGTCGGCCGCGTCGCGGATCAAGCTGCAACGCACACGTCACAGCGCCGGCGACCTTGAAGTGGGTGGCGAACTCGCCGGTGTGCCACCTGGTGAAACCCGCTTCATCGCCTACTCCGATCTGCTCAAGCTGCCGCTCGAAACCTACACCGTCACCGACGACTCGAACTTCATCGGCACTGTCCGTATCACCGGTGTCGCGCTCGAAAAACTGCCGAGCCTGCTCGGAGCAGCGCAAGATGCACACATGATCACCGCCGTCTGCGACGATCTCTACGCCGCGCACTACCCCGCCGCGTATATCCAGGCGCACCATCCGCTCCTGGTGCTGCGCATTGACGGCCGCGACCCGGCTCACTGGCCGCTGGGCGCTGACCACTCCGCGATGGGCCCGTACCTCATCTCGCATGCGAAGTTCACGCCCGGCTTCCAGATCCTCGCGCATAAGGAAGAGCCCCAGGTCCCGTGGGGTGTGATCCGCCTCGACTTCAACCACGAGGCCGATGTCTACGCACCCATCCAACCGCGAGGCCCCGCAGCCGATTCAGAGCAGGTCCAGCAGGGCTTCGCCATCGCGAAGCAAAACTGTTTCCGCTGCCATGCGCGCGATGGTGAAGGCGGTCGCAAATCGAAGCGCTCCTGGGAGCGGATCGCCAGGCAGTCCGTCACCGATCCCAGGTCCTTTGACGACTACGTCCGCAATCCGCAGGCGCTGAATCCCGCCTCGCAGATGGCCGCCAGCCCGCAGTACGACGCGGCGACGCTCGCTGCACTACGCTCCTACTTTCGCCCCTTCGCGGAGACCCGCCCATGAACCCATCGCCCATCTCCTCGCCTGCCGACTCGCACTTCATCGTTCGCTGGTGCAAGCTTCTGCTGGTCGCCTCCGTTGCGCTCTTCTTCACGGTCGTCGCCTTCAACAACATCACCGACCCCAACTCCAACTACCAGTTCGTCCGCCACGTCCTCTCCATGGACTCCACCTTCCCCGGCAATCGCGGCCAGTGGCGAGCCATCAGTTGGCCCGTCGCACACATCGTCTTCTACGCCGGCATCATCGTTTGGGAAGTGTTCAACGCGGTCCTCTGCTGGTGGGCGGCGGTAAAGCTGTTCCGCGCCCGCTCGGCCTCTGTGGAGGCCTTCCACCACGCCAAGCGCGTCGGAGTCGCCGCTATCACCGCGGGCATGCTGCTCTGGATGGTCGCCTTCCTCACCGTCGGCGGCGAGTGGTTCCTCATGTGGCAGTCGCACATCTGGAACGGCCAGGATGCAGCGTTTCACATGTTCACCGTCGAAGGCGTGATCTTGGTGATCCTGCTCCTCCCCGAAGCCGTTCACTGACCCCGATCTTCAGGCAAACAGCATTCGCTGCGGTGCCGCAACGGCATCTGTATCCCGTTGCGGCGACTTCTTTCCCGGCACTTTGATCTCCCGCGTCAACGATTCGCTGGCCCGCTCCGCCAGCCCGAACTTCACGCAGGCCTTCTTCAGCAGCAGCGACATCTTGCGGCGATACGCGGTATCGGCAAAGTCCCGCGTGGCAAACTGCTTTTCGTAGTCGCCGATGAGGGCAGGGAAGTGCTCGCGGACGAAGCTCAAATAAGTTGGGCGCGAGCACGACTTCAAAAACAGCGGGTTGGCTCCCATGAAACTTGCCCCCGCTGCCGCGGCGCGGCCGGCAACTTCCTCCAGCGCCCGCGAACTATCATTGATCCCCGGCAACAGCGGGCAGCACAGCACCCCCGTCATGATCCCGGCCTGGCTTAGTTTGTGCACGGCCTCCAGCCTCAGGTCCGGCCGCGGCGCTCTCGGCTCGAGCTTGCGCGCCAGTTCTGAATCGATTGTGGTCACCGTGATGTGCACCACCAGGCGGTTATTTCTGGCGATCTTTGCCAGCAGATCGATGTCGCGCGTGATCAGGTTCGATTTGGTAATGATCCCGATCCGCAGCCCCTCCTGCCGCGCGAAGACCTCCAGCAAACTGCGCGTGATGCCTACTCTGCGCTCGATCGGCTGGTACGGATCGGTCGCGGTTCCGATGGCGATCTCCTCTCCGCTCTCACGAATCTTCGCTCCAAAGCTGCGCAGTTCCTGCTCCAGCAGCCAGGCCGAGTTCTCCTTCAGGTAGATCTCGTGCTCGAACGCCAGCGCCCAACTCTGCTGCGGAGCATCGAAGGTTCCCGCGGGCACCGGAGTCACCGGCTCCGGCTGCAGGAACTCGTGCGTGTAGCGCGCGTAGCAGTACTTGCACCCAAACTCGCAGCCGCGAAAGGGGTTGATGGTCCAGGCCATCCAACCCATGCGCTTCGAAACGGAGCGGTTCAGAATCGACCTTGCCTGCATCGCTTTGAACTCGATGAGGTGGCCGTCGTCGGCGTGGGTGGCCTCGGAGGCAAGCCGTGCCAACCCACCCAACGGACGATTGCCGAGGATCGGAAAGAGCGATTCACAGGTGTTCGATGATTTCGCCATTTCTTCGCCTCGTGAAATCGAGAGTAGACCCGGCGGTTTTTACTGTCAAGTGGATTTTCTAGCCTTCGTCGGCCGGAGCTCCGGCGGGTCTGGCATCCTGGCGGTCATAGCCTTTC
>JAZKBC010000095.1:19454-28608 GCA_040388825.1 Acidobacteriota bacterium | reverse complement strand
GAGTGCTACGCCCCCAACGGTGCCTCCCGCATCCAGAACAAGCAGAACCAGATCGTCCGAATCGTCAACAACTACGCCCGCATGAGCTTCAACTTCGGGCCCACCCTGCTCAGCTGGCTGCAGGACTTCGCTCCCCGCACCTACCGCATGATCCAGGACGCCGATCAGGCCTCCGCCGAGCGCTACGGAGGACACGGCTCCGCCATCGCGCAGGTCTACAACCACATCATCATGCCGCTCGCGAGCGAGCGCGACGCCCGAACCCAGATCCGCTGGGGCATCGCCGACTTCCACCACCGCTTCGGCCGCCTCCCCGAAGGCATGTGGCTCGCCGAAACCGCCGTCAGCCGCAACGTCCTCGACCTCATGGCGCAGGAAGGCATCAAGTTCACCGTCCTCGCCCCGCACCAGTGCGCCCGCTTCCGTCCTCTCTCTGAAGCCGACCTCGCCGCCCAGCGCGCCAGCGCCGCGGCAGCTCCCACCGAGCCCCAGCTCCGCCGCCGCGCCTCCGACCTCAAGCCCGGCGAGGAAGCCGCCGCCGCCATCCTCAACGAGGCTTCAC
Organism: Acidobacteriota bacterium; assembly: GCA_040388825.1. GTDB lineage: Bacteria > Acidobacteriota > Terriglobia > Terriglobales > Acidobacteriaceae > Granulicella. Next base: position 28,046 of record JAZKBC010000095.1, on the reverse strand, counting down.
AGTCCCGCTCCGATGCGACCGACGCGCGGAAAGCCACCGACGACGAGCTGAAGGACGCCAACGAAGCCTGGAACAGCACGGACGAAGCACCAAAGGAGACAAAAGCAGTCCCGGAGGAACAGCCACCAACACCATGGCTCGAAACCCCCAACGCCGCGGTAGACCCCACCCGCCCCTACCTCATCAAGCTCAACGAAGGCCGCTCGATCGCCGTCTTTTTCTACGACGGTCCAGTCTCCAGAGCCGTCGCCTTCGAAGGCCTGCTCAACTCCGGCGAAACCTTCGCTCGCCGCCTGCTCACCGGCCTCAACCCGGCAAAAGCCGACGACGAGCCACAGCTCGCCCACATCGCCACCGACGGCGAGAGCTACGGCCACCACCACAAACACGGCGAAATGGCCCTCAGCTACGCCCTGCACTGGATCGAGGACAACAACCTAGCCCGCCTCACCAACTACGGCGAGTTCCTCGAAAAATTCCCTCCGCAGTTCGAAGCCGAGGTCGTCGACGAAAGCTCCTGGAGCTGCGCACACGGCGTCGAGCGCTGGCGCTCCAACTGCGGCTGCAACGGCGGCAAGCAAGGCTGGAATCAGGAGTGGCGAGCTCCTCTGCGTGAAGCCCTCAACCTGCTTCGCGATCGCACCGCACCTCTCGCTGAGGCCCTCGCAAAGCCCTTACTCAAGGATCTCTGGGCCGCGCGCGACGCCTACATCCAGGTCGTGCTCGATCGCACGCTCGACAACGAAGCCCGCTTCTTCCGCGAGCACGCCACGCATGAGCTCTCTGCCGCCGAGCGCGTCATCGCCTTCGAGCTCCTCGAGCTCGAACGCCACACGCAGCTCATGTACACCTCCTGCGGCTGGTTCTTCGACGAGATCAGCGGCATCGAAACCGTGCAGATCATCGCTTACGCGGGCCGCGTCATCCAGCTCGCCACCAAGCTCTTCTCCGGCCCCGAGCTCTTCGGCGAATCCGCCGCAACACTCGAGTCCGACTTCCTCAACATCCTCGCCCGCGCCGAATCCAACGTTCCCGACATCGGCAACGGCGCCGAGGTCTATCGCCGCTGGGTCACCGGCGCCAGGCTCGACCTCGAACACGTCGGCGCGCACTACGCCATCAGCTCCATGTTCCGCACCTACCCCGACGCCGGCCAGCTCTTCTGCTTCGACGTCCAGCGCCGCAGTTACGATCTGCTCACCTCGGGCCGCGGACGCTTCGCACTCGGCCGCGCTGCTCTGCGTTCGCGCATCACCGAGGAGACCGAAGAAATCTGTTTCACTGTCCTCCACCTCGGCGATCAGAACCTCTCCGCTGCGGTCAAGCGCTTCCACGCGCCCGACGCAGCCGCGTGGGAAACCTTCTGCGACAACGCCCGCGCCGCTCTTCGTCGCGCCAACTTGCCAGACCTCATCCGCCTCGTCGACGCCTACTTCGGCGGCACGCTGTACTCGCTCACATCGCTCTTCGCAGACGAGCAGCATCGCATTCTGCAGTCGATCCTCGATCAAACGCTCGCCGAGGTCGAAAGCTCGCTCATGCGCATCTACGAAGAGCACGCCACGCTGCTCGACTTCCTCGGCGAAGCCAGCGTAGCCGCTCCGCCCGCGCTCGCGCTCACTGCCGGCTTCGCCATCAACGCCAGCCTGCGCCATGCGCTCGAAGCTCCCGCTTACGATTCGACCGAAGTCGCTCGCCTGCTGCGCCGTGCAGGGATCGATCACGTCCAGCTCGACACAGCGCTGCTGAGCTTCACCGCAGACAAGCGTATGAAGCGGGCGATGGTTCGCCTCGAAGGAGTCGTCGAAACGCAGAACCTCGGCGTACTCAACGAGACGGTTGCTCTCGCTGAAAGCCTGCGCACACTGCCGATGGAGATCAACCTCTGGCAGGCGCAAAACATCTGGAACGACCTGCTGCATCATCTCGACAGCAACTCCTGGACCCGCGAGTGGCGCGAAGGCTTCCGCCGCCTCGGCGTTGCGCTCAACATCTCCGTCGATGACCTCACCGTCGAGCGAGGAGTTCCCATCTTCTAGCGCGGCACTTCGCCGCAAAGGAGAAGGGCTGAGCGATGTTCTCGCTCAGCCCTTCCATTTTCACGCGGAGAACTTACTTGCTCGCCCGGCTATGATTGCGCGGGAACGGCGAAATCCCGTTGATCCGGAAGCTCACGCCCGCGCTGATACCGTACGGATGCAGCGCTCCATAGCTGGCAAAGTTCGGCCACACCTGGTATTCGAAGTCCGGCACCCGCAGCGTCCAGCGATCGTTAAGCGCCACATCCAGTCCGCCGCCCGGAACCATCGCGAAGAACGTTCCCTGCGCATAGCCGTAAGGCAGCGTGATATGGCCAGCGCCCGCAAGGAACTTGCCATACGGAATGATTCGCCACTTGCGCAGGATCGAAACCCGCACGCCCGCGAGATAGGTGTCCTCGGTGATCTGCTGCTGCGTGTTGTAACGCAGAAAGCGCGCCTCGCCCTCGAAGCCGTAGCGCCACGTCGGGTTCACGTCCGCGTAGACGAAGTATCCGTCGACCACATGCTGACCGTAGTCAGCCTGGAACGCCGATCCGCCGCCGCCAACTGCCGTATAGCTGCCCGGCCCTTCGGCCGTAGCATGCGCCTGAGCTTGTATTTTCTGACCGGGCCCGAGCACTGCAAGGATCGCGGCCGCCAGCAAAAGAATTCTTGCTTTCATGGTGCCGCTCCTCACTGTGCTGTAACCGTCAGCGTAACTGCCTGGGACTCAGAGACGCCCGTGCCTTGCCCCTGCGCTGTGATGGTAAAGGTGTACGTTCCCGGCGGCGTGCTCTTGGTCTGCAATCCGGAGCATCCACTGGCCACCATCGTGATGGCAGCAACGAACGCCACCAGCGCGAGCGAGGCCAGCTTCCGCCGCCGCTTGTTGAACAGACCGAAGCCAAGCAGTAGACCCGCCGGCAGGAATGCCAGCACAATGCGTGAGTCGTTCGAGTGCTGCAGGCTGGCCTGCGCACCCGATCCCAGCGGGTTACCCGTATCGACAACCACCGTCGTCGTCGCCGTGCCGCCAGCCGCAAGCTTTACCTGAGGATCGGTGAACGTGCACGTCGCGTAGATGGGAAGCCCGAGGCAGCCCATCTGCAGCGTGTCCGCGAAGTTCTTGACCGAGGTCATGGAGAGCGCCAGCGTGATGTGTTGCCCGCTGACCACGCTCGGATTATTCGGCGTCGCCGTCACGGTGAACTGTGCCGCCGGCCCACCAGTAACAGTGGTCGCCAGCGAGGCCGACGTAGCGAAGGACGTATCGCCACTGTAGGTAGCCACCACGACTTCAGTCGGAGACTGCAGTTGGATGTTGATCGTCGCCACGCCCGTCACGTCGAGTGTCGCCGTTCCAATCGTCACACCGTTGCTGGTGAAGGTCACCGTTCCGCTCGGGTTCACCGCTCCACCCGAGTTGCCGCGCACCACGGCGATCAGTGTTACTTGTTGCGGGTTGTTGGGGTTATTCTGCGAAGCCGTCAGCGAGGTCGTCGTTGGCCGCAACGTCACGCCTTCGACCAGCGAGGTCGACGTGCTGGCAAAATTGTTGCCATCACCCGAGTACACCGCCGTCAGCGTGTGGTTGCCCTGCGCCAGCGGCTGCAGCGTTATGGAAGCTGTCCCATTCGCGCTCACATTGACCGTGCCCAGCGTGGTGGATCCGTCGGTAAACGTCACCGTGCCCGTCGGCGTTCCCACGCCGGCGTTGGTCACCGTCGCGGTCAGCGTAACTGCGTCAAGCGTAAGCGCCGGGTTCTCGCTCGAAGCCAGCGCGGTTCCCGTCACTTCCTTGACGATCAGCGTCAACGGCGTCGAGAGCGAAGCTCCCGTATTGCCGTCGCCTGCATAGTTGGCCACGATGCTGTGTGAGCCCGGCGTGAACGTCGAAACCGACAACGTCGCCACGCCGCTGGAGTTCAGTACCGCCGTGCCGATCTGCGTTCCGCCATCGGTAAACGTCACCGAGCCGGTAGCAGGAGTACCGTTGCTGGTAATAGTCGCAGTCAACACCACGGCTGTTCCGTAGATCGCCGGGTTCTGGCTCGCCGTCAGGTTTACCTGCGTGCTCGCGCTTTGTACCGTCTGCACCAGCGCCGCGGTCCCGGTTGAATAGTTCGTATCACCCGAGTAAGCCACCGAGATGCTGTGTGAGCCGACAATCAGCGTCGAAATCGCAAAAGTAGCCGCACCCGTTCCGTCCAGTGTGGACGTACCCAGCACAGTCGCTCCATCACTGAACACCGCCGATCCGCTCGGGATCAGGCCGTTCACACCCGCGACCTTCGCCGTAAAGATCACGTTCTGGCCGGAGACGGAAGGATTCACGCTCGAAAGTAGCGCTACCGTTCCACCCTGCACGATGTGCTCGGTCAGCGCTGTGGATGTCGATGTGGTGTGGTTTGTGTCGCCGGAGTAAACCGCCGTAATCGTGTGCGAGCCAAACGCCAGCCCGCTTGTATTCAAGCTCGCCGTTCCGTTCGTCAGAGTGGCGGACCCGAGCGACGTCGCACCGTCCATGAAGTTCACCGTGCCGGTCAGGCCAGGATCCGTGCTGGTCACTGTCGCCGTCAGGGTCAGGTTCTGGCCCACAGTCTGCGGGTTCGCACTGCTCAGCAGCGAGGTCACGCTCGTCGCCTGCACCACCACCACGCTCACTGTAGCTGTGCTGGCGCCAAAGTTGACAGTGCCCGCATAGGCTGCCTGGATCGTCTGCGTTCCAACATTGAGCGAGGTAGTCGTGAAGGTCGCCACACCCGAAGCGTTCAGCGGACCCGAGCCAATCACCACGCCGCCGATGAGGAAGTTAACCGTGCCGTTCGGCGTGATCGTGGGGCTGGTCACTGTCGCCGTAAACGTCTCAGCCTGGCCAACGGTCACCGTTGGCAGTGAAGCCACTACGGCAGTCGATGAGGAGCTCTGCTTCACCGTCTCCACCAGCGCCGCTGAGGTGCTGGTCGAGTAGTTCGTGTTGCCGCTGTAGGTTGCGATGATCGAGTCCGTCCCCGCATTCAGCGAGTTCACCGCGACCGTTGCCTGTCCGCTGGCATTCACCGTGCCGGTGCCAAGCACCGTACCGTTCTGTGTGAACGTCACCGTTCCGGTCAGCGGTCCATCCGCCGTAAAGCCAGCACCAATCGCTACGGTCGCCGTGAAGTTGACGGTCGCGCCGGCGAAGGACGGATTCGTATCCGAGCTGAGCGTCGTTACCGTGCCAATCTGCTCCACCTTCTGCAGCAGGGGCGCGGACGAGCTCGTCGCGCTGTTCGCGTCGCCGCTGTAGACGGCCACGATGTTGTGCGAACCCGGAGCAAGCGTTGACAGTGTGAGAGAAGCCTTGCCCGCCGTAACCGTTCCTTGGCCGAGCGACGTTGAGCCATCCATGAACTGCACCGTGCCCGTGATCGGGAGCGTTCCAGTGGTCAACGTCACTGTCGAACTCAACGTGATGGACGTCCCCACGATCACATCCGCATTCGTCGTCGCAATCGTTGTTGCGGTGGTAGCGAGGTTCACCACCTCGGACACAACATTCGAGTTGCCCGCCATGTTGGTCGTGTCGCCGGCGTACTGAACGCTGAGCTGGTGCGTGCCCGCCACCAGCGTCGACGTGGTTATCGTCGCTGCGCCGGCGCTCAGGTTCGCGCTGCCAATCTGCGTGCCGCCATCGAAGAACACCACCGAACCGGTGACCGTGCCCGTCGCCGGAGCTGTCGTCAGCTTCAGCGTCACCGTCTGCCCGGTGATCGCCGGGTTCGGCGTCACTACGAGCGTCAGCCCCGGATCCTGCTTGATTTGCTGCACCAATTGCGCCGTCGCCGCGGCGTTATCCGCATCGCCGGAGTAGTTCGCCTTGATCGTGTGCTGGCCCAGAGTGAGTGTCGACGTGGTGCACGTCGCCTGGTTGCTGGCGCTCAGCGCCACTGCCGGGCAAATGTTCGTCGCTCCGTCGAAGAAGTCCACCGTACCCGTCACCGCATCCGAAGCCGCGATGGTTGCCGTGAACGTCACGGGAGATCCCACCAGCGCAGGATTAGCGTTCGAGATCAGCGATTCCGTAGTCGGTTCCACCGCCAGCACGTTGCCGGAGAGCGTGATCACGATTGGAGAATTCCCCGCGTCCGAAGGCTGCTTCAGCGTCCCGGTATCCGGAGACCCAATCACTGTCGGAGCAAACACCACGCCCAGCACGCACGTCGTCGTGGACGCCATGGAAGACCCAACGACACACGTGGTAGTTGCACCGTCCAGCGTCGACTGGTCGAAAATCTGCGTCTGCAGATTCAACGCCGTGTTTCCGGCGTTCTCCACCGTCACCAGTTGCGGGTCAGAGAACTTGCTGACCTTGATCGTCGGATAAGACAGTGCGATCGTCGTTCCGCTGATCTCGCGAATGCGGTTGTCGAAGAAATCTGCGATATAAAGGTTGCCGCCCTGGTCGAAGTACAGCGCAGAGGGCCCATTCAGGCTGGCAGCATTGGCCGGGCCGCCATCACCCGCGAATCCCTGGCTGTTGTTGCCGCTGATCGTAGTGATTTTGCCGGTCGAGGCGCTAACTTCGCGCACCCGGTTGTTGCCCGAGTCTGCAATATAAATGTCGCCCGCAGGATCCAGAACCACGGCTTCAGGAGCGTTGAGCTCAGCCACACTCGCCGCTGCGTTATCGCCCGAGTAGCCCTGCGTGCCGTTGCCAGCCACCGTTGTGATCGTGCCGCCTGAAACCTTGCGTACGCGGTTGTTGGAAAGGTCCGCGATGTACAGCGTTCCATTCAGACCCACGGCGACGTTCCACGGCCCGCTCAATTGCGCCGTCGTCGCCGGAATATTGTCACCGTTGTATCCGGCCGTGCCTGTACCCGCGACGGTGGTGATGATGCCGGTCGAAGCGTCAACCCTGCGCACGAGGTTGTTGCCCGAGTCCGCGATATACATGTTGCCTGCAGAGTCAAAAGCCAGGCCTTCCGGCAGGGAAAGCTGCGCGCTCGTCGCCAGGCCGCCATCGCCCGAGTACCCGAGGTTGCCCAACTCGCCGGCCACCGTTGTAATGATGCCCGTCACCGCATCCACTTTGCGGATGGCGCCATTGCCGCTGTCGGCGATGTATAGATTGCCCGCACCGTCCATCGCGAGGCCCGCGGGGGAGCTCAGCATCGTCGAAGTCGCCGCAACGCCGTTCGCTCCAACGCCCGGAGTTCCATTGCCCGCTACCGTCGAGATAAAGCCCGTCACAACGTCCACGCGGCGCACGCGGTTGTTGCCCGTGTCGCCAATGTAGAAGTTACCCACCGCGTCGCTCACGACGCCCTGCGGAATAAAGATCGGAGCCGTCGTCGCGAGAACGCCGTCCTGCACATAAAACCAAAACTTCGTTCCGGCAACGGTATCAATTCGGCCCGGAGCCAGGATCGCCAGCGATCCGGTCGCAACGCCATTGACCAGCGCCTCACCCAGCAAGCCGCCGCCGCCATCCAGCAGCTCGACCGCGCCCATGCGCAGACCCGGATACTGCGGCTTGAAGATTACGTTGACGGTGCACTGCTGCCCAACCGAATACGTCCCCGAAGCCGAGCACGAACCTCCGCCCGCCAACACAAAGTCCTTGTTCGCCGTGCCCTGCGTCAACACCGCAAGATTGCCCGCTGAACCCGTCCCGGTCATCGTCACCGTCACCGAAATCGGCGCAGCGGACGCACCTACGGCAGTGGTTCCAGGAAACATCGCCGTGCCCTGCGCCACAGCCAGTTGTGCTGCGGCTGCCAAAGGCAGAGCGACTGCGGCCGCACGCATCCATCGACGCAGGGAACTACCAGCGCGAAGAACCTGTGCAAGCGGAAAGAGGGAGGCGGAAGGCGCATCCGAATCAGACAGACGACGCGAAGAGGAGGGGACAGGGGCCGAAGTTCTCACGGGAATCACTCGATGTTCAAGATAGCGTCCTCGGTAACCTAATTGGAATTACTCTCAGGTAAGTGCGAGGCGCGCAAAAGTTGTAGCAAGAGGGGCCCTTCCCCGCCTCAGGCAGACGAATACTTTTCGTCTTCCGAAGACGGCGATTTGACTCGCGCGTGCGCTTGCGCCGATCCCACGAGGTACAACTCTGATCTCTATCGGCGTAAGTCTTACGAGCCCTAGCGTGGCGTCAGAATACGTCCTGAGCCTAGCCTCTGGGTTAACATTCTTGCTACGGTCATTGTTACTTAAGGAACCTCAATGTGCCACGATATCCGGCTCAAAGGGCGCTAGTTACACAGAATTTACAATCGCCTGACGACTTTTCTCCGCCAGCTCTCGTAACTTCGGCAAAATCTCCCCCATCGACGCCCCCTTGGCATCCCTCGTACCCAGGGCAAAGTAAGCCTTCCGGTAGAGCGCATACAGCTCGTCATAGACCGCTGCGGCAGCCGCGTTCGGCTCGTATGTCTTGTGCAGCAGGCACACTTCCTTCTGCGCTTCCTCGATCGACCCGTACGTCCCCGCCGCCAGGAACGCGAAAATCCCCGACCCCAGCGACGTCGGCGTCCCAGCCGGAACCAGCACCGGCTTGTTCAGCACATCCGCATACACC
>JAZKBC010000095.1:5128-19444 GCA_040388825.1 Acidobacteriota bacterium | reverse complement strand
TCTGCGGAATCCCACCCGCATTGATCACCCGCTCAATCGGCACGCCGCCTTCCGCCATGCGCTCCAGAATGATCCGCGTATGCAGAGCCGTTCCCTCAATCGCCGCGAACAGCTCATCCTGAGCCGTATGCAGCAGGTTCCATCCAAACGTCACGCCGCCCAGGTCGGCATTCACCAGCACCGTGCGGTCGCCGTTATCCCACGTCAACCGCAGCAATCCCGTCTGCGCGGGCTTGTAGCTTTCAAGCCCGTTCGACAGCTCCGCCAGCGGCGTATTCGCCCGTCGCGCAATCGACTCGAAGATATCGCCCACCGCGCTCAGCCCTGCCTCCACGCCCGTGTACTGCGGATGCACGCTACCCGGCACCACACCACAGACTCCACGAATCAACTGGCTCTCTTTGCCCATCGCGATAATGCACGTCGACGTCCCCACCACGTTCACCACGTCGCCTTCTCGGCAGCCCGCGCCAATCGCATCCCAGTGTGCATCGAACGCGCCCACCGGAATCGGAATCCCCGCGCGCAGCCCCATCTTCTCCGCCCACTCCGCGCTCAGATGGCCGGCCAGATGGTCGCTCGTCAGGTACTCGCCCTCCATCTTCTCCACGATCCCATCCAGCAGCGGATCAAGCAGCGAAAGAAAACTCTGCGCCGGCAGCCCGCCCCAACGCGGGTTCCACATCCACTTGTGGCCCATCGCGCAGGCCGACCTCTTCACCCGCTTCGCATCCTTGATGCCGCACAGCGTCGCCGCCACCATGTCGCAGTGCTCAAACGCCGACACAAAGTGCGCGCGCTTTTCCGTGTTGTGCCGCAGCCAGTGCAGCAGCTTCGCAAAGCCCCACTCGTGCGAATAAACGCCACCGCACCAGTCGATCGCTTCCAGTTCCTCCGCATGAGCCAGCGCCGTGATCTCCGCGGCCTCTTTCTTCGCGCGGTGGTCACACCACAGGTAGTAGTCGTCGAGCGGCTCCATCCCCTCGCCCACCACCACCACGCTTGACCCCGTCGTATCGAGCGCAATCGCCTCTACCGTCTCACCGTCAATGCCTGCGGTCTCCAGCGCCTCACGCGTCGCCTCCACCAGCGCCCGCATCTGGTCGGCGTGGCTCTGCGTCGCTAAATCCGGGTCCTCGCGCTTGCGATGCAGCGGATACTCCGCCGACTCCGTCGCCAGTCTCCCCTTCACCGAATCCAGCAACGTCACGCGAACGCTCAGCGTGCCAAAGTCCACTCCAGCCACAACCGCCATAGCGCCAGCCGCTCCTCAGGCGAGAGATCGATCTCTCGAGAAATCCGCATCACCATACCGCATCAAGCCAACGCAACAACAGTACCAACAAAAGTCCGCGCAGGTCTCAGTCAACCCACCACTCGGAACCCGCGCAGCCTTACTGCCCGTACGTCGCCTTCGCTCCATGCTTGCGGAAATGATGCCGGTCCAGCAGCGCCTGCGAAACCTCCGCCGCGTTGCTCTTCAACGTAGCAGTCAGGTACGCCATGCGCGCCACCGCCTCCAGCACCACTGCATTGTGCGCGGCCTCATGCGGATCGCGTCCCCACACAAACGGCGCATGCCCCGCCACCAGCACGCCCGGAACCGCCAGCGGATCACGCCCCGCAAACTCGCGCGTAATCGCGACCCCGGTGTTCAGTACGTACTCACCGTTGATCTCCTCATCGGTCAGCGGAGGCGTCACCGGCACCGGCCCGTGGAAGTAATCCGCATGCGTCGTTCCATACGCCGGAATCGCCATCCCCGCCTGCGCCCACGCCGTCGCGTACTCCGAGTGCGTATGCACCACTGCCCCAATCGTCGTGAACTCGCGATACAGATGCAGGTGCGTGTCGAGATCGGACGACGGCTTCATCGTCCCCGCAACCTTCTCGCCCGCGAGCGTATAGACAGGCAGATCGTCAGCCTTCAACACGTCATACGCCACGCCGCTCGGCTTGATCGCCACCAGCCCCAGCTCGCGATCGATCCCGCTGGCGTTGCCGAACGTGTACAGCACCAGCCCCCGAGCCACAATCTCCAGGTTCGCCGCCAGCACCTCAGCCCGCAGCCTGGCTATCGCATTCTCGGTCGCTTCACTCATCAGATCTTGTCTCTCTCCACCATCGCGCCATGGCGAACATCCGCTCCACGCACCCAGAAGATTACATCCTCGGCGATGTTCGTTGCGTGGTCGCCCACGCGCTCCAGGTTGCGCGAAATAATCAGCGCGTTCAGCGCCTGCGGCGTCATCGCCGGCTTGCTCTGGATCAGCTCTCCCAGCGACCGAAACGCTTCGCGGTTCATCTCGTCCACCTGGTCATCAAGCGAAAGCACGCTCTGCGCCAGGTCAGCATCGCCTTCAATGAACGACTGCAGCGCCTTGCGCACCATCGCCGACGCCAGCGACGCCAGCTTTGGAATGTCCACCGGAATATCGATGTTCGCAAACATACCCAAATCCTGCACCCGCGAAGCGATGTTCACCGCCTGGTCGCCCACCCGCTCGAGGTCGGCATTGATGCGAATCACGGCGATGATGAAGCGCAGATCGACAGCCATTGGCTGCTCCATAGCGAGCAGATCGAGCGCCGCCTGATCGATCTCGCGTTCCATGCGATTGATCGCCGGTTCCGACAGCTTCACCAGCTCGCAAAGCTGCAGATCGCGCGTCGAGTAAGCTTCCGTCGCCCGTTGAATGGCCTGCTCCACGAGTCCGGCCATTACCAGCAGCCGTTCCTTCAACTCGTCCAGCTTCTGCTGAAAATTGATTCGCATCACCCGAACCTCCCCGTGATGTAATCCTCGGTGCGTTTGTCCGAGGGCATCGTAAAGATCTTGTGTGTCGCGTCGAACTCGACCAGCCTTCCATTCAGGAAGAAGCCGGTCTTCTCCGCCACGCGAGCTGCCTGCTGCATGTTGTGGGTCACGATCACGATCGTATATTGATCCTTCAACTGAAAGATCAAATCCTCAATCTTCGCCGTCGAAACCGGATCCAGCGCACTCGCCGGCTCATCCATCAGCAGCACTTCAGGATCCACCGCCAGCGCCCGCGCAATGCACAGCCTCTGCTGCTGCCCGCCTGAAAGGCTCGCACCCGACTTCTTCCGCAGGTCGTCCTTCACCTCGTCCCAAAGCGCAGCCTGCTTCAACGAGCGCTCGACTATCTCATCCAGCACGCGCTTCTTGCGAAACCCATTCAGCTTCAACCCGCTCGCCACGTTGTCATAGATCGACATCGTCGGAAACGGATTGGGCCGCTGAAACACCATCCCGATCCGCCGCCGGATCTCCACCGGCGACGCATCCTTGTAGATGTCCAGTTCGCCCATGCACACCGTTCCTTCGGCGCGCGCAATCGGGTTGGTCTCGTGCATGCGATTCAAACAACGCACGAACGTGCTCTTGCCGCAGCCCGAAGGCCCAATCAGCGCGGTCGCATGATTGGCCGGTATGTTCAGCGTCACATCCTTCAGCGTATGCACCGGACCGTACCACGCGTTCAGGTCCGTCACGCGAATCTCGACACCCACTTAGTTGCCTCCCTTGAGCATGCCCCGCGCCGCAAACACGCGCACCAGCGTCACCGAAACCATGATCAGCGCAATCAGCACCAGCGCCCCCGCCCACGCCAGCCTGTGCCACTCATCATACGGACTCAGCGCGTACACATAGATCTGCAGCGGCAGCGCCGCAATCGGCTGGTTTACGTTGAAGCTCCAAAACTGGTTGCCGAACGCCGTAAACAGCAGCGGCGCCGTCTCTCCCGCCACCCGCGCAAACGCCAGCATGCAGCCCGTAATGATTCCCGGCGAAGCGGTGCGCAGGCTGATCGACACAATCGTCCGCCACTTCGCAATCCCCAGTCCGAACGCCGCTTCACGAATCGAATGCGGCACCGTCGCCAGCATCTCTTCGGTCGTACGAGCAATCGTCGGCACCATCATGATCGCCAGCGCGATCCCGCCCGCCAGCGCTGAAAAATGCTGCTGCCGCGACACCACCAGCGCGTAGACCGCCACGCCCATCACGATCGAAGGCACGCCGTTCAGCACATCCGCTGTAAACCGCACGATGTTGCCGATCATCCGCCCGCGCCCATACTCCGCAAGATAAACACCTGCGCCAATGCCCACCGGAATACCCAGCAGGCTCGCCAAACCAAGAATCACACCCGAGCCAACAATCGAGTTCGCCATGCCTCCGCCGCCCTCGCCCACCGGCGCCGGAACATGCGTAAAGAAAGCCCAGTTCAGCGAGCTCGCACCTTTGAAGATCAGGTACCCAAGAATCGCCACCAGCGGAGCCAACACCACCACCGTGCTCGCAATCGCCAACCCCGTCACCGCATGGTTCGTGGCGGTGCGCCGAGCCTTCAGTGCTCGTTCCACCCGTGCCGTGCGTACCGGAAGCGATCCCATTTACGCATGCCTCGCTGTATTGCCGCGCGTTACGGCCCACACCAGCAACCGCGCAATCGCATTCACCACAATCGTCACCAGGAACAGCGCCAGCCCAATCTCAATCAGCGCGCTCAAATACAAATCGCCCGTAGCTTCCGTAAACTCGTTCGCAATCACACTCGCCAGCGTGTATCCCGGAGCAAACAGATTCTTCGCAATCGCCGCATGGTTGCCGATCACCATCGTCACGGCCATCGTCTCGCCCAGCGCGCGCCCCAGCCCCAGGATCACCGACCCCACAATGCCGATCCGCGCATTGCGCAGCACGCCAATGCGAATCATCTCCCACCGCGTTGCTCCCAGCGCCAGCGCAGCCTCCCGCTGATTCACCGGAACCGCCCGCATCACATCACGGCTGATCGAGCTGATCACCGGAAAAATCATCACCGCCAGAATCACGCTCGCCGTAAACAGCCCCACGCCGAAGTTCGGCTCCGCAAACGAGCCAGTCCACCCCAGCACGCGCTCCAGCACGGGACCGACGTGGTCGCGCATCAGCGGCACCAGCACAAACACTCCCCAAAGCCCGTACACAACACTCGGTATCGCCGCCAGCAGCTCAGTGAGAAACGAAATCGGCGCCCGCAGCGGCAGCGGGCAAATCTCCAGCAGAAATATCGACACGCACAGCGCCAGCGGCACCGCCATCGCCAGCGCCAGCAGGCTCGACACCAGCGTGCCCCAGATAAACGGCAGCGCTCCAAACCTTCCGCTCACGGGGTTCCATACCCGCCCTACAAAGAAGTGCCACCCAAACGCATGGATCGACTCATTCGAGTTCATCACCAGCACAAACACAATCAGCGCCACGATGAAGAAAATGCTCATCGCGCAAAGCAGCATCACGCCGCTGAACGCCCCATCCGCCCATCGCCCCGAACTCTTGCCCTGCAGAAACGTCCGCACCACCGACGGCGGCATCTCACCACCCGTCTTCGCTGCCGCGGCAACCGGAGCCGCCACCTGCATCTGCCGCATCGCAATCGGCCCAGCCCCGTTGGCCGGCTCAGCCGTCGATTGCGTCTCCTGCTTCAGTTCATCCATGCGTGGCTTTCAGGGCTCCACAACAAGTTTATTAAAGGAATGTGAACAAGGCGTGAATTTCGCCGTTTCCCTTCCTTTTCGCAACGCGCGGAGGACACGCTCAATCGATCTCCGCCAGCGTCTTCTTCACCCGAGCCGCAACATCGGCCGGCAGCGGCGCATAGCTCATTCCAGCGGCCTCCGCCTGGCCGTGGTCCAGCATCCAGGTCAAAAAGTCCACCATCACTTTCCCCTTTTCCGGATTCCGCCAGTGCGCCGGAATCAGCAACCAGGTATACGAAGCAATCGGATACGACTCCGCCCCCGGTGCATTCGTAATCGAAGCCCGGTAGTCCGCCGGCATCTCCGCCGCATCGGAAGCGGCTGCAGCGGTCACCGTCGCTGTCGTCGCCTTCACCCATTTCCCGTCGGCATTCTTCACCGCGCCATACAGCATGTGGTTCTGCGCCGCATAAATCAGCTCCACATATCCAAACGAGTACTTCGCGTTCCGCACAATCCCCGCAACGCCCTCGTTGCCCTTCTGCCCAATTCCAACCGGCCACAGCACGCTGGTGTTGCACCCAATCGTCTGCTTGAACTCCGGGCTGATCTTCGACAGGAAGTTCGTAAAGATGTACGTCGTCCCCGAGCCCTCCGACCGATACACCGGAAGAATCACGTGGTCCGGCAGCGTCACTCCGGGGTTGTCCGCAACGATCCGCGGATCGTTCCACCGCTTGATCTTCTCCAGGTAAATGTCCGCAATCACCTCCGGCGAAAACCGCAGCTCCGCATTCAGCCCGGGCAGGTTGTACACCGGCACCACCGCACCCAGCACCGTCGGAATGTGCAGAATCTTCACCTGCGCCGCCTTCAACTGCGCATCGCTCATCGGCCCGTCAGAAGCGCCAAAGTCCACAATCTGCTTCGACACCTGCCGAATTCCGGCACCCGATCCCACCGACTGGTAGTTGATCCGCACACCGTCGTGCAGCCGCCCGTACTCCGTAAACCAGCGCGAGTAAATCGGGTTCGGAAACGTCGCTCCCGCTCCCGTAATGTCGTTCGGGTTCCCATGGCTCGCCGCTCCCGGGTTCGCCTTGCAACCCGCCAGCATCACCAGCCCTGCCAGCGCCATCGCCGGCCAAATCGTCGTTCTCACAAACCTCTCCTCGGCTCTCATCCTCTTTCAAGGATGCGCTATCGCCGCGCAGAAGACCACTCGCTTCCGCCTCGCTCTGCTCGATTCTCTAAGGTATGTAGTACCGGAAGCTCGTGAACACCATGTTATTGGTCGCATGCGGAGCCGCATAAATCGCTCCGCTCGCACCATACGTCCCGCTCATCAACCCCGCCCAAGCCGTCTTCGTCAGGTAGCTGTACTGCATCGAGTACTGGAACCGCCCCTTCTCGGCGCTATCGAAAAATCTCCACGTAAATCCAGCAGTTCCCTGCGCGAGATCCCGCGTCTGCGCCCCGCAGCTCGCGCTCGGATCATTCGGAGCCGTGCCCGTCGCACTCGTCGTCCCCTGCTCCGCAAAGCATCCACTCACGCTCAAACTCGGCGGCGCATACCCATAGATCGTCCCCGCCACGTCATAGAACGTCCGCTGCGCATACTCCGTCCCGGCATACCCAAACAGCTCCAGCTTCCGCGCAGGCCGCGCGATCAACGACACCATCCCGTGCCCACCCCGCAGCGGCTCCAGCACCCCATTCGCATGCACCGTAGCATCCGCAAGCTGCGACGTCCCATAGCGATTCACGCCATCGCCGCCCATCGCATGCAGCCCGATATCGAAGCCATGCCCCACCGGAATCCGCACGCTCGCAAACGCTCCTCCGCCCACGACGGTTGAGTTATACGCCCCCGTCTGCGCCGTGCTGCCCGCGTTCGTTGTCTGGTTCGGATAGATCCTCGACCGGAAGAACCGCACAATTCCTCCCGCCTCCAGATGCAGCCCGCCTTTGTCGGCAGCCACCTTCACCACCACATCCGGCGCCGCGTTCGTCGAATAAACGCTCCCTGGGTTATACGCTCCACCCCCAGCGCCCACGCCACCCACAAAAAAGTTCGGAGGCACAGCCGCCGACGTAAAGTTCACAATCGCCGGCTCTTCCACCGCCAGCCCCAGCTCCGCATGGCCCATCCTCTGCGTCACACGCACACCATACTGCCGCGCCCACGAGAACCCCACGTGATACTGCGAATCGATCGTATGCGGCGAGTTCTCCGTCCCCACCGACAACCCCAGTTGCGTCTCCGTCACCAGAGACCACATCTGCCCGGCCGTCAGCGCGAACCCATTCTGCCGCTCCAGCCGGCCCCACGCCTGCCGCTGCCGCAGCACGTAGCTGTTGCTCTGGTTGTTGTTGGAGTTCGCCCCCACTCCCAGTAAATCCATCTCGTAAAACCCGCTCACCCTGCCAAACGGAACATCCGTCTCAGCCAGCAGGCTCAGCCGCGACTGTCGGCCCGTGCCCTCAAACTCCGTCACATGCGCATCGCCGGAGTTCATATAAGGCGTGGCGTTGAACGGCGTATTGATGCTCGCATTCAGCGCCCGCGTACGAGTCGCCGTTTCCGCCGCGACATATCCTCCCGGAATAAGCCGAACTCCCTTGAATGCGATGCCTTCCTCCGGCTTCGCCACCGGCGCGCGCGCCACGGCAATTGAATTCGCCACCGGATTCGGCTCCGCCGCATGCGCGACCGTCCGCACCGCCGAACGGGATGGCGGTCCCGCAGCCGCAGCAGCAGCCGGCGAGGCGACCGCCCCCGGCCCTTCACCCGCAGCCGCAGCGGGCACACCCACGCGACCCCGCAGCTCCGCCTTCAGCGCATCAATCTCTTCCTGCTGCACCTTCAACTGCTCCCGCAGCTCACGAATCTCCGCCTCAGTAGCCGAGACCGCCCCACCCTGCGCCGAAGCACCCGCCCCACTTCCGCTCTGCGCCTGCGCAGACATCATCGCCCCGGCCATCATCGCCGCAGCCAGAAACCCAGCTCGTCTCATCATTCCTCATCGCAGCCACCGCGCACCGGCCGTCAGCCAAATGTTAACGCCGTGTGAATAAATGAAGAATATCGGAAAGGGTACCCTCAACCCTCAACAAGGTCCCCAGCCACCACAGCAGCCGGACGCCGGTTCTCCGGCAGCGTAAAGCAGAACCGGCTCCCCCGCCCCAGGTCGCTCTCCACCCAGATCGTCCCTCCGTGCGCCTCCACCAGGTGCTTCGCAATCGACAACCCCAGCCCCGTCCCGCCCGACTCCCGCGACCGCGTCTTGTCTGCGCGGTAAAACCGCTCGAAGATCCGTTCCCGATGCTCGCTGGCAATCCCCGCCCCAAAATCCTGCACGCTGAACTGCACCATCCCCGGCAGCTCGTCCACCCGCTCAGCCGCGAGCACCACCACCCCACCTTCGCCCGGCCTTATCCCATAGTTCAGCGCATTCTCAATCAAATTCCCCAATACCTGCAGCGCCGCATCCATATCCGCCAGCACCTCGGTCTCCACCATCGACGCCACCTCCAGCCGCGCATCCTCCTTCAGCAGCCCGCTCGTCGCATCCATCGCCTCCTGGATCACCGTCGCCACCTTCGTCGGCACCGGCCGCAGTTTCTGGTCGCCGGAGTCCACCTTCGCCATCACCAGCAGATCTTCCGTCAGCCTGCCCATCCGGTACGCGCTCTTCTGAATCGCCTCCAGAAATTCGAGCCCCGTCCCTCCACCCTCCACCGCCTCGCCTTCACCATCGAGCTCGCGCTCCCACTTCCCCTCATCGATCAGCAGCTCCACATACCCCATGATCGAAGTAAGCGGCGTCCGCAGCTCATGCGAAACATTCGCCACAAACTCCTTCTGCGTCCGCTCCATTTTCTCAATCCGCGTCACATCGCGCAGCACCACTACCGCTCCACCTTCAGCCATCGGAGCAGCGCTCACCGCAAAAATCTTCCCCGCCGGAAACTGCACCGCCGCCCGCTCCGCAACGTTGCGCTCTTCCAGCGCCACGCGCACGCACTCCAGCACCTCGGGCTCGCGAATCGTCTGCACCAGCGAGTGCCCTCGCCGTACCGACCCCGAAACCCCCGTCATCAACTGCTGCATCGGCTCGTTGGTCCATGCAATCCGACCCGCCGCATCCACCGCGACCACCAGGTCCTGCATCGAGTCCAGCAGCAGCTCCAGCTTCCGCTGATTCTCCGCCGTCTCCGCCTGCCACCGCAGCAGCCGCGACCGTTGTCCCTCGATCGCCTCCGCCAGGCCCTCAAACGCCTCGAGCGTTGGCCACGCAATCGCCGGCCCCAAAACCGCCTCATCCGGCTGAACCTCCGCATCGCGCAGCGTCACTGCCATCCGCGGAGGCATCACCGACTCCACCGCCCGCTCCACCACCCGCGTACAGGAAACCGCAGCCCAGCCCGCCGCCAGCAACCCCGCCAGCAACCCCATCCACCACGCCGGAACCATCAGCACCAGCAGCACCGTCACGGCAACCGCAGCCGCAACCCGCACCCCCAACGCCGCCAACAGGCTCCGCTTCATCACCTACTCAGCATCCCACAGATCACCCGCGCCCACCTGTCTACGCGCGACTCTCCACTGCCTGCACCTTCGGAATCTCAAACCTGTACCCCGCCCCACGCATCGTCTTCAAATACCGCGGCGTCTCCGGGTCGCTCTCAATCTTCTCGCGAATCCTCCGCACATACACATCCACGCTCCGCGGCGTCACAAACCGCGCATCGCCCCACACCGCATCCAGCAACTGGTCACGGCTATAAACCCGCGCCGGATGCCGCGCCAGATAGTCCAGCAGCCGAAACTCCGTCGCCGTCGTAGGAACGATCTCGCCCTTCACCCGCAGCTGCATCGCTCCGCCATCAATCTCAATCTCTTCAATCGTGATCACCGAAGCCGCCGCCGTCTCCGGCCGCTCAAACCGCCGCAGCACCGCACGCACGCGCGCCACCAGCTCCCGCGTTCCAAAAGGCTTGGTGATGTAATCATCCGCGCCCAGCTCGAGCCCCTGAACGCGATCATTCTCCGCCGCCCGCGCCGTCACAAAAATAATCGGCACCGCGCTCAGCGTCGGATGCTGCCGCAGCCGCCGGCAAAGGTCCAGCCCATCCCCACCCGGAACCATGATGTCCAGCAGAAACAGCGCCGGCCGCGCCCTCTCCGCATCCTGAACAATGGTCCCAATCGCCCCATAAGCCTTCACTGAAAATCCAGCCCGCTCCAACTGATACTGCACCAGCCGGCTGATGTCCGCATCATCTTCCAGGACGAAAACAGCTTGACTCACAAACTCTCCTGGACCAGGTACCTTCACACCCTGATCGGTCTGAGTCTATCCCTCCAACGCGGCCCGTTTTGCTAAAAGACGATGAATCTTAGCCCAACAGGTACTTCAGCAACGCCATCCTCAAATAAAGCCCATTCTTCGCCTGCCGGAAGTAAGCCGCCCGCTTGTCCGTATCCACCTCCACCGAAATCTCATTCACCCGCGGCAGCGCATGCATGATAATCGCGAACGGCTTCATCTTCGCCGCCGCCCGCGTGTCGATGCGAAACGCATCCTTCACCGCGTCATACTCCGCCTCCACCGCAAACCGCTCCCGCTGCACCCGCGTCACGTACAGCACGTCCGCCGTCTCCAGCACGCCATCCATATTGTCGCGCTCATGAAACACCACCCCCCGCGCCTTCATGTCCTCCACATACTTCTCCGGCAGCCGCAGCGAATCCGGCGCCACCAGATCCACCTCGACCTCTTTCCCCAGCGTCAACAACGGCAGCAGCGAATGAATCGTCCGCCCATTCTTCAGGTCGCCAATCATCGCCACGCGCAGCCGTTCCAGCCGACCCATCTCCCGCCGGATCGTATACAGGTCCAGCAGCGCCTGCGTCGGATGCTCGCCCACGCCATCGCCCGCGTTGATCAGCGGCACCGGCGAAATCGCCGCCGCCTCCTGCGCCGTTCCTTCCACCGGATGCCGCAGCACAATCGCATCCGCATAGTTCCCAATCACCCGAATCGAATCCGCAATCGTCTCGCCCTTCGACGCCGACGAGTTCGCACTCGCATTCTCCTGCGTCAGCAAACCCCCACCCAGCTTCTGCATCGCAGCTTCAAAGCTGAAGCGCGTCCGCGTGCTCGGCTCATAAAAGATCGTCGCCAGGATCCGTCCCCGCAGCACATCCGGCAACATCCGCGCCGCATCATCGCGCTCCATCTGCTCGGCCGACGTAAACAGGTACTCCAACAGCTCCGGATCCTCGAACTGCTTCGTGCTCAAAACGTGTTTCAACTTCTCCATGCGCTACTCCTGCTCATAAACCCTGCCCCGCACCACCGTCGCCTTCACTCTCCCTGGAAACGTAAACCCTTCAAACGGACTCCACGCACACTTCGTCTTCATCTCTTCACGCTTCACCGTCCAAGGCCGCTTCATATCCAAAATCGTCAGCGACCCCACATACCCCGCCGCCACTTTCCCAAACCCCTCACCCATCCCGGCCGGCAGAAACTCCTTCACAAACTGTCCCGGATGCCACGCGCAAACCCGTGCCACATCCTCCGCCGAAAACCCATGCTCCGCCATCAGCCACGTCGCAAACGCCCCATACGTATCCAGCAGCGGAACCCCACTCACACCCTTGCTCTTCTCCTCCAGCGTATGCGGCGCATGGTCCGTCGCGACGTAATCAATCAACCCATCCTTCAATGCCGCAATCAGCGCCAGCCGATCCTCCTCGCTCCGCAGCGGAGGATTCATCTGCAGCGCCAGCCGGTTCTCCTCCGTCAGCATCGAGCCATCAAAAAACAAATGATGCGGCGTCACCTCCGCCGTCACCTTCACTCCCCGCGCCTTCGCCTCCCGAATCTTCGGCAACCCCCCGCGCGTCGAGTAATGGCATAACTTCCCCACTAACTCGTACTTCTCGATCAGGTACAACGCAAACTCCGTAGCCGTTATCTCCGCCACCGCCGGCCGCCGCTGCTCATGCGTCGCCTCGCCTTTGTGTGCTTCCAGAATCACCGGGTCTTCGCAATGAAAGCTCACATTCTTCCCGCGATACCCCGCAATCACTCCCTCCAGCTGCGCCTGCGACGAAAAGAACAAATCCCCCACCGAAGGCCCCATGAACGCCTTATAAGGAACATGCCTCTGCAGCGGCGAAGTGTGCGGCCCAATCCCCGCATACAGCGTCACGTGCACCGCACATCGCTCCGCCACGGTCTCCTTCGCCAGCCACCGCGCATCGTCCACCGGCGCAATCGGGTTATTCGGCATATCCGCCACATGAGTAACTCCCCCATGAATCGAAGCCGCCCCCACAGTTACAAAATCTTCCTTGTAACTCTGCGTTCCCCCCACATCATCCCGCGCATGAATATGAATATCTCCAAACCCCGGAAAGATCACGCACCCTTCCGTGTTCACATCACTCCGCCCAACCTTCGGCCCCACGCCAACAATCAGCCCGGTAGCCGGATCAATCTCCACCGCTCCCTCAAACTCTCCATCATGATTCGCAATCAACCCCTCAATGCGCAGCATGAGCACCTTCTCTCGCCGCATTGATCGCGTCTCTGGTCTCGCGAGCTACCTTCGCCGGGTCATCCCCAAACAAAATCGCCCGCGAACTCGAAATCATCATCCCGCGCCCATCTTTATCCAGTCCTGCCCGCACCGCAGCCTCCACATCCCCACCCTGCGCCCCCACTCCCGGCACCAGAAACGTCAACTCCGGAGCCACTTCGCGAATCTTCCGCATCTCCTCGGGATACGTCGCCCCCACTACCAGCATGCAATTCCCCTTGGCATTCCACTCCCCACTCACCCGCTCGGCCACATGCTGCCAAACCGGCTTGCCGTCCGAAACCAGATCCTGAAACTCCCCCGCCCCCGCGTTCGAAGTCCGGCACAACACAATCGAAGCCTTATCCTCCCGCTCCAGAAACGGCGCCAACGCCTCCCGGCCCAGGTAAGGATGCAGCGTAATCGCATCAAACCCCATCCGGTCGAACACCGCCTCCACATACCCCTTATTCGTATTCCCAATATCCGCCCGCTTCGCATCACAGATCGTGACTAACTCCGGATAACTCCCACGCAGATAATCCATCGTCATCTGTAACTCCACCCAGCCCTGCTCGCCGCGCGCCTCATAGAACGCCATATTCGGCTTCACCGAAGCCGCAAACTCCGCCGTCTGCTCGATCACCCACTTGTTGAACGCAAACTGCGGATACTTCTCCTCCCGAAACCTCTCCGGCAACCTCTCCAGCTCCGAATCCAACCCCACGCAAAGCAACGATCCCACCTTATCCACCCGCGCGTTGTACTTATCTAAAATCGCTCCCATCTACTCCAACCCCCTTCGCTTCGCCCATCCCTGCGGATCACCCAGCCAGTCCCGCACAATCGCCGCGCTCACCTCATCCCGCGCTCCACTCTTCAACTCCACTTGAAGCACCTCCTCAAACGACGTCAGCGCATGCAGCATAACTCCCGCCTTCGCAAACGCTTCCTTCCCCTCGACAAATCCATAACTAATAATCGCGAGGCAATCCGTAACAATCGCACCCTCCTCGCGCAGCGCCTCCACCGCCGCGAGGCTGCTCATCCCCGTAGTCACTAGGTCCTCCACCAGCATCACGCGCTTGCCCGCAACATCCCCGCCCTCCACCCGCTTCTTCGCCCCATGCCCTTTGGCTTCCTTGCGAATGAACACCGAAGGCCGCTGCATCGCAAACCCCAGCGCGGCCGAATGCGGAATCCCCGCCGCCTCAATGCCTCCCACCACAT
>JAZKBC010000095.1:0-5118 GCA_040388825.1 Acidobacteriota bacterium | reverse complement strand
CCACATCGAACCCAATCGCATCCTCGACAATCAACGCCTCAAACCCGCGTATCACCTTCGCCCACTGCTCCGGATGAAATGGAAATTTGCGATTGTCGCAATACACCGGGCTCTTGATCCCCGACTTGAACGTAATCGGCTCCGTCGGCTTAAAGCCCACGCCGCCGATCGCCACCAACGCCTCTGCTACCTCATAACTCATGCGCATCTCGCTTGATCTCTTCCGCCAGTCGCGGATTCCACATCGCCGCCGTCGCCGTCATCGCAGCATCGGCGCCAGCTCGCCGGTACTCATCAAAATCCGCCGCCGAACTCAATCCACCCACACCGACAACGGCATAACTCAACCCTAACTTCTCTCTCCACGCCGTAAGTCGCCGCGCCATATCCAACCCCGCCCACTTGATCGACGACCCGCAAACTCCACTGTTCAACCGCCCCGCCCCCGGCAGCGCCTGCCTGCCTTCCGCATCCACAATCTCCGCGGAAATCGTATTGATCGAACAAATCCCATCCACCACCGGCCCCACCGCTCGCACAAACTTCTCCAGCATCGCCTCATCCGCAAAGTAAGCCAGCTTGATCAGCAACTGCGTCTCACCTAACTCCGCCTTGATGGCCTCGCAGATAATCCTCGCGCGCTCAATGTCAAAGCAAAGCAGCGCACTCGTTCCTTCATTCGGGCAGCTAAGATTCACCTCAACAATCTTCACGCCGGTCTCTTTCAGCAGCCGCGCCCCAACCCGAAAATCCTCCACATACTCCGCAACCCCGCCACCTTCGGACTTAGTCCCCTGGTAACTCGCAATCACCACCTGCCCCGCCCGCGCATAACTCACCGCGTCGGCCAGATCCGGCTGCCAGAAATCCGGATCGAAGCTCGGTACACCAAACGAGTTCGTAATCGATAGCGGCTCGCTATAGCACTCATCCCCCACCAGCCTTTGCAGCCCCGCCGGCAAATCCCCCGCCGGATGCACCGCCAGCACATTCGGCCACGGATGGCTCGCATACTTCCGCGTCCGCACGGTCTTGTATACCGGCAGGTCGTACCCCAGGTCCAGCGCCGCCTTCACATACTTGCCATTCAGCAGAGGACCCGCGGGAATTCCCAGCGGCGCAAAAACCTTGTGCCCTAAAAAAGAATGCCGGGCTTCACCCGGCTCTGCATATCGAATTGGATGGGCAAACGCCCCAAATGGGCCGCTCTCGAAGTTTTCCAGGTATGACTTGGACGGGTCATAGAATGGCTCACTGAGCATGCGCGAAAATTCCCTTCAACCAGTATCGCACGCACGGCCGAGCATATTTCCACCGCAGCCCACCGTCTCATGGCGCCCGCACCACGCTGCCAACTTGCCAACCCGTATCATCAAGCCTGACGATGATCCTCCGCCCCTGGGCCTGCATCTCACCTAAAACCGCGCCACCCGGCCGCGACCCCAGCATCTCCGCTGCACCTTTGCACTGAGGCTCCTCCGCATGGAATTTCACATCGCACGCACGCTTCGCGATCAGCTTCAACTCGACGACCTCCTCTTCAGCTACACCGGCAACGTCGTCTTCGCCAACGTCGCCGCCAGCCGCAAGCTCGCCCAGCAGCTCAACGACGCCCGCGGCCCTCAAGCCGATCCCTCGCAGGCCGTCAACGCCGGCGCCCTCTTCGCCATGGGCCTCATCGACGAGCTCGCCCACGCCCTTGTCGCCAAGTACCGCAAAGAAGTCGACCCCAACGTCCTCACCGACGCCATGGCCTTCTTCGCCCAGCACAACTCTCCCGAGCAGCTCGATCGCCTGCTCCTCACCTTCACTCAGCAGTTCCCCAACACCGACATCTACCGCGGCCACATCACCGCCGAGCAGTGGCTCAAGGGCACCACCGAAGACGGCCTCCCCAACCGCGAAGCCGCCTTCGAAGAGCTCATGATGCTCTGGCTCGCCAACGCCAACCCCGCCTTCAAGCCCTTCCGCCAGCTCTTCCCCGACGAGCCACTCAAGCAACAAACCATCTACAAACAGGTCACCGAGGCGCTGCCCAGCTACTTCACCACGCGCCCGCCACTGCCAGAAGTCGGCACGCTCATCGAAGCCCTCACCGCTCCCTTCCTCGCCTCGCCCGACTCCCTCACCGCGCAGCTCGACTTCATCCGCGAGCACTGGACCCGCCACCTCGGCCCCGATCTCCGCCGCGTCCTGCTCGCCATCGACACCCTCCGCGAAGAAGACCTCGCCATCTGGATGCGCTTCCACCCGCCAGGCCCCGACCAGTTCCGCCACGGCGCTCCCGGCCGCGGCAACGAAGACTTCGCCGGCGACGAGTACATCGGCTTCGCAGAGCAGTGGACTACCGACGCGCAGGGCAACCGCGTCCGCCGCTACGCCACCGACTACCAGGCCCCGCTCAACGAGTACGAAGCCTTCTCCACCGACCAGGCCTGGATGCCCAC
This sequence comes from Acidobacteriota bacterium, assembly GCA_040388825.1. Lineage (GTDB taxonomy): Bacteria > Acidobacteriota > Terriglobia > Terriglobales > Acidobacteriaceae > Granulicella. The sequence goes on along the minus strand of JAZKBC010000095.1, from coordinate 2,671 downwards.
CGTCGTCCTCATGGCCAAAAGCACCTACGTTTGGCTCGAGCAGCTCAGCCAGAAGTACCAGCGCCACATCCATCGCCTCGACCACATCCCCGACGAAGAGCTGCAGCTCCTCGCGCAGCGCGGCATCACCGGCCTCTGGCTCATCGGCCTCTGGGAGCGCAGCACCGCATCACGCACCATCAAGCGCCTCCGCGGCCACGCCGACGCCGTAGCCTCCGCTTACTCCCTCAAGGACTACCGCATCGCCGACGACCTCGGCGGCACCGAAGCCTACGAAACCCTCCGCAACCGCGCCGCCGCAGCCGGCCTCCGCCTCGCTTCAGACATGGTGCCCAACCATATGGGCATCGACTCCAACTGGGTCATCGAAAATCCCGACTGGTTCCTCTCCCGCTGGGAGTCGCCCTTCCCCGTCTACTCCTTCGAAGGCCCCGACCTCTCCACCGACTCCCGCGTCGAAATCAAAATCGAAGACCACTACTACGACCAGACCGACGCCGCCGTCGTCTTCCGCCTCCGCCACCACGCCGACGGCGCCACCCGCTTCATGTACCACGGCAATGACGGCACCACCTTCGCCTGGAACGACACCGCACAGCTCGATTACTCCAAAGTCGCCGTCCGCGAGCACGTCATCCAGACCATCCTCTACGTCGCCCGCCTCTTCCCCATCATCCGCTTCGACGCCGCGATGGTGCTCGCCAAACGTCATGTCCAGCGCCTATGGTTTCCCCTCCCCGGCGCCGGCGGCAGCATCCCATCCCGCGCTGAAAACGCCATGTCGCAGGAGGAGTTCGACGCCCTCATGCCCCACGAGTTCTGGCGCGAAGTCGTCGACCGCGTCGCAGTCGAAGTCCCCGGCACGCTGCTCCTCGCCGAAGCCTTCTGGATGCTTGAAAGCTACTTCGTCCGCACCCTCGGCATGCATCGCGTCTACAACTCCGCCTTCATGCACATGCTGCGCGACGAAGACAACGCCAAGTACCGCAGCTACCTCAAGAAGACCATCGAGTTCGACCCCGACATCCTCAAGCGCTACGTCAACTTCATGTCCAACCCCGACGAGCGCACCGCCATCGACCAGTTTGGCTCCGGCGACAAGTTCTTCGGCGTCGCCACCCTCATGGCCACGCTCCCCGGCCTCCCCATGTTCGGCCACGGCCAGATTGAAGGCTTCACCGAGCGCTACGGCATGGAGTTCAAGCAGGCCAAAATGCAGGAGACCCCCAACGACGACCTCGTCGCCCGCCACCTGCGCGAGATCGCTCCTCTCCTCCATCGCCGCCACCTCTTCGCCGAAAGCGGCGACTTCGTCCTCTACGACTTCTGGACCGGCTACGGCACGGTCAACGAGAACGTCTACGCCTACTCCAACCAGCGCCACGGCCAGCGTGCGCTCATCCTCTACAACAACAGCTACGGCTCCACGCAGGGCACCATCCACATCTCTGCGGCCTCCATGGACAAAGGCTCCGGCGAGCTCCGCCAGCGTTCCCTCTCGGACGGCCTCCATCTCCCCCTCGACAACTCGCTCCTCCTCGCCTGGCGCGACACCGCCTCGCAACTCGAGTACATCCGCCGCTCCACCGACTTCCATCACCACGGCCTGCACGTCGATCTCCGCGGCTACCAGTACGCCGTGCTCCTCGACTGGCGCGAGCTCCACGCCACCGCCGAAGCTCCGTGGGACCGCCTCTGCGACGCTCTCGCCGGCCAGGGTGTCAGCTCTCTCGACGACGCGCTCACCCGCCTCCGCCTCCGTCCGCTCCACGAGAGCCTCCGCCACACCATCAGCCCCGTGCACATCCAGTCGCTCGCCGCGCTAGCCTACGAAACCGCACACCCCGCCGAGCCCTCCGCACCCGGCAACCGCACCACCCTTACCCCAGCTGATGCGAAGCCAGGTACGGAATCGGGTGCCCCATTCATGACGCGCTCTTTGCGGCATGAGTGGGCGGCCACAGAAGCCAGCGCCGCCTCCACCACCCTCGACCCCCGCGTCCTCTCCTTCATCGAACACGCCGAGCTCTTCTACGACTGCTGGCTCTCCAGCCTCACTCCCCACGACCGCAGCCTCGTCGAGCACCACGCCACCGCGCGACCGAACGGCGAATCTCTCACCCCCGCCGAGCACTTCCGCCACACCTGCGAGCGCCTCACCCTCGCCGCCGTCCAGCTCACCGCATTCGAGCGCAACTTCTCCACCCTCTGGCCGCCCAACGTCCGCGAAATCCTCCCCATCGTCGCCGACGGCCGCGCCGCCGAACCCACCTGGGGCCCAACCCTCGCCTGGATCGCTCTCGCCAGCCTCCCCTGGCCCACCACGCCCACCACTCTCTTCGACAAGCTCCAGCTCCGCAACGCGCTCGGCGAAATCTTCTCCTCCCTCGGCCTCGAAGGCGAGGCCGCCTGGCAAGCCGCCGCCCGCGTCCGTCTGCAACTCCTCCAGCCCGCCTCCTCCACCACGCTCTACGACGCCACCCTCTGGACCGACCCCGACATCCGCTGGCTCACCGGCGTCAATCTCTCCGACGGCAACACCTGGTTCAACAAGGAACGCTTCGAATCCCTCCTCATCTGGCGCCAGCTCCCCGCCCTCCTCGAAGCCGCCACCGCTCCGGCGCTCGAAGCCGTCACCACCCCAGCTCCGTCATCTGAACCAGATTCCGCG
>JAZKBC010000094.1:46131-49003 GCA_040388825.1 Acidobacteriota bacterium | reverse complement strand
CGCCGTGCCGATCACCGGCGGCGCGGGCGACACGGACGCGGCGGGCGGGGCTGCTGGTGTTCGATGGGAAGAAGCTGCGGGTGTTTGCGGAGGGGCTGGCGGGGGTTGGGGTGACGGCGCTGGCGGGGGATGAAGGGGATTTCTGGGTGGGGACGCGGACGCAGGGTGTGGTTCATTGGCATGCGGGGACGATGGAGACGGTGGGCGTGAGCGAGGGACTGCCGGACGCGATGGTGAGCGATGTTGCGGTGAGCTCGGCGGGGGTGTTTGTGGGTGGGCCGCGGGGGGTGGCGGTGATTCGGGATGGGCATGTGGAGAGGGTGGTGGGGGTGGGGTTGTTTGTGCGGGCGCTGGCGGTGAGTGGGGAGACGCTGGAGGTGGCTACGGTTGATCAGGGGGTGAGGGCGATTGGCGTGGGTGGCGGTCGTGGCCGCAAAGCTGCAGGTCTCTCCGCTGCGTCGGCAAAGAGCGCCGACTCCGGTCGAGATGACAGATTTGTGGAGGGTGTGAGCGCGGGGTTCGGACGAGGGGATAGTTCGGTGGAGGTGGAGCGGTTCTTTACTGGAGGCGGGGAGTTGTTTGCGGTGGGGTCGGATGGGTTGTTGCGGAAGGGTGTGGGTGGATGGACGAAGGTGTTGGGAGTGAGCGGGGGTGGGTTGGCGGATGCGAATGTTTCGGCGTTGGGGTTTGGAGCGGATGGACGGCTTTGGGTGGGGTACTTCGATCGCGGGCTGGATGTGCTGGATGTGGAGAGTGGACGCGCGCAGCATGTGGAGGATGACCACGTTTTCTGCGTGAACCGGATTGTGGCGGATGCGAAGCGTGGGACCGTGGATGTGGCTACGGCGAATGGGTTGGTGCTGTTCGATGCTGCGCGTGGCAGGCCGGTGGAGAAGCAGGTGCTGGGGCGGAAGGATGGGTTGATTTCGGACCAGGTGACGGATGTGGCGTTCAGCGGGAGTGGGATGGCGGTAGCGACCCCGGCGGGGCTGACGCTGATGGGTGCGGGAGGGGCGCAGAGTTTGTACAGCTTTCAGGGGCTGGCGAACAACCATGTGTATGCGCTGGCGGCTGACGCGAAGAGTGATGTGGTGATGGCGGGGACGCTGGCGGGGATTTCGATGGTGGATGCGGCGACGGTGCGGAGGAATGTGACGCTGCGGAACTCGGGGTTGAAGAGGAACTGGATTACCGCGATTGCGAAGGTGGGCGATGAGTGGTTTGTGGGGACGTATGGCGGGGGTGTTGTGGCGATGAGTGCGGCTGGTGTTGTGAGTGCGATGGATGGTGCGGGCAGCGGGGCGGTGGTGAATCCGAACGCGATGCTGGTCGCTGGAAATCATGTGTTGGTGGGGACGCTGGATGGAGGGATGCTGGTGTTCGATCGGCGGTCGCGAAGGTGGTCGACGGTGGTGGAGGGTTTGCCTTCGCGGGACGTTACGGCGTTTGCGGAGCGCGGCGGCGAGGTTTATGTGGGAACGGCGAATGGGTTGGTGCGAGTTGCGGAAACGGAGCTTCCATGAAGCGGCGGTTGATTTGTGCGGCGATGTTGATGGTGGGCGGATGCGCGTTGGCGCAGTCGGGTGTGCTGATGCCGATGGGCAAGGATCAGCCGGATGCGAAGGTGCTTTCGCTCGAAGAGATGAGCGTGAACGTGGTCGTGGACGATGGCGATGCGCGGGTGTATGTGACGCAGATTTTTGCGAACCACACGGGGAAGATGCAGGAGGGGACGTACGTTTTTGCGCTGCCGACGGGGAGCACGGTTTCGGACTTTGCGACGTGGGATGGAGTGGTGCGGATTCCGGCGGTGATTTTGGAGCGGAAGCGGGCGGAGGAGATTTACGAGCAGGCGAAGCGGAATGCGATTGATCCGGGACTGCTGGAGGCGGGGGAGCGGGATGGGTCGGATGCGAAGGAAGACTCGACATTTACGGCGAAGATTACACCGATCCCGGCGTGGGGGACCAAGCGGCTGGAGCTGGAGTATCACCAGAAGCTGCGGGCGGAAGGGTTTGCGCAGGGGTTCGTGTTTCCGCTGACGCCGGCGATGTATGCGGCGCAGACGGCGGGAAAGCTGAAGATTCATGTCGAGCTGAAGTCGGCTATAGCGATGACGGATTTTGCGCTGAAGAGCAAGGCGTATGGGCTGACGTTTTCGCGGAACGATGCGCATGCGGTGGTGGGCGATTGGGCGGGGACGAATGTTGCGTTGAATGAGGATCTGGCGCTGGGGTGGAAGCTGGACGCGAAGGCCGCGGATCAGATGGTGGTGGCGACGTTTCGGAATCCGCGGATGACGATGCCGTCGGCGGATGAAGTGAGTCCAGTGAAGACGGGGGTGCAGCCGGGGTTCTTTCTGGCGCAGACGCTGGTGGCGCCTGAGACTGCGGCGAGTGCGGAGACGAAGAGCGATGCGGCGGGGAGAGATGTGGTGCTGCTGCTGGATACTTCGCTTTCGATGCAGTGGGACAAGTTGGAGCGGAGTTATGGAGCGCTGGAGGCTGTGCTGCGCGGGTTGAAGGCGCAGGATAAGTTTTCGCTGATCCTGTTCAACCAGGATGTGGCGCTGTTCAAGCCGTCGGCGGTGGCGGCTACACCGGAGGCGATTGAGGCGGCGCTGGCGTTTGTGAAGGCCAGCCGTTTGCGGGGTGGGACGGATTTGGGCAAGGCGCTCGCTGCGGGGTTGGCGCAGGCGCAGGGTGGAAGCGCGAGTCTGTATCTGTTTACGGATGGCGGAGCGGATCGTGGGGAGTCGGTGGTGGGGCGGACGATTGCGGCGAAGTATGCGGCGGCGTGGAAGAAGTCGGCGCGGCCGCGGACGGAGGTGTTTGCGGTGGGGGATGATGCGAATCTGCCGCTGCTGAAGACG